>CAYRFX010000028.1:0-26187 GCA_964423665.1 uncultured Bacteroidaceae bacterium | reverse complement strand
CTATATGAAGAAAAGATAAGAGGGCAACCCTTATTTACTTTTGGGTCACCCTCATCGTATTTTGGAAAGGTGCTTGGATTTGAAATTTAATTTGAATTTAGGTTTACTTCGCACCGGTGCCAAGCCTCTATTAATTGTTTTGCACTGCTCATTCCTGTATTATTGGAGGAAAGGTAAAAATAATATTTGTTGTCGTGTTTCCATATAACTACCTGGTCGCCGGGTTTTGGATCTGTGTCCGGTTTATTGATGTAGTTTATGTCTTTCACTTGATTTACGATGGTAAATGCAGTAGCCTTTTTAATTTTGATGTCCACCAACCTACACGATTGTAAGAGATATAAAAACAACCGCCTCAAAGGGGCGGTTGTGAGTGTTTCTATGTGTTTCTTTTTTACTCCTCGGGCATAAACATAGGGTCCCAGGCCGGCAGCATGGTGGGTTTCTCCTTGAGCACGTCGAGTACTTTGGCAGGCACATATTTTTTATCAACCACAAGGCGGAACATATACTCGTCGAACCACTCGTCGGTCATTATCAGTGTGCCACGGTAGCCGCTGCCTGCGCCCCAGCTGTTCTCTACCTGCCATTTTACGGTATTGCCGTTTTTGTCGATGTCCACAGCTTTCAAGGTCATTGCATGCGATGAGCCGCTGTCGTATGTGCTGATTCTCTCGCATTTGTTCATGCCAAACTCCACACCGAACAGCTCCTCGTAGTTGTAGTTGTTCATGTCGAGGGTGCCGCGCTTGCTGTCGAGGAACTTGCCCACATCGCAAGAGAAATACATCATTGTGCTGTCTTTGATTGAGGCTATTGCCATCTGTTTGATATCCTCCAAAGGAAGGTTTACATATAGCCAGTTGTGTCCGTCGTATGCGTGGCGGTCATACTCAATCTCATAGCTCTTCCAATAGGGGCGTGTGGGGTCGTTCATGAGCATTACAAAATCGTTTTGCAGGTCTATGCCAATGAATTTGTCATAGAAACTCTTCGGGGTGTATTTCTGTGGCTCTTCGCGATATTTGCCGTTTGCGTCTTTGGGTGCCCACTCAAACTCGGTAGGTGGCACGCCATATACCTGTACAAGCATTTTATAAACAACCTTTAACTGCTCTTTTTTCATAGCCTGCAGCTCCTTCTCCTTTGCTCCCTTGTCGGCAGCATCGCGCAGTCGCAATCCAAACTCGCGCAGTTTTCTCTTGAGAAGAGAACTGAACGCGTCGGTGTTGTTGCTGGTGTATGTCTCGTGCATAACCCCTTTGGGCACAATGCCGTATTTTGCAATGAGGTCGGCAACGCCGGTAAATGTTCCACCGTCGCTCAACGGGTTTTTGAAAAGCCAATCGACAACGCGGTCATCTTTGGGCTTTTTGCGGGTGTCTATGATGCCTTGCAGGAAGAGGTTCGATTTTTCGAGCTGGTCGAAGAAAAAGTTATAAACCTGTGAAAATTCAAACACGCCTAAATCCTGCTCTGCAATCATCTTTGCACGCAGCACGTTCATTCCGGTAAAAAGCCAGCAACGTCCCGATGATTCCTGGTTGGTTATGCCCTTTGAATTTACACTGTGGCTGAAATATGTATCCAGCTCATTGAGATTTTCCTGATTGAGCGACAAGGCTTTTATAGGATTGCCCAACAGGATGTTCTGCAACGCTTTTTCGCTTCTCGTGGGCTTGTAACTTTCGCTAATCTCTTTGTACATTGCGGCATCAATGCCACCATTGTTTTGCGCCACGGCACCACCTGTCATAAACAGGGCTGCAAGCAGCGAACAGATTGTTTTTTTCTTCATAGTGTATATTTATAAATTGTTGTTTCCCGTGTTTGATGGGCGAATATAGTAAAAAAATCTTTATGCGCCTATTTTTACCCTTCTTTGCATCTCTTCAACGAAGGTGAGGGCTGTCTCCACGTTCTTTACATTATCTACTGTGATGATGCAGCGTCCGTCGCCCTCTTTCAGCCTGCAGGTGAAAGCTGTGCTGTGTACAAAGGAGAGAATGTGCCCGAATTGTTCGCTCTCGTAGAAGGCTTTTTTCTTTCCGTCCACAAAGAAGATGTTCATTCGCCCGCCTTTGAGATAGATTTTTTCCACCCCCATCTCCTGTGCTTTGCGACGCAGCACCACCATTTTCATAAGTTCACAAGCCTCGTCGGGAAGCTTGCCGAAACGGTCTTGCAGTCTTCTGCCAAAGGCTTCAATCTCTTTCTCTGTGGTGAGTGAGTCGAGCTCGCGGTAGAGCAGTATTCGTTCGTTGCTGTCGGGTACATATACGGCGGGTAACAATAGTTCGAGGTCGCTCTCCACAAAACACTCCTTTACAAAAAGGTCGTTGTTGTTCTCATCTTCGGGGAGGATGTCGGCAAACTCATCTTCTTTCAGTTCCGATACAGCCTCGGCAAGTACCTTTTGGTAGGTCTCATAGCCGAGGTCGGCAATAAAGCCGCTCTGTTCAGCGCCTAACAGGTTTCCTGCCCCGCGTATGTCAAGGTCTTGCATGGCAATGTGCATGCCGCTGCCCAGCTCGCTGAAACTCTCTATCGCCTCCAATCGCCTGCGGGCATCGGTGGTGAGATTTTCGCGTGGCGGGGTGAGCAGGTAACAGAAAGCCTTTCTTTTACCGCGTCCCACGCGTCCGCGCATCTGGTGCAGGTCGCTCAGTCCAAAGTGTTGTGCCTGGTTTATTATAATGGTGTTCACATTGGGAATATCTATCCCGTTTTCTACGATGGAGGTTGCTATGAGCACATCGTAATCGTGGTTTATGAATGCGTAAAGAATTTTTTCCAGCTCGGCAGGCTCCATCTGTCCATGTCCTATGCACACGCGGGCATCGGGCACGGCACGCTTAATCATGCGCTCCAGTTCGTGCATATTGGATATGCGGTTGTTGATGAAGAATACCTGTCCGTTGCGGCTTAGTTCAACGTTTACAGCCTCTTTTATCACCTCTGCGTCAAAAGTCTGAATCTCAGTGTGTATGGGGTAACGGTTGGGTGGCGGGGTCTGTATCATGGATAGGTCGCGTGCACCCATGATGGAGAATTGCAGTGTGCGGGGGATGGGGGTGGCGGTCATAGTGAGTGTATCTACATTCACTTTGAACTGTCGCAACTTCTCCTTCACGGCTACACCGAATTTTTGCTCCTCGTCTATGATTAGCAGCCCCAAATCCTTGAACTTCACATCTTTCCCTGTGAGCCTGTGGGTGCCTATCACAATATCCACTTTGCCCTCTTCAATCTCTTGCAACACCTTCTTCGTGGTTGCTCCGCTGCGTGCCCGGCTCAAATATTGCACATTGCAAGGGAACTCCTTCAGCCTCTCTTTGAATGTCAGGTAGTGTTGATATGCAAGCACGGTGGTGGGCACAAGCACTGCAACCTGCTTGCCGTCGGTAGCAGCCTTGAAGGCGGCTCTTATGGCAACTTCTGTTTTTCCAAATCCCACATCGCCACAGATGAGCCTGTCCATCGGACGGCTGCGTTCCATGTCTTTTTTCACCTCATTGGTGGCTTTCAGCTGGTCGGGGGTGTCTTCGTATATAAAGCTCGCTTCGAGCTCTGTTTGCAGGTAGCTGTCTGGTGAGAAGGCAAACCCCTTCTCCTGGTAGCGTTGTGAGTAGAGTTTTATAAGGTCGCGGGCAATATCCTTTATCTTCTTTTTCGTCCGCTCTTTCATGCGCTCCCATGCTCCGGTTCCAAGCTTGTTCACAGTGGGGGCATCGCCCTCTTTGCCGCGATATTTGGATATTTTGTGCAGGTTGTGAATGGATACAAAGACTACATCATCGTTCTTGTATATGAGTTTTATTGCCTCCTGCATGCCGTTGTCGGTGGGTATGCGCACAAGTCCTCCGAATTTTCCTATTCCGTGGTCGATATGAACAATATAATCGCCTATGCCGAACTCTTTCAGTTCTTTGAGTGTCAGCGCCACTTTACCGCTACGCGCCCTTTCGCTGCGCAGTTTGAAGTTGTGAAAGCGCCCGAACAACTGGTGGTCGGTGAAGAGCGCCGTGTGCAACGTGTTGTCGCAGAATCCATCGTGTATGGTTCGGCAAACGGGTGTGAAAGGAATATCGTCGCCCCTCTCCTCAAAGATTGCTTTTAGTCTCTCCGCCTGGTGCAGGTCGTCTGTGAGGAGGGTGAGTTTATATCCCTTCCCGGTATATTCTCCGAAACTTTTGCTCACAAGGTCGAAGTCCTTGTGGAACAGCGGTTGAGGAGATGTGTCGAATTTTACCTTTATGCCTGTTGCGGTTGCAGTGTTGCGTGTCTCCCAATGCTTTACGCTGTGTGCATAGCTTTCGAGCTCCACTGCGCTCATGAGGTCGGGCATCTGTGGCAATTCGCTCTCCGATAGCTTTGCTTGCAGGGTGAATCCCTCGTTGCGCAGTTTCTCCACACACCCTTTCACATACTCAAAATCCTTTGTAACGAGAATTGCATTCTTGGGAAGGAACCGGGTAATCGGTACGCTCTCTTTACCTGTTATTTTGGGTACAATGGCAGCCTCCTCGCATCGCTCCTTCGATAACTGGTCATCGACCTCGAATGTCCTGATGCTCTCCACCGTGTTCCCGAAAAAGTCTATGCGGAACGGATATTCCGATGAGTATGAGAATATATCCATGATGCTGCCTCGCACTGCAAATTCACCCGGCTCATAAACATAAGCAACCTCTTTGAAACCGAGTTTTGCAAGTTCCTTTTCAATATTGTCGCGTGCTATATTGTCGCCCACGGCAATGTTCAGTGTCTTGTCTTGCAGGTCGTCCTGCGATGCCACCTTCTCGGCAATAGCATCGGGGTGGGTTATTATTACAAGCCCCTCCTTGCGCTTGCGCGCAGAAAGACGGCTCATAACCTCGGTGCGCAGAATCCTGTTTGCGTCGTCTTCCTGTCCATATTTGAGTGCTCTGCGGAACGATGAGGGAAAGAAGAGAATGTTGCTGTCGTTGCAAATCTGCATCATGTCGTGGTAGAAGTAGCCGGCGTCGTCGGCGTCGTTGAGTATCACTAGAAAAGTCTGCTCGGGGATACGTTGTTTAAGCCCGCACAGCACCATTGCGGCGGCACTTCCCACAAGTCCCTCGATAAAAACCCTCTTCTTGCTGCCCTCTTCGCGCAGTTTCAGTAGCGCGTCCACCCCGGGGTGCTTGGCAAATAGTTGCTGTATATCTTTTGGTGTCATAGGTCTATATGTTACTACACGGCAAAGTAACGAAAATAGTCTTTTGTCGCTATTTCCGCTTGTTTATATTCGCAATACATTGCAAATATACAAACAAACGAGCGAAAGTTGTGCAAGCGAATGGGTAAGAATTTATTTTTACACGCAATGAGCGCAGCTAAACTTCGCTGAAGGCAAAAACATGAAACTTGTTTCGATGTTTTTCAAAGCGGCAACGCGAAACAAGCGTTGCTTGCGACGATTGGTGCTTTAGCACCACAAAGGAGTGCGGCTTGCCGCCCCAAAGAAAATATTCGAGGTTTCCTCAAATGTAACAAATTATTGCACTAAAAATGAATAAAGTTACTTTTTTCAGGTAAATAGGTGTACAAATTGCATAAAAAAGAGGTGCTTTCGATTTTTTTTGTATCTTCGCACATCTTTGACGAATTAAAATCTTAAGAAGATGACAAAAGACAAATATGTATATTGCTTGGAGATGGCTGTACGCGACTATGAACTCGATTTTCAGTGCGTGGTGCATAACTCCAATTATCAACGTTACCTCGAACACGCCCGTCACGCCTTTTTAGAGGAGCATGGCGGCAGCATGACTGCAATGCATGCAGCCGGTGTAGATCCGATGGTCTCAAAAATAACCATAGAATACAAGTCTCCTTTGCGTGGAGGGGATAAGTTTGTGGTAGGTATAAATATGAAACGTGAGGGCGTGAAGCTTGTATTTTTACAGGATATTTACAACCTTGCCAACGACAAACTTGTTGTAAAAGCGCGTGTGGAGATTGTCTGCGTGAAAGATGGTCGTCTCACGCGTGGTGAGATGTTTGATGAGGTTTTCAAAGAATTCTTTGACAAGGATAAAAACGACTGATGCCATGGATGCTCTTATAGTGGTAGTGCTCGTAGCGGTAGCATATATATTTAATCTTATGCGGAAACTCTCCTCCACAGAAACAGAAGAGAGTGAGTTGCCGCGTGGTGCCATGGGCGAGCCCTTTCCGGTACTTGAGTCCGAGCGGGTTACAAGGCATAAGCCCAAAAAGACACAAAGGGCAAAAGAGCCCAACCGACAGGTACAAAAACCGGAGCCTGTAACCCTTGTTAATGAACCTGCTACCGAGGAGACTATGCCTGCCGATAAAAAGGAGAGTTTTGCCATAAAGAACAAATCCGAAGCCAAACGTGCAATAATCTATTACGAGATTTTCAACAGAAAGTATAATTGAATTAAAAAACACAAATACAAATGAGTTATCGAATAATGACAGCCCAGGAGGCTGCTTGCTATATAAATGATGGAGATGGAGTTGGTATCAGCGGTTTCACCCTTTCGGGAACACCCAAAACTGTGCTGCCCGAGGTTGCTAAACGTGCCGAGGAGGCTCACGCCGCAGGCAAGCCGTTCAAAATAGATTTGTACTCGGGTGCTTCCACAGGCGATGCCATCGATGGAGCCCTCACCCGTGCCAATGCCATACGTTTCCGCGCCCCCTTCCTTTCTAATCCCACGGTGCGCAATGCGGTAAACAATAAAGAACTCACATATACCGACCTTCACCTCTCGCTCATGGCGCAAGATCTGCGCTATGGCTATATGGGCAAAGTTAATGTTGCAATATTGGAGGCAGTGGATATCACCCCCGATGGCAAGGTGTATCTCACTACCGCAGGCGGTATCGGTCAAACAGTAGCCAACCTTGCCGATAAAATCATAATAGAGCGCAACACATACCATCACACAATAGGGTTGCACGATGTGTACGAGCCGCTCGACCCTCCTTATCGCCGCGAGATTCCCATATACAGCGCCGGCGACCGCGTGGGCAAGCCCTATGTGCAGGTAGATCCTAAAAAGGTTATCGGTATTGTAGAGGTGAATATGCCCAATGAGGTAGTTGTGTTCAAGGAACTCGACGATGTTACCCGCAAGATTGGCGAAAATGTTGTGGATTTTATCATCAGCGATATGAAGCGCGGCATAATCCCAGCAACGGGTCTTCCCATTCAGAGCGGTATCGGTAACGTGGCAAACGCCGTGCTCAAAGGTCTTGAGAATGCAACCGAAATCCCCCCTCTCGACCTCTATTCCGAGGTGTTGCAGGATTCTGTAATCACTCTTATGGAGCTGGGCAAGGTGAAGGTGGGCAGTACCTGCTCGCTATCTCTCTCGCAGGAGTGTCTGTCGCATGTATATGACAATCTCGACTTTTTCCGCGACAAGCTTGTGTTGCGCCCCTCGGAGATTTCCAATCACCCCGAGATTATACGCCGTTTGGGTATAATTGCCATGAATACAGCTATTGAGGTAGATTTGTATGGTTGTGTAAACTCTTCACATATATGCGGCACACGCCTTATGAACGGTATCGGCGGCTCCGGCGATTTTGCTCGCAACGCTTATGTATCAATTTTCACCTGCCCATCGACACAGAAGAGCGGGCAGATAAGCTCCATTGTGCCCATGGTTACCCACGCCGACCACACCGAGCACGATGTGCGCGTGGTGGTAACAGAGTGGGGTGTTGCCGACCTGCGTGGCAAGGGTCCCGACGAGCGCGCACAGCTACTCATTGAAAAGTGTGCCCACCCCGCATACAAACAGCTCCTTTGGGACTATTTGAAGATTGCCAAGAAGGGGCATGTGAGTCACAATGTGGCAGCGGCTCTTGGCATGCACGCCACATTTGAGCGTGAGGGCGATATGCGCCTCACCGATTGGAGTAAATTTGCATAATCCTCTCCTGCTGTGAAGAAGAAGCTTGTAACAGAGATGGGGCGCATAGGTCGCGAGGAGTTTCTCTCCTCGCACAAACTGCCTCTCACCATAGTGCTCGATAATATACGCAGCTTGCATAATGTGGGCTCGGTCTTCCGCACAAGCGATGCGTTCCGTGTGGAACGCATCCTGCTCTGCGGTATCACTGCAACCCCTCCCTCTGCCGAAATTCACAAAACAGCCCTTGGTGCCGAGGATGTTGTGCCATGGCAGCATTTTGCCGACACAATGGAGGCTGTGGCTCTCCTCAGAAGCGAGGGTTACGAGGTCTATTCGATAGAACAGTGCGAAGGCAGCATCGCCCTGCAGGATTTCGAGGTGCAAGATGGGAAACGTTACGCTGTTATCATGGGTAATGAGGTAAAGGGTGTGCAACAGCAGGTGGTCGATGCAAGCGACGGCGCAATAGAAATTCCGCAATTCGGCACAAAGCACTCGCTCAATGTGTCGGTAACCGCAGGTATGGTTATTTGGGAATTCGCCAAGAAATTCGGTTGGGTGTAGCTCTTTTACTACAACTGTCCGTTCACAACCAGCACCACCACTCGTTCAATGAGAAAATCCTCGCCGGTGGGGTCGTAGGTCTTTTTTAGGCTGGCACCGAATAGTTTTGCGAACGATTGGTAAAAGACGGCCTTGAAAGAGCCCATAAAAAGTTTTATCAGTTGATAGGCACTTTGGTCACACTCGCGGTCTATGAGTTTTATCAGCAGTTTGCCTTGCCTGAATGTGAGTCCCTTCATCCTGGGGGTGTAAATCTCCTTCAATTCCTTTTCCTTGTGGTCGAGATATTTTTTGCGTGCCTTGTCGTCGGGCAATCTCTTCAAATGCTCCTCGGTCTCATATATAATGTCGCGTATTTCCACTGCCAGCGGAATTGTCTTTTTTACATCACGCACTAATCTGCCGTAGTTCCTTTGCTCTCTATTGTTCTTGAATATAAGTGGGGCATAGGCGTAGTATGTGGGCAATATTATGTGCGGAATCTTTTTCCCTCCATCGTCGCTCACCCCCACAATTATTTTAACCCCCTCGTCGGTGGATATTCTTTGCTGCGCACCGGTAAATTGCAGTGCCGCGAGCGATAACAGTGTGATGATGGCGACTCTTTTCATGCAGGGAATCTTTGAGATTAATCTCAAAGATAGTTCAAAAAAACTTTATTTGTTTGTATTGTTTCTTAAAATAACTATATTAGCCACATAATATAACACGATATGAAGAAAATAGTTGTTTTTTGTGCCGCATCCGAGGAGATTGATTCAAAATATGTTGTCGCAGCTCGCGAGGTGGGCGCGCTCATCGGTTCAATGGGGTGTGCGCTTGTTTATGGCGGAGCACGCGCCGGTCTCATGGAGGCTGCCGCAGCCGCGGCAAAGGAGAGTGGTGCGCAGATTGTGGGCGTGGTGCCACAGGTGCTCGAGGAGCGTAACCGTGTAAGTGGGCTTGTAGATGAGAAGATTTCGACCCGCAACCTTAGCGACCGCAAGGATATTATGGTGCAACAGGGCAATCTTTTGGTGGCTCTCCCCGGGGGGATAGGCACCCTTGATGAGATTTTCCATACAATGGCTGCCGCTACAATAGGTTACCATAGCAAGCGAGTGGTGCTCTACAATGCTTATGGTTTCTGGGACGGGTTGTTGGAGCTGTTGCAGCAGATGTCGGCAATGGCATTTGTGCGCGGGAACTTGGATAAATTCCTTGTTGTTGCCCACAGCATCGATGAACTTAAAAAACTTATTGAGGAGGCATAGACGATGGGAAAAATCATAGGCATAGGAGAAACGGTATTCGATATTCTTTTTAAGAACAACACTCCCGTGGGCGGTGTTCCCGGTGGGTCGGTATATAACAGCATGATTTCTATAGGGCGCATGGGGTTGCCTGCCGCCTTCATCAGCGAGGTGGGCAACGACAAGATAGGCGAGATTATTGTCGCTCATTTACGGGATAGCAATGTGGATACGTCTGCACTCTGCTGTTTCTCCGATGGAAAATCGCCCCTTTCGCTTGCTTTTCTCAACGAGCATGGCGATGCCGATTATATATTTTATAAGGACTATCCCTCCAATCGTCTTGCTGTGGATTTTCCACAGGTGCAGAGTGGAGATATTCTGCTTTTCGGTTCTTATTTTGTGCTCAACCCGGTGCTTCGCAGCAAGGTGAAACCTTTTCTACAGTATGCTCATGAGCAGGGGGCAATTCTTTATTATGATATAAACTTCCGCAAGAATCACCGGCACGAGCGTTCCCGGTTGCTGCCTGCAATAATTGAAAATATGGAGCTTGCCACCATTGTGCGTGGCTCTGCCGATGATTTCAACTATCTCTTCGACAGCACCGATGGTACCGATATTTATATGTCGCACATAGCCCCACACTGTAAGAATTTTATTTTTACCAGCGGAAGTGGTCCTGTTACGCTTTTTACCCCCTCTTTCACGGCACAATATGCAGTAAAGAGCGTGGAGGTGCGCAGTACCGTGGGTGCCGGCGATAACTTTAATGCCGGTGTGGTCTATGGCTTGTGGCGTGAGGGTGTTGCACATGAGCAACTCGCCACTCTGCCTCGTAGCAAGTGGGATTCGGTGGTCGATTGCGGTCTCTCGTTCAGTGCCCACGCATGCACTCTCTTGGAGAATTATATAAACAAGGAGTGGGCTATGATATTTAGGGAATCCTCTCGTTAATTAGGCTTCTCTGCACCTTTCTATAGGGTAAAATGCATATGGCATCATCTCATGAATGGCCTATCATAACAAGTGGTCTGGAAGGTGTTGGTTACACAAAGTCTTTGAGCTCTTCTTGAAGAATGCGGCGGGTTAGAAATATACGACTTTTAATTGTGCCTATTGGTAATGCTAATTTGTCTGCAATCTCACGATATTTATATCCCTTTATATGCATCACAAAAGGAATACGCATATCTTTTGAGAGTGAATTGATGGCTTTGGTGATCTCTTTCAGGTCGTAATTATTTTCAACAATGTAATCATCGCTCTCTTTAATGTTGTTTAGCAGAAAAAGATCTTCGCTGCTATCCACAAATGTTTGTTCACGAACTACTTTGCGGTAATTGTTTATGAATATATTACGCATGATTGTAAATAACCACCCTCTGAAGTTGGTGCCGGGCTCATATTTGTCAATATTGACAAGGGCTTTTAGCGATGTTTCTTGAAGTAAATCGTTTGCCTCTTCCTTGTCGTTGGTTAGTTTGTAAGCAAATCGCTGCAATTCGGATTGAGCCTCTAAAAGTTCTTTCCTAAAAATAATAGTGTCCATAACTTTTTATCTAATGCTCGATGTTGTTTTGTAATTAACTACGGGGTTTTTGCTCGCTAAGTTTGGCATAGAGCTCGTGCTCAGTTTTCTGATTCTCTTTTTCATTTTTTATATACTTTATTGTAAATATTAAGAATGTTGTTGTATATTTGTAACGGTGTATTACTCGTTTAGGGTTGGTAAATTCTTAAAACCGGCACAAAATTAAGAATAATATGCGAAATATCAAGATAAATAAGAATATAAATCCTAATATTCTTAATATTTATAATTGTTCTAAATAAAAAAGTTATGCAATTAGATGTACAACAACGACTTATCTGTTTTATAGAATATAAGAATTTAAGCAAGAATGCATTTGAGTCTATATGTAACTTATCTAAAAGGTATGTGAGCAATTTGAAAGGCGTTCCCGGGCAGCGTGTAATTAAGAAAATCAGTCTTAATTTTCCCGAGTTAAGTATCTCTTGGCTTATAAGTGGGGAGGGAGAGATGATTAAAAGTTCAAAACAGCATGCCGATGTGGAGGAACCGATTTTTGCAGAGGCCGAGACTGTGGAGATTGAAAATGCGCGTGCTCCGGTTTTGCCTACTATCATTGCTAACCGCCCTAATTTGGATATACTTGAATATGTCCGTAAAAATGCAAATGATGTTGAGCGTTCTCGTTTAATAGTATTGGATACCCCCATCGATTTGTGGCATATGGTGCGCGATGAGTCTTTGATGCCTGCTTTCCGCATAGGTGACAAGGTCGCCCTGCTTGCTTATCCCAAGGGCGAGGAGAAAATAATTCCGGGAAAGCTTTATGCTATAGATACTTGTTGCAATGGTCTTGTATTGCGAAAACTCTACCCTCAGGAGGGTGGTTACACGGCGCGTTCATTTAATGAGGTGGCTTATCCCGATTTTTTCATTGCCGATTCGGATATCATACGAATATATCGAGTGGTTTTTATGGGGCGTAGCATCGTGTGAGAATATTCTGGTTGTTCTTCTGCAACCTATTTGCAAAAGATATGTATTATTTTCGCACTGCAATTTGGGATTGTTGTTTCCCGGGTTGCAGTGCTTTTTATTTATACAAAAATATAATTGTTATGAAAAACATATTTTTTGCGTTGGCAATGCTTGTCCTGCTTAGTTGTGGCGGGCACACTCCCCACAGTGATGAACATTCTCACGAACACCCGGTGTTGAGTGCTACAAAATATAGCTCCTCGGTGGAGCTTTTTGTGCAGTATGACGAACTTGTTGCAGGGCACACAGCTTCGGTGGTGGCTTATGTTACCTCTCTCCCCTCGTTCAAGCCCTATGATGGCGGTGCCATAAAGGTGGAGTTGTGTGCCGGTGGGAACAATGAGTCTCTCACGGTGGAGCCGCAGCATTCGGGTGTTTATAGCTTCAAGCTTTCGCCTAAGGAGGCAGCGGTTGGCAATCTCTTGTTTACGATAGACGGGCAGGTGATGCCTGTTCATGTGCATGTGGAGTGTGGGCATAATCACAGCGATGAGCATGCTGCTCACGGGCACTCTCACAGTCACGACGGGCATGCCCACAACGCACATTCGGAGCATTCTCATTCTCACAGCGGGCATTCTCACTCACATGAGCTTGCCGTTATTCCCGCCGATAATATATCCTTCTCCAAGGAGCAGAGCTGGAAAATTGATTTTGCAACCGCCATTTCTGCGGAGAGCTCTTTTTGTGGTGCAGTGAAGGTGGCTGCGCGTGTTACTGCCACCCCCGAAAATTTCACTACGCTTGTGGCGTCGGTTGCCGGCAAGGTGCGTTTTGCGGGCAATGTGGTTGCCGGCAAGGTTGTGCGTGCCGGTGAACCGCTCTTCTCTTTGGAGGGTGGCAATGTCACCGATAATGATGCTGCTGTGAAGTTTGCCGCTACCGAGAGCAACTACAATGTGGCAAAAAGCGATTTTGAGCGCAAAGCGGCTCTTTATAAGGAAAATATTGTCTCTCGTCGCGATTATGAGGCTGCCGAGGCTGCATACAAGCAGGCAACAGCGGTGTATGAGAGTATGAAGCGCAGTTATTCTGCGGGCGAGGTCTCCATAAAATCCTCAATTAACGGATATGTTGCCACTTTGCTTGTGGGCAACGGTGATTATGTGCAGGCAGGTACCCCGCTTGCCATAGTGCAGCGCGATGGGGATATGAATATCTCTGCCGAGCTGCCGGTGCGTTATGCGCAGTTGTTGAAGAATGTCTCAGTTGTAAACGTGGAGTTGCCCGATGGCAAGGTGTATGCAATGGAAGAAATTGGGGCACGCTTGGCAGCGGTGGGTTCGGCTGTAAATGAGTGTGCTATGGTGCCTGTTACCGTTACAGCTCGCCACACAGGCGATGTGGTTGCAGGCAGCATTGTTACCTTGCATTTGGCTGCCGAAGGGGGTACGCAGCATGTGGTTGTGCCTCGCACGGCTCTGATAGAGGAGATGGGAAATTTCTTTGTTTTTGTGCAGCACACACCTGTTTCGTTCGAGAAACGTGCCGTGTCGCCCGGTGCAACCGATGGGCTGCGTGTGCAGTTGCTCAAAGGCTTGTCGGCAGGCGAGCGCGTGGTTACAAAAGGTGCAGTATCTCTTAAATTGTCGCAAGGGGCAGCAGCGCTCGACCCCCACGCCGGTCATGTACACTAATATCCTGCCGCTATGCTTAACAGAATAATTAAATTTTCACTGAACAACAAACTGCCCTTGTTGCTGGCAGTGGTGCTTGTTACTATTGGTGGCATATATTCAGCTCGCAACATCGAGGTTGATGTATTCCCCGACCTCACTATGCCCACAGTGGTTATTCTCACCGATGCTGCCGATATGGCACCCGAGGAGATTGAACGCCTTGTTACTTTCCCCATTGAAACAGCCGTGAATGGTGCTACCAATGTGCGTCGCGTACGTTCCTCCTCGTCGCAGGGTTTCTCCTTTGTGTGGGTGGAATTCGACTGGGGAATGGATATTTACAAGGCCCGCCAGATTATCAGCGAGAAGATGAGCCTTCTTGCAGGGCAGTTGCCCGATGGCATAGTGCCTGTGCTTGCCCCCCAATCGAGTGTGATGGGCGAGATAATGTTCATTGGCATGCGTGCCGACAGCACCTCGATGATGGAGCTGCGCACCCTTGCCGAGTGGGTTGTGAAGCCGGCTATCCTTGCCACGGGTGGTGTATCGCAAGTGACAATCATAGGTGGCGACTACAAGCAATATCAGGTGCTTGCCTCTCCCGTGAAGATGGGCATGTATGGTGTTACAATGGAGGAGTTGGAGTCTGCTGTTGCTGCTATGAGCGTGAACACCGGTGCCGGCGTCGTGCGCGACTATGGCAATGAATATAACCTGCGCAGCATGGGGCGCACAAATGATATTGAGGAGCTTGGCAACACCCTTGTGAAGATGAATGGCGAGGCTCCCGTGCGTGTTGCCGATGTTGCCGATGTCGTTATTGCTCCTGCCGTGAAACAGGGTTATGCGGCACAGAATGGCGAGCCCTCTATTATTCTTTCAATATCCAAGCAGCCGGGTATAAATACCCTTAATGTAACGCAGAATATTGAGCGCAATCTCGAAAGTATATCAAAATCCCTGCCTGCCGATGTGTCGCTCGATACATCCATCTTCCGTCAGGCGGATTATATACAGGCATCGGTGAACAACGTAGGGCAGTCGCTTGTGGAGGGTGCCATTTGTGTTATTTTGGTGCTTTTCCTTTTCCTCACCAGCCTGCGTACAACGGTTATCTCAATATTGGCAATTCCGCTTTCGTTGCTTGGCGCCGTAATTGTGCTTTATCTCATGGGCATGGATATAAACACAATGACACTGGGCGGTATGTGCATTGCCATCGGTTCGTTGGTCGATGATGCCATAATAGATGTTGAAAATGTATATAAACGTTTGCGACAGAATCACCAGTTGCCTGTTGAGGAACGCCGTTCGGTTTTTACCGTGGTCTTTGAGGCTTCGTCGGAGATTCGTGCATCAATCATACACGCAACGCTCATAATTATGGTTACTTTTATGCCTCTCTTCTTCCTGAGTGGGCTTGAGGGGCGTATGCTCAAACCTTTGGGAATAGCCTACCTTGTAGCTTTGCTCATGTCCCTATTGGTGGCAATGACCGTTACGCCCTTGTTGTGCAAGATGATGCTTTCTGGCGACGGTTATTTGCGCAAGGTTGAGAAGAAAAACTGGGTTGATAAATGGTTGCTTACAAGCTATTCACGCTCGCTCGATAGGGCTATAGCCAATTCCAAAAAGATTATAGCATCGCTGGTGCTGCTGTTTGTTCTATGCCTGTTGCTTTTTGCAGGTATGGGACGCAGCTTCTTGCCCGAATTTAATGAGAAGGCACTCACCATAGCAGCAGTGTCGCGCCCGGGTGTGTCGCTCGAGGAGTCCAACCGCATAGGTGCTCTGTTGGAAAAGGAGTTGTTGCAGATTCCCGAGGTTACAAGCACCGCACGTCGTACAGGTCGTGGCGAGCTCGACGAGCATTCACAGACCTCCAACGGTGCCGAGATTGATGTGAATTTTGAACTCGGTTCCCGCAGCAAGGCAGAATTCCTGCAAGACGTGCGCAGCCGTCTTGCAACCGTGCCCGGGGTGGTAACATCTGTGGGGCAGCCTTTGGAGCACCGCATCGACCACATGGTGTCGGGCACGCAGGCCGACCTTGCAATAAAAATTTTCGGCCCCGATTTAAGCACCCTTTTCCGTACCGGTACCGAAATAAAATCGTTGCTTGCCGCCTTCCCGCAGGTGGTAGATGTTAATGTGGAGCAACAGGTGGAGACACCGCAGTTGCAGATACGCGCCCGTCGCGACAAGCTTGCCTACTATGGCGTTACAATGGAACAATTCAACAGTTTTGTGCAGGCTGCCTTCCCGGGTAAAAAGGTTGGCACGGTGTATGAGGGTGAGCGTTCCTTCGACCTCATAATACGCCTGAACAAGGATTATACCGAGAGCATAGATGGTGTGAAGAGTGCGTTGATAGATACTCCGCAGGGCAAGGTGGTGCTTACCGAGGTTGCCGATGTGGTGTCGGTGGGTGGTCCCGGCAGCATCAGCCGCGAGAATGTGCAGCGCAAGGTAGTTGTTTCGGCGAATATCACCGGCGGTGATATTGCGGGCACGGTGGAACGCATAGAGGAGTATCTCGAAAAGGAACTGCCACTCGACGAGGGCTACCGCTTGGAGTATGGCGGGCAGTTCGAGAGTGCTGCATCGGCTTCGCGCACCCTGTGGCTTGCCACTGCTGTTGCCGTGCTTGTGGTCTTTGTACTGCTCTATGGTGAGTTCAAGAGCACCACGCTGTCGCTCACTGTGCTCATAAATCTGCCGCTTGCCCTCATTGGCGGCATCATAGCCACATATATATCTTCGGGTGTTATGAGTATTCCCGCAATAATAGGTCTTATCACGCTATTCGGTATAGCCACACGCAACGGAATATTGCTTGTCTCCCGTTATCAGCATCTTCGTGCCGATGGTGTGGGGCTTGATGAGGCTGTGCGTGCAGGGTCGGGCGACCGTCTCACTCCCATTCTTATGACTGCCTTTACATCGGCTCTTGCTCTTGTTCCCATGATTCTTGCCGGCGACAAGAGCGGTAACGAAATTCAGAGTCCTATGGCGGTGGTGGTGTTGGGCGGTCTTTTGTCATCAACCTTCCTTAATGTATATGTAATTCCCATCGTCTATCGCTGGGTAGTGCGCAAAGGTTGGGTGTAACAATTAGAATTGCAGAATAAATATTGTGTTTCCTGCATGGTTCGAGAGCAGTTGTAAGTCTCCACCATGCAGGAACATTATTTGTCGCGATAGTGGCAAGCCTATCCCCGTACCGCCTTCTTTAGTTGAATAGAATGGCTCAAAGATATGTTCCATGTGTTCTGCGGGAATCCCTGTGCCGTTGTCTCTCACCGTTATATATTTTTTCCCTCCCGATGAAGATGCGCGCACCTCTATCTTGCCATCTTCGCGCCCTTCAAGCACCTGAAAACTATTGCGCAGCAGGTTCACAAGAATCAGCGTCAGCTGGTTTGTATCGGCTTTTATCGTGAACTCTTGAGGGGCGGTGAATTGCAAGGCGCATTTTCCCTTTTCGTTGCGTAGCAGATGGGCGAGTTTCTTGAACAACTCGGTAATATTCACCTCTTGCATGCGGGGTGTCGGAATGTTTGACAGGCGATGAAAGGCGTTTACAAATTCATTTATGGCAGTTGCCTGGCTGTGTATCACCTGCATATTCTCTTTTGTATCTTCTCCGTTGCTTGCCGATAGGGATATTATAGGCGAGATTGAGTTGCGCAGTTCATGTGACATTACCCGCATTATACGCTCGTTGTAGGCGAGTGTCTTTTCAAGGTTCTCACGCTCTTTGCTGTTTTGTAGCAGAGTACTGTTCATCTTTTCTGTCAGTGGGCCCAATAGCGCGTCTTTGCTGCCGAGGAAGTGTGTGTTGCGCTCTTTTGCCATTATACACCCCATAAAGCGGTACATGATTTTAATAGGGTGGAGCAGCAGTTTGATTATAAGCGCAATATCGGCAATGGCTATTATGACGGCAATGATGGTGAAACGGTAATCGTAGCCGCCGGCGTAAAATATTCTTGCTGCCACTGCGCTTGCAGGCAATAGTATCAGTGCTATAATCCACAACTTTGTATAGTGCCTGTTAATATATTTCATAGCGTTTCATTTTGTTATAAAGAGTCTGCCTGCTTATCCCCAGTTTTTGCGCTGTTGCCACAAGGTTGTGGTTGGTGGCTTTCAGAGTGGAACGAATGAGCCTGATCTCGGTCTCTTCGAGCGTGAACGTGTGGGCAGAATGTGGCGTTCCTCTTGTAATGTCAATAGCCTCCCATGTGTCGCTGCTGCTCCACAGGATTGCTCGTTCAATGGTGTCCTCCAATAGACCAATATCGCCCTCGGCGGCAATTCTTAATAATTCATCAACAGCCTCGTCGCTTATTGTTGGGATTGGTTTTGCGTATGTGGTGGCATAGCGGAATACAAGGGAGTGTATGAGCGAGCTTGCAATGTCTTTCTCTTCGTTTATTGCATTTGCAGGGTTCATCGCCTCTCTGCGTTTTGCCACAGCATCAATCATTGTCTCTATGAGCCTTGTGTTGTTCCATGGCTTCTGTATAAAATCGTCGGCTCCTTTTTTCAGTGATTGCACGGCGAGTTCTATCTCCCCGAATGCGGTTATAAGAACTACAGATGGCGGGTTTTTGAGCCGGCTCTCTTCCTTGATGCGATTGAGCCAGAAGAGCCCATCGTTCCCATCGAGTTTCCCGCTGCCAAAATTCATATCCAGCAGAATGGCATCGACATCATCTTTTGCCACAAGCGCGGGTAGCAGTTGTGGCTCGGCAATGGCAAGTACCGTTCTTATCTCCTTGCTCAGAACGGCGTGCAGGGCTTGCCGCACAGCAGGATTGTCATCAACTATTATTATTTTGGCATCTATCATAGTGTTGCAAATATAATCTTCTTTTCAATAATAGAGATTGCTTTATCTCCAAAATCTTCCTTTCTGTTATCATCTGTCCAAAAAGTGGACAATTTCGGTCCTGCGCAAGCAATTTCCTTAAAAAGCCGTTGCCGCGGCTTTCCCCATCACATACATTTGCCGGCAAACAACACAAATATGAACATCTATTCTTTGGTTTATATGAGATTTTTGCTTGTAATAATGATGATGCTTGCACTGCCGGCAGTCCCGTTTATGGCGCAAGAAAATACCCGCATATATACTTTGCGCGAGGTAGTGGAGATCGCCCGCCTGCAGTCGCCCGATGCTGTTGCGGCGCGCCACGCATATCACTCTGCCCTGTGGAGTTATCGCTCCTATCGTGCCGATTATTTGCCCCAGGTAACCCTCACCTCTTCTCCTTATTTTAATAAAACAACCGATTATGTAACCCTCTCCGATGGCAGCGAGAGTTATGTTAAATATAATAATATTAAAACCGATGTTACCCTAAACATAAAACAGAATCTTCACCTCACGGGTGGTTCCTTTACGCTGAGCAGTTTTGTGCGTCGTCTCGATTTGGTGGGCAGCAACAGCACCACCTATAATGTGCAGCCACTTATGCTCACCTATCAGCAGGCTCTTTTCGGTTATAACTCTTTGAAGTGGAGCCGCCGCACCGAGCCGGTGCGCTATCGTGTGGCACGCAAAACCTATTCCGAGGCTATGGAGCTTGTCTCGGCGCAGGCATCGTCATATTTCTTCTCGCTTGCCGCCGCGCAAACCAATATGAGTATTGCCGAGAGTAATTTTGCCGAGGCCGACACACTCTATAATTTTGCCCGTGCCCGCTACGATATTGGTACGATAACCGAGAATGAGATATTGCAATTAGAGGTAAACCGCCTGTCGGCAGAAACCGAACTGTTGAATGCCCGTGTGTCGCTCGACGAGGCTGCCGACAGGTTGCGCAGCTATCTTAATATCACCGAGGATATACCCATGCGTGTGAATGTAGATGAGGAGATACCGCAAATAAGCGTGGAGGTGGGTGAGGCAATGATGCTTGCGAGGGAGAATAATCCCGAAATTGAGTCTTTGCAACTGCAACGCCTGGAGGGGCAGAGCAACCTTGCTTATGCCCGTGCCAACCGTGGTCTTAAAGCCGATGTCTATCTGCGGGTGGGGCTCTCGCAAACAGGTGAAGAGTTGCGCAGCAGCTACCGCAATCTGCTCGATGAACAGTATGTGAGCCTCACTCTCTCGCTCCCCATCTTCGACTGGGGCAAAGGGCGCGGGCTGGTTGAGCGTGCGCGTTCCAATCTAAAATTAGTGGAAACGAATATAAACCGTAGCGAGATAGAGTTTGAGCAACGTATAAGCAAGGTTGTAAAGCAGTTCAACCTGCAGTGGCGCAGGGTGGATATTGCCCGTCGCACAAAAGCCACGGCAGCCCACCGCTACGAGGTTGCGCGCAAGCTTTATATCATGGGGCGTTCCACCGTTCTGCATCTTAACGATGCGATGAACGAGAAGGATACCGCTTATCGCGCCTATATATCCTCCCTTGCCACATATTGGGACCTCTATTATGCGTTGCGCAGCCTCACTCGCTACGATTTTGAGCATAATTGCCTCATTGAAGAACTTGTAACGGATTAGAACAAGAAATACCTACATTATATGGATATACAGTTAAAAGAAAAAGCGTGGTATGTGAAATATCGCTTTCACATAGCAGCGGCAGTGGTAATACTCTCGCTTGTGGTTTATATGCTGGTGCTTGCCCTCTCGCCAAGCAGGCAGCGTGTGAATGCAAGCTCGGTGCGTGTTGTCAATGTGTTGAAGGGCAATTTTGTGGAATATGTGAACAGTGACGGTGTGCTTCACCCCATTCAAACACACAGGATAAATGCAAAAGAGGGCGGCTTGGTACAACGCGTGGTTGCCGATAACGGCTCGGTGGTGCGCAAGGGCGATACAATCCTTGTGCTCTCCAATCCTGAGCTTGAACGCAACATCGACGATATGCGCGACTCCTATCGCAAAAGCGTGAATAATTACAAGGAACGCATAATAGAGATGGAGCAGAAATCGCTCACCTTGCAGCAGCAGACTCTGCAAACGGCATACGAACTGCGCCGCCTCGAAAAACAATATAATCTCGATTGCGAGGAGTTCCGTATGGGCATAAAGAGCAAAGCCGAGCTCGAGGTTTCGCAAGACGAATATAACTATCGTAAAAGGGCAGCCGAGTTGCAGATGAAAAGTCTTGTGCAGGATTCAGCGATGAATGTGATACGTCGCGAGATGCTCGATGCCGACCTTGCAACCGAGAAAAAGATGTTGCAGCGCAGCAGCGAAAGATTGCTCGATTTGGTTATTTTTGCAACAGCCGACGGGCAGTTGAGCAACCTGTCGGTAACATCGGGCAAGCAGGTGGGGGCAGGCGAGGAACTTTGTGAGATTAAGGTGCTCGACAGTTATAAACTGCGGTTGAATGTGAGTGAATATTTTATAGACCGCATAACCGTGGGGCAGCCTGCCACGGTCAATTATGGAGGTAACACCTATAATCTTTTTGTCAGCCGTGTGGTTCCCGAGGTTAATAACGGTACATTTACCGTGGAGATGCTTTTTGCCGATTCCGTGCCCGATAATGCCCGTGTGGGCAAAAGCTACCTCACAAGGATAGAACTTGGTTCCGCTACCACGGCGTTGCTGCTGCCCAAAGGCGATTTTTATGTAAAGACGGCGGGCAAGTGGATATACAGGCTCTGTGCCGACGGCAGGCGCGCTGTGCGTGTGCCATTGGAATTGGGGTTGCAAAATCCAATGTACTATGAGGTAAAGAGCGGTCTTTCTTCCGGCGATAAAGTAATAGTGGCGGGCTACGATATAATGGGCGATGCCGAGGAGATAATAATCAGCGAGTAAAAAACGATAAAAACAAAGTGATATGAATCTGAAAACAGAAAATCTAAGAAAAGTCTTTCGCACCGATGTGGTGGAGACTATAGCCCTTGACGGGGTTTCAATAGAGGTAAAAGAGGGTGAATTTGTAGCCATTATGGGGCCCTCGGGTTGTGGAAAATCTACCCTGCTAAATATCTTGGGCTTGCTCGACACTCCCACCGAGGGGCACTATATGCTTGGCGACAAGGAGGTGAGTGGCTTGCGGGAGAGGGAGCGTGGAGCCTACCGCCAAGGTAAGATAGGCTTCATATTCCAGAGCTTCAATCTTATTGAGGAACTCACGGTGGAAGATAATGTAGCCTTGCCGCTCACCTATTTGGGCGTAAAGGGCAAGGAGCGTCGCAGGCGTGTGAGCGAGGTGGTGGAGCGTATGGGAATTTCGCACCGCCTGCAGCACTATCCCGCGCAGCTGTCGGGTGGTCAGCAGCAGCGTGCTGCCATAGCCCGTGCCATTGTATATAATCCCGGGCTTATATTGGCAGATGAGCCCACCGGTAACCTCGATTCAAAGAACGGTATCGAGGTGATGGAACTGCTGCGCGAGCTCAACAAGGCGGGCACCACCATTGTGATGGTTACCCACTCGCTGCGCGATGCCTCTTATGCAAGCCGCATAATAAACCTCTTTGATGGCAAGGTGGTAGATTCGTTAGATGAAAAATTATAGTGCTATGTTAAAGAATTTTATATCAAATATTAAACGCTACAAGGTATCATCACTGTTGAATATCTTGGGAATGAGCGTGGCTTTTGCATCGGCATATGTGCTGTTCCTGTGGGGGTGCAATGAACTTACTTATAACAGTACCCTGCGCGATTCCGATAGCACCTTCCGCTTGCAGTTTGGCAAATATCCCACCGCGGGGCCTGAGGCTCCTTTTGAGAAGACTGCGTTTGTTACAGCCAATTTAGCACACCGCTTTGCCTCTGCCAATGAGGATATCCTTGAGGGCTTTGGCAAAATGGAAAGGTATATCGGAACCAGCCCGCTGCCCATAAGGGTGCCGGTGGGGGAGCGCGAGGATACTATAACAATACAGGAGAATTGGGGATATGCTGCTATGCCCAAAGTTATGGGTTTCAATATTATAGATGGCAATGTAGATGACCTTGACATACACAATAACATTATATTGTGCGAGTCGTTTGCCCGTGCCCACGGCTTTTGGGTGGGCGATGTCATTTACGACGTCTATCAGCGTCGCTCGCTCACCGTTTGTGCCATTTTCGAGGATTTCCCCGACAACTGCTGGTTCACAGGCTTGCAGTCCTATATAGCCGACCCTCCTACACAGAAACTCATAAATGACAATGTAAACGGCAGTTACAACTATTTCTACAAGCTTAAGGACAAGAACTTGAAGGATGCCTTCATAGAGAACTGTTATAACAGCCTTATGCAGCAGGAGGGTATGGAAATTTCGCTCGACTCTCTTAAAAAGGAAGTGCCAATAGAATTGTGTCCGCTAAGCGAGGTTACCTTCGATACCGATACACACTCTTTAGGACTCGTTATAGACAAGGATTTATCATATACCCAGCTTATTATAGTTGCAGCAATACTGCTCATTGCATTTGTGAACTATTTTAATTTCTTTATGGCTATGTTGCCCGGGCGCGTGAGGCGTATGAATGTGGAAAAGGTGTTCGGTGCGCCCTTGTGGCGCTTGCGTGCGAGGCTGCTGTTTGAATCAATAGGCATAGTCTCCATCGCTCTGTTACTTGCGGCGTTGATAATCGTTTTTGTAGCTCCCGAAATAGATTATTCTGCCATTATGCGCAAGCCCATATATTTGAGCGAAAACCTTTCTACCGTGCTTAAATTTGTGATATTGGCTCTGTTGATGGCTGTTGTTACAAGCATATACCCAATATATTATCTCACATCGGTATCGGCAGCCTTTGCGGTTAAAAAGTCGTTCGGTAACACGGTGGCAGGCCGCCGCCTGCGCTACGCACTGCTCTCTGTGCAGTTCTTTATAACATTGGTGCTTATAATAGTTACTATGTTCATTAAGCATCAGACCAATTATATGGTTAATTACGATATGGGCTTCGACAAGGAGAATGTGCATGTGGTTTATACCAATACCAAGCACCTTGAGTTCGAAAGCCTTCTTAAACAGTCGTTGCTGGTGGAAGATGTTGCTTTTGCCCGTGACGGATATATGATTCGCGATTACCGTATGGGTTGGGGTCGCCATGTTAAGGGGCGTGGCGAAGGTGAGAGTATCTCGTTTCAGGTTATGCAGGTTTCATACTCGTTTTTAAGAATGTTTGGAATTGAAATTGTAGAGGGGCGCGATTTTGTTTTGGAGGACGAACACGGCGGCGGTGCTTATATCTTCAATGAAAAGGCACGCGATGCGTATAACCTTAAAGTGGGTGATGTCGTAGGTGCCTGGAATGGCGATGCTCCCATCGTGGGTTTTTGCAAAGACTTTAATTTCAGACCTTTGAGCATGAATACCGTTCCGTTTGCATTTATAGTGATGGGCACCAAGCAACCGGCATCTTATTGCCCGTATATAAAGGCTGCCCCCGGTGTCCCTGTCGAAGAGTTCTATGCATATATAAGAGAGTGCTTTGCGCAATTAATAGGGAGGAGTGTGGAAGATGAAGCAATCAAGAGGCTTGAATTTGAGGCATTATCACATCAGATAGCCTCTGCTTATCAAGATGAGGAGGGTTTCGCTTTTGTTGTGGGCATCTTCTCATTTATCTCAATATTGCTGTCATTGATGGGTGTGTTCGGGTTGGTATTTTTTGAAACACAGTACCGCCGCCGCGAGATTGCCTTGCGCAAGGTACACGGCGCATCGGTGGCGGGCGTGTTGCGTATGTTTGTATGGCAATATGTAAAGATAGTGCTTGCGAGCTTTGCAGCGGCGTTGCCTGTGGGGTATATAATAGTTTCAAGCTGGCTATCGGAATTTGCCTATCATGTCCCCATCACCCCGTGGATATTTATATTTGCACTGTTTGTGGTTGTTGCGGTAACCTCGCTTATTGTGGTGGTTCGCGCCTACGGTGTTGCAAATGATAATCCCATAAATTCGTTGTATGCAGAATAGGGATTTTAATTCATCTTATAACAAACCGAGGTTGCAACACATTGGCAACCTTGGTTTGTTATATATGTGGTTCACTCATTATTTTAGATAATATATCTTCCTGTTACTCTGTTCGTTAATGTAGCTCAATGAGCCCATTCCTTTTGTTTTGCGCTCTATCCAATTACCTTTATCATCGTACTTGTATTCATATTTTATGGTATCCCACTCGGAATTGTCATAAGGGCAATTTTCGTACTGTTCAATTATATTTCCCTGTTTGTCTTTTTTATTTTTGGTTATTTTGTATATGTCACCGGTTACAGCCAAGAAACATTTTACCACCTCCGTCCCGTCGCTGTTATATGTGTAACTATATTTATATGGTGGAATTCCATCACAATGATATTCAAATGCGCCATTGGAGCGATTCTTTTCGTCGTATGAGCGTTGTATCATATACAACATTGTCATATTGGTTGTGTCGGGGAATATATAACCATATTCGCGGTAAAGGGTGATGTTTCTTCTGTCGTCAAATTCAACAATATCATACGATTTCTCCACTCCCTCTCTGTTGTAATTGTATTGCTCTATTCTGTGATTGCCGTTGTAATGATATTTGCAAAAGCCGTCTTCACTCTCTTTTGAGTAATATATCACTTTGTCTATATCTCCGTTTTTTGAATATATGAAAGCCAAGGAGTCGTAATCTTCCTTGTTGTTGTAAACAACAGCCGATACTTTCCCTTTTAAGAATTCGGTGCCATATAGTGTTACATTCTCACTTAACAATGCTTGCCCTGTTTCTGATTTATTATTATTGTTGCAAGAGAGCATAATTAGAACAGTAGCTACAGATAAGATGGTTTTGAAAGAAAAATAATTCATAATATTTATATGCCTACATTTATTATTATTCCATTTTGTCCGTAATTGTTGAAAAACTTGAATAGTTCTTCTTTTTTGTTTTTTGAACCTTTTATCTTATATTCATTAACCTTTTTATCAAAATAAAAATCCTCTCCGGGTATCAGGCAGCCTTCTGTGTTATCTCCTGATACGCCCCCGTGTATTGCTATGCCGGTTCTGCCAGGGACTTTGTCTACATACCATTTAAAATGTTGCCAATTATATTGTTTAGGAATTATATTATAGCTCCCATATAAGATTGCTTTATCTTTGCCAGCAATTGTAGCTTCGTCATAATCAGTCTCCGGTTCAAGAAAATACCCTTTCATTGAATCCACTTTATTACCTTATTCGTCGTATGCAGTTGCAAGGAATTCGCTTACAGTGCTATTATCGCTATACCAGAGCCTATTTGTATTTATAACAACCCGTTGGCGGAGTTACAATAATGCATATTTAACCCTTCCAATGGGCCTACC
>CAYRFX010000027.1:0-28029 GCA_964423665.1 uncultured Bacteroidaceae bacterium | reverse complement strand
ATATGAAGAAAAGATAAGAGGGCAACCCTTATTTACTTTTGGGTCACCCTCATTTTTTTTGCTTGTATAACTCTATACATCAATATACTTATTATAATAGAGATTAATAAGCAACAGCGTGAGAGAGACACCCACCGCCAACAAGCGCCCATATCTTGCCGGCTTTAATGTATAGAAAAGGAATGGGAAAAGCACAACCTCTACCACAGCCAACAACTCGCTTAGACGTATTGCCAGCACGGGTATCACATATAACGACACAAATGCAAAAAGTGCCAAAGCCTCTACCTTCAACAACAGCGCAGCATACTTGTTGCACTCCGTAATGAGCCGGTTTTTCCAGAGCAGGAAATAAAATATTGCAATTCGGGCAAGAAACACCAAATTAAAGACATTAATCTCGTCCCACTGCCCACCACTATCTTGCAGACGCTGATATGCCAGCATCTTCTCTTCGAAATAAGGAATAGGCACCGCTACAAATAGATTTATCTTCAGAAAATAGATGAGATAGGCAAACGGTATCGATAATGCAAGCAGATAGATGTGCCATTTTTTTAATGGAGCACCACTGAAGAAGACCAAAAAGAACAGCACCGAAGCCGAATAGTGAAAAAGGGTTGCAAATAATATATACAACAAGTACTTCTTGCGATTGCCCTCGAGCAAATGTGGCAGTGCCAATAAAAAGATTCCCGCAGCCACAGCCACACGAATCTGATTCATTCCGTGCAACAAATAGAATGTTGCAAGATAATACATCAACGACAACGCATACAACGATGTTAGTTTCTGAATGGCTCTTGCGCATACGAGCATTGTCAGCAACGCATAAATCAAGAACATAAGAACCACATCGTCACAAACAAATTGCACGAATGAAACAATGAGCAAGAATGTCGGCTCTGTAGTTATGCTGAAACTACGATAATACATATCGACATATGTATTATAATCGTGATCAATACCTTCGGGGCGCAAGCCTGCAACGAATGCCATTATCAGACCTAACACAAACAGCAAACCGACTTTTGTTCTCACGGACAAGTCTTCCTCAACAAAAGCATAGCAGCACAAGAATGCAAAAAGAACAAACAGAATATGTGACACGTTATTCCGGTGTTATTGTTTTCAATACTTTTGCAGGAACACCTGCAACAATAGAATAAGGAGGAATATCCTTTGTTACAACAGCATTAGTACCTATAATACTGTGTGCACCGATAGTCACCCCCGGCAGAATGGCACAATTCTCTCCTATTGACACGCACTCACCTATAACCACTTTACCCTTTGAATATAATGGACGATGACGAGGAGGCAACTGCATATGTTTATAAGCAGATTCACCATGCAAATGGTCTGTAATATATGTTCCTTCGGCAATTGTAGTGTAATCGCCAATACGCACCTCATTAATACAACCAATGTGGCATAAAGGGTTTATGATGACATTATTGCCCAGCACAATCCGGGGCGAGAAAGACTCACCTCTCCACTCGTCAAGAGCCTCAATGCGGCAATCCTTGCCAAGCACAACCCCATCTCCCAACTCCATATACCTGCCACCGGCAATATTCAAAGGTATTCCAAACAATTTCAGATTCGAAGCCTTCTTAAAACTGTGGCTGATAAACATTGCAGCAACTTTCCATTTCAAGATAGTTAAAAACCTACAGAAACGGCCCGAGAACAGAAAACCAAATGGCCACACTATTAAATACAGAATTATGTTTAGTATTCTTTTCATTTTATATGTATTTTTCTAAAAACGAATTCACGTTCTTCCTTTGTAAGCCCGATAAAGACTACCGACAAAATTGTAAAGAACAATGTCGCAACTATTACAACCAAAGAATCTATCCCCCCTCCGCTGAAGTAGCGATGAAGAATATATGATGGTACAGAGGTACAAAACAGTACCTTGGATATTGGCAACAAAACAGTTCTAACAAAGGAGTAAATTGAGAACTTAAACAAACTGCGGCAAAAAAACAGGCGGAACAGCTGAGCCAGAAGCGCCATTGCGAGCTGAGCGACAAATGCCATGGCAGGGTTACCGGTTATTTTGAGCAAAGCCCATGCAAGGGGTAACGAACATATCAAAGTGCAACCAATGACAATATGATATTTTTTTATTTTACCGGTTGCTGCAACTCCTATCATCATAGAATTTGCAACAGCATCTACCAAAGTAACGCACAGCAAAATACGCGTAAACACCACGGTATGGGGTGGCACATCTGTGAGCCATAGAGACAGAATCTGCGGCATTTCAAGTGCCAAGGGCAAAGCTATGAGCAACAATAGATAAAAAGAGAAACGCGACGAGCGCAATACCAATTTGTTCATTGCCATATAATCGCCAACGGCATAACTCTTTGTTATTTGCGGGTTTATTGCAGTTTGGAAACTCGCCGTAAACGCAGTAACAGCAACCTGCACCTGAAACGCAGCTCCGCGTGCAGCGTTTAACAAGGCACCGCCAAAGGCGTTCAGCAAAAGGTTCATACCTTGCGAGTTGCACACAAGAGCAAAATTGCCGAAGGTGCTCCACCCTGCAAACCCTAACATCTCTTTATAAATAGATTGTGACTTAACCCAAACGAAACTTAAATCCTTAAAGGAGATTTTGCAATAAATGCCATACACTGCACGCACAACAAAGGCAACAGCAAGCAAAAGCAGTGCATATGCTTTAAGTTTATCACCAACTATAAACGACAATGACAGCACGGCAAACAGCTTCAGCAAAGTATCCAGAATAGTAATGGCAGCAAAAGCGGTCATCTTCTCATATGCTATAATCGCCGAATTGTATGGCACGCTCATAACAACAAAAGCAGCCGACAGCAAAGAGCAATGATATACCCACAAAGCCACGTCAAAACGGGAGGGGGGGATTACCATTCGGTTCTCTACATACCACAAACCCACAGTTTCTCCAAGAAACAATATTAAAAGTGCCAATATGATATGTATTATCAAACTTACCGAATAGACGCTTTTCAAATAATCACCATCGCGACGACCGATAGCAAAGGTTATAAAACGCTGTGTACAGTTCAGCATTGAATTATTCAAAAAGACCAGAATACCGATTGCGGCTCCCACCACATCATAAATACCATAATCCTCAAGCCCGAGCTCGCGTATTACCACACGGGAAGTGTACAGATAGACAACCATCTGAAAAATCATACGGAAGTATAATACCACCGTATTTTTTGCAACACGCTTACTATCTACACTTGCCTGCATATCTGTTATTTTGTTATTTGTCCCTTAAAATACACATACGACGATGCACCAAGCATACCTACCACAACAAAAGCAAACACAATGAGCATTCTACGCGGAGCAGAAGGTTTCAAAGGAACAGACGAACACGAAAGAACTGCAAATGCAGGTGTGTTTTCCTGCAACTTGGCACGCGTAAACTGCATTTGCTGAGAAGCCTGCGAATATGCCATCTGTGCCAGTTGCACCTCATTTTCAAGACGCTCGGCTTGAATTGATACCGACTGAAGTTTTGCACCATAATGTTTATCGACAAAAGATGCATATCGCTCCTGCGCTGCAACAAATTGTTCGCGTGTATCTTTGCATAATGCTTCAAAATAGACGAGGTCGTTACGCACCTTGCATGTACGATACTCAACAATATGTTCTTGCAGCTTATCTTTAACGATTTCCACCATTGTTGCTGCAATCAAGGGGTCCTGTGCTGTATAACTCAATGATATAACACCTGTCTTTTTATCTACCGTACACTTGATGGCATTGTTTACCTGAGAACATACGGCAAATTGCTGTTTGGATAGATGGAATGGGTTTATAACCCCGTTACCGGCACCATCTTTTTTGGCTGTAAAGAGGCTTATGAAGTCTTTTACCCATATTATCGGATATACCCACCAAGTCTTTTTCTGCTCCTTGAGATAGTATTGATATAAATTTGTGTTAATCTCTTCATCAAGAGAACGCACATTAACATCTAATAAACTTACCAAGAACTTATTAGATGATATAAATTGTGGATATATCTCGGGATATATCGCATCGCCGGTCGTGTTCTGCAGTCCAAGACCTGCCATCTCGGCAATAGCACCAATACTGCTTCCCAAAGAGGAGTTGGTTACCTCGGGCGCCAAAGTAACACTTGATGTATATGTGCGGGGCACACTTAATACATAAACCAAGGCTACTGCAAAAAACAGAGCCGACACCTTGAATATAAATTTACGTTTCGCCCATAATAAATCTATTATTGCCTGCACATCTATTGCTTCCTGTTTCTGTTCCATATAATTAAGTATAATTTATATTTCTTTAACGTGATATTTCTCTTTTATTGTATATCTTCTTCTTTGAAGACCTCAAATGCCTGATTTTCGTCTCAAAAGACTTAATGATTCCTTTAACATTTTCTCGCTCGGGCGCAGTCATACCCACATAATAGCCAAGCAATGAAAGGAATATTGCATTTACAAAAAAGGTTGTTACAAAACGAGCGATTCTGCCCTGTTGAACTATCAAATCCAACCCACCGATATAATTTGTCACCAAAAAGGCAACAAAGACAACCAGCACACAAGGTATAAGCAACGTTTTGACAAACTGAGATATGGGCATATCTGCATCAATGCGGGCTATAATCATTCTTGCAAAGAAGCAAATGGTCTCCTCTATAAGCAAACACCACATTATTGCCACCGGCGGATAGCCTGCCCGATAGAAAAGATACCCTGCAATCAATGGCAATATATGCATCATACCAACGATTATCTGCAACTTGTTTATACGGGCACAACTCTCCAATCCCAGTTGATAACCTATTGAAAGCTGACCAATAAGGGTTAAAATCAAAAAGCCACGACAAAACACAATGGTATCCCGGGGGATATTGACCAACCACAATTCTAATACAAAAGGCAGATTTATATATATGGGAATTACCAATATACACAAAAGGAGGAATGTAAACTTTGTGGTTGTATAGGCAAAAGCAACCATTTTTTTATGCATGCCCGCTGCTTCGCTTTTCACTATCTGCGGACGCATGGGCCTCACTGCCGAATTGGCAAAAAACAGCAAAAAGCCATTCATCTGTTGCGACAATCCGTATGCAGCATTAGTCACAAGCCCAAAGAAACGATTCAGCAGAAAAGCTACTCCTTGATATTTTGCAAGGGAGGAAGATGCACCAACAATATTCCAACTTGCAAATTTTATTATCTCTTTTATAAGTTTGTAATCTTTTACTTTATGCCAAACAAAAACAGTTTCCTCGTATTTTTTTGAAGAATATGTGCGTTTGAGGAAAAATGCCAGCATCGATGACAACAAGATAAGGAATGCGTAAACAATCATTTTATTATCATCAATAAACAGCAAACAGATAGAGGAGAATAACTTCACAAATGACTCTATTATATTTATTGCTGCAATTACAACAATATCCTCATGGGCATTCATCGCACCTTCGTATGGAACGGAGAGGACCATGAATACCATACCGATAATCATACACAAGAGAACCAGTTTCACATCGCCCATAAGATATTTGGGAATATCCAGCAGATTGTTGATTATATATAGCCCCAGACTGGACATAAGAATCGCCATCACTACGGCTATGACAATGTGTATAATTACGTTATTATAGAATACCTCCTTAATCTTTTCAATATTGTTTTCACCTATTGCATAAGAAATAAACCTTTGCGTGGAAACCGACATTGCAACATTAAGGAAAGAAAACATTGCTACGAGATTTGCAACCAATATGTATGCGCCATACTCCACGTTCCCCATAGCCTGCAACACAAAACGCGTGCCCAGCAATGTAACGAACAGAGTTGCTGTCATGTTTATATACAGCGACATACTATTCAGGACAACCCTATTTACAGTTCTCATAGTTTTTTATACCCATTAATTCTTTACTTTCACATAATGTTGTGTAGTCTTCGGGCGACATATCGGTTACCCCAATGGTTCCCAGCCCTTTATAGGTAGTTTCGAACAGAGCCTCCAATTCTGCGGGGTTCATACGCTCCTGAGGCGGGTAGAGAATTGCCTCATGTGCTATTATCTGCTCCTTGGTGAAGCGTACTTTTATTATTTTTGCAGGCGAGCCTGCCACAACAGCGTATGGTGGTATGGGCTTTGTAACCACACTGCCGGCAGCTACAACAGCACCACGACCGATATGACTGTGAGAGAGCAATATACTTTCGGCACCAACCCACACATCTTCCTCTATAACAACGGTTGATTCCGTATCATTTATATGCAGAGTACTCAAGAATTGGGGGATACCTACAGTGGGAACATGTTCACTTGCTATAATCGTAACGCCTGCACCTACAGCAGAGAATTTCTTTACAACGAGTTTTCCGCCGGAATTGATTACGCGCACACCTGGCTGCAATCTTGTATAATCATCAAGCTCAATACACTGTGGCTCAAGTGTTAAAGGACCGAAAAGCTGGGTATTGGGCCCCGACTTTGCATAATACTTTTTCTTGGTGTTCTTATAGTTTACAAGATATGGTGCCATATATCGTGCGCGGACGACATTAGGGAAAATTTTTCTCAAGATTTTCTTAATCATGACTACAACTATTTATTTACCACCGTCTAAAACTATAACTTCTACCGTCGCGGGTGTGCATCACAAGTGCATTATCATTCAACACATCTACTATAAATATTTCGACATCGTTAAATATATAATATTTCTTCAAATCCTCTTTGTTACAAATCCCATCAACACCCGGATAAGCATAAAACTTTGTCATAGTAATTACACCATCAACATGTTCAAAGTCTGCCATATATAATTCGGGCGCACCCTGCTCCTGATATTTTCCCAATAACACAAGATGGCGCTGAAATGAGAAATACACATTCCCGGGAGAAACAGAGACATCATGCATCTCCACCTCCTCGAGCCGCCACATGCCATCAAGCTCACCATTTTCAAATGCTTTATCGCAAGAAAACAGGCAAGCTATAAACGCTACAAATATATATATAAAGTTTTTCATTTGCAACCTCATAATTTAAAAATACCAACCTTAGAAATTGACAACATCACCCCCACATTCTCGCCAAGCCAATTACTCTTGTCATAAGCAACGGAAAACGTTGCTGCCCAACCGCCTTTCTCGCGCAACAAGGATATATCGGCAAGCAATGATGTTGTGTATTTCTTTTCATTAAAAGGATTCAGATAGGTGCCCCAATTCTCGCTATATGTACAGAGCAACCTGTATGCCAGCATTGTTTTGCTACCAAACGCACCATTAACGCCCACATTATGAGCCACCAAGCGATTTCCTGCAAAATACATGCTGCCGTTCTTGTTATACACGGGAGAAAAGACAAGGGGATTGCCTATGCCCATGCCGTAATTGTGCCAACCCGAATATATTCCGTGGTTGTAGTAGTTGTCGAGCCCGTCCATCTGCTCCTTGAAGATGGGACCCGGGTCGTTGTAACCTGCACCGCTTTGATTATAAGTTGAAAGGTATTCGTAGCACACGTTTGACACAAAAGGCAACAACGAGCTCTTGTTCTTGACGTTTATGCCAAGCAATATATCTTTCCACGGGTAGTAAATGAGATTCTTTTCCCCCTCCCGGTTTGTTTGATACTCAATAAAAAACAGTTGGGAGAAGTCCTCAAAGTAGTGCTGTCCATAGAGAGTCACATCTGCCGGCTTGGAGTGCAAGGTTATTGCCATATGCCAATTTCCCAACTGATTTCCCGATATATTCGTCTGCTCGGTATCGGGTGTATCACCGCCACCACTCAATGGAACAAAGGCTTTCAAATATTCCAGGGGACCTTTTGGCATTGAAACAATTTTCCCCTTGCCATGCATATATATATCACCGCCAAATTGAGAATACATTTCCAAGCCACCCTCAAACGACAGGGGAAACTTTTGTGGCTTGCCAATCTTTACAAACAATGCCTTGCTATGATAAAGCACATTCTTGGCATAGCGCGTATAGACATTTCCCTGTGTAAAATCCTCTTGAAAATTGCCATCGGCAAAAAAGCCATAAGCCAGATGCCCTTTCACCTTTAACCAGCCGGCTGTACGAGGCACACTCACATAATGCGGAACCTCTAAACGCGCCTGCGGCACGGGAGTGCTGTTCCCGCTATAAGCAAGCCCACCCGTACCGAGCTCCTGTAAATTACTCATTTGCGTTTGTGGAAGAGACCTTGCCACGCTATTATCGTCCAAACCGGCAATTACACTGCGCCCCGACAGCTCCCCTGCTCGCTCTTTCTTGCCGACAGAGAGATTAAGCCAACGCCACGACACATCGGCATACAGCTGTTGTACCCTCACTGCACTTTCTTGATTATAACCGGTTACAATATCAACTGCAGCAGCCCACCTGTAATCGCTATTTTTGAATGGCTTGGACACGGTTGCACCTAATCTTGCGTACCCGCTATTTTTGTCCACCGATGAAAGACCCTGCCTATTGGCTGTGAGCCAAAAGGGTGCATAATCTCCCGTGGAACATATTGCATTAAACCGGGTAAAATATTTTATGGTTTCGTTCTGCGGATATGCACGCAAACAGACTACCAACAACACGCATATGATTATTATCCTATAATTTTTCATACTACACAACAGGTACTGCAAATTTACCACTTTCTCTTTTTTCGTTTTCTATAAAGCTATGTACCATTAAAAGAACAAGCATGCCCGTCGAGGAGAGCAACAATGGATTTGTTCCCGCAATTATCAAATATATGACATATGCCAATAGCATCACAATCCCCTTTTCACTATCCGACAAGCGTAATAAGCTTTTTAACGGTTCAAGGAATACATAAAGTATCAATAGGGAAAATAAACCATATCTACGAATAAGTTCAAGATAACTCCACTCTGTGTTCATGGACATCGAATAGAACCCTTTTGTATAAAACGCCGTACCCGGTCCTTGCCCCGTAATCAAATATAACGGATTCTTTGCAAAATGTTCTACATACGATAACAAATGTGCATATTTTACCATATTGGAGTGCTCGCCCTTTTCTGATATTAGCATTATAAAGACCACTGCCAGCGAGATGGAAGCAAATATTGTTATTGCATATATTATATATCTTAAATATCGGTTATTCCGCTTGAATAAGAATATCATTACAAATAGCAGAAGAAATGGGAAAAGCATTGAGCTACGCGTTCCGCTAATGACAAAATAGTGCAAGAACAGGACCACAAACAGATAGTTGATCACGGCTCGTTTCTTTACACACAAAGCCTCATATACAACGACTGCATATATTGGTATAAATGCGACTGTAGCTTTACAATACATCGCAGAAACCGGGAACCCCAGAAAAGCCCTTCGCGACAGCATTATCGTGTGGTCATTGGAGCTTGTAAAAGCATATAAAGTATGTTCGAATGAGGGAACAAACGATATAATCCAGAAAAGCGACACAACCAATGCTACCATAAAGATTACCGAACCACGGGAGAGAGCCAGAATGTCATATCTACCAATCCAAGGCAATAACATCAGAGGGACAAAGGCTGTACACTCCCCCACGACAACCGATATGTCATATATTTCCCCTCTTATAGCTGCAAACAAAAACGAGAGCATTATAGCGGTTAAAGAGAGGAAGAAATATTTGAATTTTGACACATCGGCTCTGAAAACCAGCAAATTATAGGCAAACAAAACAACGAATACGATACTCTTCAGGCCGAGTATCGTATTTGTAGGGTCTGCCACAAATATAAATATCAGAAGTACAAACAACCAATTACCTATGCTCTGTTTACGGGTCATAGAATCATCTCTTATATAACACCTCGGTGCATAAAATCTTTACACTTGCAACAACAACAGCCATTGCAACAAACAGCATGAATATTATGAATTTGGGAGGCGAGCAAGGAGACTGTGGCGTAACCGGAGACTCTATTATATTGTAAATTGGAACCGATTCCAATAATTTAACCTTGGCACTCTGCGCTTGAGACATCATCTGCATGTATGCCGAATAAGCAAGTTCCGCCTCTCCTTTTAGAAATGCGCATTGCTGCTTAAACACAGCATCGGGCACTTTGGGGGCCGCCTCTACATAATCCTTGTATTTCTCTTGCACATCAAAATAGTTTGCACGCAAGCTATCTGCAAGTGTTGCCATCGCATTATAGTCGCTTGCAGCTTTTTTTGTTCTGTATTCCTGAACAAACGCATTGAGGTTATGAATTACAGAATCGGCTATTTGCTTGCAAACAAGAGGCTCATAATCATACACCGACACCTGTATCACACCTCTTATCTTATCAATATCGACGCGCACATTATTACGAATAATGTCATTTGCCGAATGGTCCTGTATGGCAGAAGATTCCTGTGAGAGCATTTTTTTTGCCCAATATGCAGGATAGGACCACCAAGCTATTTTTTTATTCTTTATTAAATGAGCCGAATATGTGGTATCGATACCGGCTGTGGGTACTTTTACATTTACACCGCCCATCTTGGTGAGGAAGTTTGATGAGGCGACAATCATCGGATACATATCGGTAGAATATGCATCTTTTGTCAAATGGCTCATATTAACACCAAGCATTCCGGCTAAGCTGATAATGCCGGCATTTGCGCCGGTAGGATAATTCTCGGGTACAAGAATTGCCGATGAAGAATACTTTGCAGGCACGCTCAGCACAATAACAAGTGCCAATACCACCGCTACCGATATATACTTGACATATATAAGTTTCTTACTCCACAAAAGTAATAACATGCGTTTCAATAACTTTATATCGCAACGCAGTTCATCTATTCTCGATGCTCCCATAGAACGACTATTTAAGCAGATTTATAATTGCCACAATCATGGTTGCGATGGAGGCTGTAGAGGTTCCTATCGTAGCCATCTCTGTGGGAGAAAGCCTACTACTACTACTACGGGGCACAACAATCTCGCAACCCGGCTCCACGACCTTCTTGGATCTTTTTGACACATTAGCCACATCGCCATTCATATATACAATATATACACCGCTTTTTTTTGCATTATTGCTATATCCACCGGCATGTTTTATGTAATATTTCACATTTTTGTTCTTCTCGTAACTCAATGTTATGGGGTGACGCACCTCGCCACTTACTCTTATGGTATTTGTTTTCTGAGGTATATTCAACACGTCGCCATCACGCAATACGAGGTCATTGAGAGAGCCGGGGTTCTCCATCGCCTCTTCAAAATTTATTGCCACCGGATAAACCTCGCCCAAATTAAGCTTCAGATGCATTAACGAATCGAGCAACGTAAGGTCAAGTTCCTTATCATAGTCGCGCAGGCTCTCCTCGAGCATTTGAATCTGCGATGTCTTCATGGTTGTCTCGCGCTGTTTACGTTCATCGGCAGTCATGCGACGATAGAGGCTTGCACCTTTTACATATGCAATATCGGTAAAACCACCAGCATCTTTCACAAGGTCGCTCAGACGATAGTTCTTGTTGGGTATCACATAACCACCCACATAGTTTACACAACCATTAATACGCACCTCCTCAGTCTCGGAATAGGAGGGAGTGCGACGCACTACAACATAGTCAAAGGGCTCTAAAATAAAATTCCCGTCACTACCTGCCAATAAACCATCTTTTAGGGATATTGTATAAGCCTCTGAGATCTTATTTGTAAACTCAGTGTTCCGAGGGTCAATAATATTTCTGTAAACATCAATCTTCATAACCGACGCCGAACGTGTGAGACCGCCTGCCTGCAATATCAAATCCACTACCGTTGTGTTATTTGCGAATTTATATTTTCCGGGCAGATTAACCTCACCACTGATATTCACGAACTGCTCGCCAAGCATTTGGGCAGAACTTGGAATAAAAAGCAGGTCGTTGTTCTTCAGTACCACATCGGCAGCCGTGCCTTCAATAATACCCTTCAAGTCCAAAGATACTGTTTCTATGCTTTTGTCAAAATTGCGATGTTGCAACACAGCACGGTCAAGGAAAGCCTCCTCCACCACTCCGCCGGCAGCCGCAATAAGTTCTTTCACCGTGGATATTTTGCGACCCAGCTCGTAGAGACCGGGATAGAAGACAGCTCCGCTAACCTCAATCATATTTGAGAAACGAGGCAGCATGCTCTCTACAACAACAGCATCGCCGTCTTTAATGGTAAAAGCAGCAGCTTCGGACCTGGATACCGTGTGCATTGAGTATTCTCGCCCATTTTTGCGCGTAACATTAATATTCTCGGTATAGGCATCGCCGGCAAAGCCTCCTGCATATGAGATTACATCAAACAATGTCTCATCGTCCTTCATCTCATAATTCATGGCACGTTTAACCTTTCCCGAAATCTTCACGATATTACTATATGCGCCAACATTGATTATATCATTGTCCTGCAAACGCACATCGGCTGCAGTTTTCCCGTTGAGGATATACTCATAAACGTCTATTGCAGAAATCTCCTTGCCGCCACGATACACTTTTATGTTACGCAAGGTACCCATGTCGTTTATTCCGCCTGCCGCATACAAGGCGTTGAATGCGGTAGAAAAAGCGCTTATGGTATATGTTCCGGGGGCTTTCACCTCGCCCAACACCTGAACTTGAATAGAGCGTACGGAACCCAACGACAGGCTCACCTGCGAACCGCTGTACACATCGCCAAGACTCTCTTTGATACGTTGCTCGGCCTGTGTCACTGTGAGCCCCGACAAAGAGACAGGCCCCACACCATCCAAAAAGACCTTTCCATCGGGTGAGATTGTCTCTTTCACATTAAACTGAGAGGCCCCCCATACATCTATAATCACAGCATCACCTGCACCGAGCACATAGCCGGCAGGGGTGGGAATATTCATTGCGGGTGCAAATGTCAGTTGGTCGTTATTGAAGATATTACGACCAAACACCTGCTCCTCGGGATTCTCGGTTTCGCTTATATCTGCAACAGGCACTTCGGCAGTATCCTCTTTGGGTGTCTCACGTTCGCGCACAGGTTTTTCGGCACTTACCGCGCTTTCGCTTGCAGCCTTGCTGCTCATCACCTTTGACTTCACGCGCTGCAACTGTTCGGGTGTAACTCCCTGTTTCAACAACTTTGTAGCAATTTCCTGTTCCGAGGAGCCTTTATCCTTCTCTGTTATGATAATTTCCAACACTCGGTCGTCAGACACTACCTGTGCAAAAGAGGCAAGCGAGACCATGGAAACCACAACCATAAACAAAAATTTCTTCATCATATTTCTTATTTTTTATATTTTTTTTCCTTTGAGAATACTATAGACCGTGATATATACTATCTTCACATCTAACCACAAACTTCTTTTTTGCAGATAATCCAAATCCATATCCAAGCGAATGAGCATTTTCTCCATTGTATCGGTGTATCCGTTATATACCGATGCAGGAGAAGTGAGCCCCGGGCGCATAAGATAGATATATTCATAATCGGTATTATGCTGCATAATTTTGTCTATAAAGAATTTGCGTTCGGGGCGCGGACCCACGAATGACATATCGCCCACAAGCACATTCCACAACTGAGGAAGCTCGTCGAGATGACGTTCACGCAAGAAACGACCGAATGGTGTGAGGCGGTCATCTTCCCGGCATGCAAGATTGGGTTTATCGTTTTCATCGGAGCCCACACGCATTGTACGGTATTTAAGAATATTGAACGGCTTGCCTTTATAGCCTATGCGCTCCTGCTTGAAGATAACAGGACCATCGCCCTGCCTGCGCAACTTGATGTAAATGTAGAGAAACAATGGAGAAAGGAAAAGCATACCCAACAACGAGCAAACAACATCAAAGACGCGTTTTATTGCTCGCTGGCAGATATTCATACCATCAAGATACTTTCTTTTCCCTTGCACGTTACCCATTGAAAGCAGATATAATTATTAAATTAACTGCAATTGTCGCTTTTTATTGTGCACACAACCGCTATTTTGTGCGCGTTGCGCATTATTATTATAAAATAAGCACAAAATTAACAAATTTGGCAATATCATGCAAAACAAAGCAAGGAAATATGATACCCGCTACAAGAAAGAGGGGAAAAGCATCGTTTTATTCTATGGTTTCAAGGGTAGTTCCCGGGTAATAGTGTTGCAGGATTTGAGAGTATGAGCAGCCCCGCTCGCCCATAACCGCAGCACCTATCTGGCATAAACCTACACCATGCCCCCAGCCGGCACCTTTAAGCAGGAAGTATTTTTTGCCCTGCCGCTGAATTTTATCCACCACAAAAGCAGAGCTGTAGAGGTGGGAAGGAGAGAGCCAACGGCGTATTTCAAGTTCTTTACCCACTACTTTAACAGCCTTGCTGCCCACAATACGCAATTTCACCAAACGCCCCGATGCACCGCGCTCCACCGGTTGCAAATCTTCAATAACGCCAAAATCCACCCCCGAGCGTGTTGCCACAAGATGTGAAAGTTCTTCCTGCGAATATTCCACCCGCCAACGGTAAAAATCGGGAGTTTCACGGTCAAAATTATTGAGAACCTGAGAAAGCACGTCGGAAGCCACTGCCGAGCAGAAGGCGTCCGGCTCGCTCTCTATCCATTCACGGGCACCTTCCTCGGTGGAAAGTGGTGGCAAAGGTTCCTTGTGAGCTGTATCGCGGAAGGCATCAAGATATGCATAATCCTCGTCCTCCCAACATGCTGAAAAACGCTCCGTTGCTCCGCCACAGCACTTGCTGAAGCGCGCATCGCAAACCTCGCCATCATATTTAAGGACTATATTTTCTGTTGCCTTCACCGCAGCCTCCACATTGGGATTAAGCGAACGGGTGAGCCCTTGGTAACGCTGGCAATGGTCATCTGCACAGAGGTCGAACAATGTGTGATCCTCACGAGCATACCATCGCACTATCTCATCGGCAGTTTCATGCCCCAGCACAGATTCCTGCACACGCTCCTTGCGTAGTAATTGTGCATAGAGCCAACTGCGCGATATAATTGTGTGGGCCTTCAAAAATTCAAGAGAACTTGTTGCGGACATCTCCGAAGATATCACACTCACTAAATAATCCTCCACAGAAAGACGATTAACCGCCCTCACCTGCCCCTCCTCCACAATAAAGCGCAACGCTCCCTTGAACATCTGGTCCTCTTTACGTTGCCAATGAAAATTCAAACCGATAATTACATCGTGAAGCACAAAACGGCAGGTTTCATCGGCAGGGACAAACAGAAGTTCCTCGCACGCTGCCCCATTGAAGAAAAGCCTGTTTTCCACGATGGAAACGTGGTTTTTTGCAGTAAAATCCACTCCGTTGCAGCGAAACGAGCCAACAAGTTCAAAAACAACCTGCGGTGCAAGCAGGATTCCCACATCAACACTTCTCATAACATATTAGCTATATTATCGCAAATTTCTTCCATTGCAGCACTATCCACGGCAACCTCGCGCAAAAGCGCCGCAGCCTCATCGGCAGTAATATTATTAAAATCGCACTCACGCGGTGTTATAAGCAGACCCGCCATATCCAGTGTACCCGGGCTCACCATGCGCTGCCCATCGTCTGTGGCATCGTAGCAGGAGGGGCGATGCTTGGCGCGTGGAATAACATACACCACATAGCCTTGCGCGGGCGAATAGAGCGATATCACATTCATTCGTGGCTCACTCTCGCCATCAACCGGAGGAAGAGCTGCAACAAGATTGTTCATAAGCTCCACGGCCTCGCTCACGCAATCTGCGACAATCATGAAAAGAGGCACCACATAATCGGTTACTTTGTAAAGAGCACTCCCCTTTGTGAGAAAGAGAGGCTGCATGCTCTCTTCTATCATCTCATTCCACTGCGTACCCAGCATGGGCACATCGGTAGCGCGAACTGCCTGCAAATGTGCATGGTCGGGAGCTGACGCCCCGCATTTTGCTCCATTATAGAACAATGCCATGCCTTGCCAGCTGCGCGACAAATGCAGCATATCGGCAAACAGAGAGCGGAGCTTTTGCGGTGCATGAGTGTCGCTCACAACAGTAAAATGGAACGGCAGTATGGGGAATGGATTGACAAGCACGGTGAGAGAGCCCATCGCACTCAGGCTTTGCTGCACGGCAGGCCTGTTGGCGGGGCACAAAAAGCAGGGACGGGCAGCCAAAGACGCTGCATCGACTTTTGCTGCCGTTGAGACTGCACGAGCCGGATTATACTGCAACGCAAGACCGTTATCGAGCGAGCGCACGCTGACGGCAGAGAGCGCCTCGTAACGTGCTGCTGCATCTTGCCAGAGCTTTAATTGGTGGGAGAAGAAGAGTTCCAATTCATCGACAGATGGTGTTTTGAGCTCTTTTATATACTCCAAACGGGCCTGCAGCTCGGCTGTGCGCAGTGAATCCTTATAGTAGTTGTGCGCATTTACCTTGGCATGAGAGAGAGCCGCATCGGAATTTCCACCCCAGCGACGGCAGAGATAAAGCACATCGTATATGCGCCCTATCCGATAGCGACGGGATATTTGCAGCCCCACGGCATAATCTTCTCCATAACTCACATTCGGGAAACCCACAGAGCGAACAACGGGAGTATAAAAAGCACGCGGCGCGCCCAAGCCGTTTATGCGCAAAGCGTTGTTGCGCCCATTTTCTTCGCTCCACTCCCTGTGGTCGATAACCCCCGGCGGCAGCGTATTCAGTTCAAAATCACATATACGGTACGAACCAATGAGCATGGCGCAACGCTGCCTGTAAAACCCATCTACAATATTTTGCAATGTGTTGGGCGAGCTGTAAAGGTCGTCACTGTCGAGTTGCACGGCAAAACGACCGCACATAGGGCTGTTCACAGCCTCATTCCAACAACCGCCTATTCCAAGGTCGGTGCGCTGTGGCACCACATGAACCACTCTTGCATCGCCAAAGCCGTCTATTATCTCCGAGGTTCCATCGGTTGAATGGTTATCCACGACAATTATATTGAATGGAAATGTCGTTTGCTGACCAAGCACCGAGGTAATTGCATCGGCAATGGTGGAGGCACGATTAAGCACCGGAATAATAACCGATGCTTCAACCGGGAAATCCCCGTCGGACAACTCTATATCTTCATATTTGCAAGCAGGCAGACAACCGCCTATGAGTTTAAGATGAGCAGTGCATACACTTTCCATCTCTATCTGCACCTCGCGTTGGGCGGGATTCACATAATCGAACTGTTTCTCACCGCTCTTGCGGGTATCAAGTTCCTGCTCGGTATATAGGAACTCTTTATAATGAAAAATTTTACCAAGCCTGCTCATTGCAAGACGCAAACGATAGAGACCGGCATAGCTGTATTCAGGAGAGGTTGATGCGGCATACTCTTTCAACGCCGATGTGCGAAAAAGAAGCAACGAGCCAAAGTCAAAATCGTTTCTCAGGCTACCGGGCTGATAATCTATTGTAGGTGCTTCACATTTCTCGCCGTTGATAATCTTGTAATAATAGGCATAAGCCATGGAGGCATCATGCGGTACTGAGGAGACAAAACGCTCTAAGCAGGAAGATTCCATCTGAGGCAACCCGTTTGAAAAAAATATTACAAATTCCGAGGTAGCCGCTGTCGCTATTTTCAGAAAGGCATCATCGGCAACAAGTGATTCCACCAAAAGCGTTTTTATCTTTTGAGGAAGAGGCTCTGTACACAGCTCACGATTCATCAAAAAAACATTCTCCACCGCCGGCAGTGCCGTTAAAGAACGCAACTGTTGTAATGTATTTTCCTCAACCAAACAGGGAATAAACAGGTCTATCGTATTATTTCTCATAATTAGAAGCTGTTAAAATTTTGCAATAAAAAGTTACAGCCACTCAATGGCTACAATATTGCGAAAGTAATAAAAAGCGGGAGATTACCCAAAAACCTCAGGACAAATTTGAGCAGCCTCAAAAATACAGACAATCCAAATGTTATAAAATTGAAACTCGCGCCGATATTTAATATAAATATTAAACTTATTTGAAAATATTCTCTTATTTTTGCAAACTGAACATAGCAAAAAAGGACTATGAGCGAAACAAAGAAATATTTGCTGGGAATGACACTTGCAGAGCTGAAAGCGGCTGTGCAGGAAGCCGGCATGCCCGCCTTCACGGCAAAACAGATTGCCGATTGGGTATATAAAAAACGGGTGCGCAGCATTGAAGAGATGACAAACATCTCCATAAAGAACCGCGAAAAGCTGCAACAGTTTTTTGAGGTAGGGCACTGCCCGCCTGCCGATGCGGCACGCTCATGCGACGGCACCGTAAAATATCTTTATGCAGTGGAGAACAACCACTTTGTGGAAGCTGTTTATATTCCCGATGGAGAGCGTGCCACGCTCTGCGTTTCCTGCCAGGTGGGATGCAAGATGAATTGCCTTTTTTGCATGACCGGCAAGCAGAAATATACAGCGGGGCTCACAGCCAATGAGATTCTGAATCAGATTTTTGCATTGCCCGAGCATGAAAAGCTCACAAATATTGTTTTCATGGGAATGGGAGAGCCGTGCGACAACCTCGACAATATATTAAAGACCATCGAGATTCTCACAGCCGATTATGCACTTGGGTGGAGTCCCCATCGCCTCACGGTTTCATCTGTGGGAGTGCGCAAAGGGCTGAAACGCCTGCTCGACAGCGGAGAATACCATATTGCCATAAGCCTGCACCACCCCATCCCCGAAAAACGTAGCGAGATTATGCCTGCCGAGCGCGGTTACTCAATAACAGAGATTGTGGAATTGCTCAAAGAGTATGACTTCAGCCACCAGCGTCGCCTCACCTTTGAATATATTGTTTTTAAGGGTGTAAACGATTCGGCTTTCCATGCACGCAAATTGCTGCAACTGCTTGCCGGGCTCGACTGCCGCATAAATCTCATACGCTACCACGCAATCCCGGGTGTGCCCTTGGAGGGGGTAGATAATGAACATATGACAAAGCTGCGCGACTATCTCACCAAGAACGGGCTTTTCACAACAATAAGAGCTTCACGCGGAGAGGACATTTTTGCTGCATGCGGAATGCTCTCCACACTGAAGAACGAGAAGGACAAATAGGTTATAATAAAAAGCAATAATATCATGAAGAAACTATTCATTCTACTATTTACAGCCACGCTCTTAGCTGCGTGCGATGGAAACAGCGGTACCTCACTGCTCACTCCACCCTCAACAGGTCTTGCATACGAGGTGTTGGTTGTGTGTGACAAGAACACATGGGAAGGACCTGCCGGGCGTGCCCTTTTTGGCGTGCTCGACACCGATGTGCCTGCCATACCGCAATCGGAGCGTTCGTTCCGCATATCATTTACCGAGCCTGCCGGCTTCACACGCCTGCTAAAATCTTTCCGCAATATTATTGAAGTGAAGATTGACAAGAGCCAATATACACAGACTAAACTAAAATACACACAAGACAAATATGCTTCGCCACAGATGATTTTGACCATACAGTCGCCATCTACCGACGAAGCCATGGAGTACATAACAAAGAATTCGCAGGTGATAATAGATTTCTTCACTTCGGCAGAGATGAACCGCGAGGTGCAGGACTTGAAAAAGGAGAAGAACCACAACAAGAATTTCCTCGATTCGGTGAAGAAGAAATTTGGTTGCGAGATACTCATCACAAAGAACATACGCAGCATAAAGAGCGGAGAGAACTTTTTGTGGGCATCGGATATATCAAACAACAACAGCAGCATACAGAACTATGTTGTTTACAGCTACCCCTACACAAGCGTAGATAATTTCTCGCGCGAGAATTTCATACAAAAACGAGACTCGGTGATGAAAATAAATATCCCCGGGAACCGCCCCAACCGATATATGGCAACAGACTCCATGTTTGTAGATGTATATGACACTGAGTTCCGCCAAAGATATATGCAGGTGGCAAAAGGACTCTGGCAGATGGAGAACGACATGATGGGCGGGCCTTTTGTTTCTCATCAGGTGGTTGATGAGAAGAATGGGCGTGTCATTGTGGCAGAGACATTTGTCTATGCCCCCAACAAGAAGAAAGGCGATCTCATTCGCAAGCTCGAGGCAGCACTCTTCACATTAAAGTTACCCGCAGACAAGGATATTGAAAACAGCATTCACATACCCGAAGTGGTTATTGACGATACAGATATTAACGAATAAAAGAATTAGAGATGAGCGACAAACGCAAGATACGTGTCGGTATTACGCAAGGCGATATTAACGGCATAGGTTACGAGGTTATTCTAAAGACATTTGCCACACCGGAGATGTTTGACATTTGCACACCCGTGATTTACGGCTCGCCCAAAGCTGCTGCATATCACCGCAAGGCACTTGAGATTGATATTACATATAATGCGGTGGAAAATACCGATGAGATAGAAGAAGGCAAGCTTAATATCATAAACTGCAACAGCGACGAGTTGCACATAGAGCTGGGAAACGCCACGAAAGAGGCAGGGCTGGCAGCCTTTGAAGCTCTCGAAGCTGCTGTCAAGGATTACAAAGAGGGGAAAATAGATGTGCTGGTAACAGCTCCCATCAACAAAAGTACCATACAGAACGAGGAATTTCATTTCCCCGGACACACCGAGTATCTCCAAGAGTGCTGCAGCGAGGAGCACAAATCGCTCATGTTGCTGTGCAGCGACGATATCCGCGTGGCTGTGGCAACCTCTCATCTTCCACTGCGCGATGTTCCCGCAGCCATCACTCCCGAACTTTTAGAAGAGAAACTCACCATTCTCAATCGCAGCCTCATAGAGGATTTTGACATTGACGCACCAAAGATTGCAGTACTTTCACTGAACCCGCATGCCGGTGACAATGGATTGCTGGGCAATGAAGAGATGGAGATTATCTCTCCCACAATAAAGAAGATGAATGATGAAAAGGAGATTTTCTGCTATGGTCCTTTCGCCGTAGATGGGTTTATGGGCAGTGGCAACTATTGTCGTTTCGATGCAATTCTGGCAATGTACCACGACCAGGGACTTGCCCCATTGAAAGCCCTGGGAATGAGCGATGGAATAAACTTCACCGCAGGACTTCCCATTATACGCACCTCGCCAGCACATGGTATTGCGTATGACATTGCCGGAAAGGGCGTTGCCGATGAAAATTCATTCCGCCAGGCAATATATGCGGCTATTGACATTTATCGCCATCGCACTGCATACAGCGAAGCAAGACGCCACCCGCTGCGCAAACTTTATTTTGAAAAACGCGACGACAGCAACCGCTTGAACCTGCAACAAAGCGACAACGATTAAACAGATGAAGTATGCAATTATTGCAGCTGGAGAAGGCTCACGGCTTGCAAGCGAGGGGATAAAGAGCCCCAAGCCGTTGATTGAGATACAAGGCGTTCCTTTAATAGAACGCCTTGTAAAATTGTTTATGCGCCACGGAGCAAGTTCGGTGAGCATCATCATAAACGAACAGCAACCGCAAACTATCGCCAGGCTGAAAGAGCTGCAAAAAGAGTTCCCTATAAATCTTGTCATAAAAGATACGCCAAGTTCCATGCACAGCATGCACGCTCTCATGCCACATCTGCAGGGAAATGAGAAGTTCTGCCTTACCACGGTCGATACAATCTTTCGCGAAGATGATTTTACACATTATATAAAAGCCTTTGAGGCTAATGATTGCGATGGACTGATGGCCGTGACCGATTATATCGATGATGAGAAACCGTTATATGTGGAGACCGATGAAAGCCTCAACATCACAGCCTTCTGTGACAGCAGGCAGGCAGGTAGCAAATATATATCGGGAGGCATATACGGGCTTGCTCCAAAAGCACTTATCACTCTCCAAAAATGCATGGAACAGGGAGTGGCACGCATGCGCAATTTCCAACGAATGCTCATAAGCGACGGGCTCGCGCTGCAAGCATATCCTTTTGAAAAGATAATAGACATTGACCATGCCGAGGATATACAGAAGGCAGAAGAGTTCTTAAACGAGACGAGATGAAGATAGCTACCATAGCACGCGATGAGGCAAACTCGCCACACATGGTGGAGCAGGACGCCGCAATATTGGAATGCATCGGGCAAGAGCTCATTGCGATGGGGCACTGCGTCACCCGCCTCCACAAGGAGGAGGATTTCAATGGCTACGATGCAATCTGCCATATGTCGCGGAACTACACCACGCTGCTACGATTATCCACTGCCCAAAACTGCGGTTGCAGAGTGATAAACACAGTGGAAAGTGTAAAGAACTGCTCACGGACTGCGTTTATGGAGCTTCTGCAAAAGAACAATATTCCACAACCGCAATTTTGGGTGCTGAGCGGTAACAGCCTGCCCACACATGCCGAATATCCCGGGTGGATAAAGAAAGGAGAGGGGTGGTCGTTACGAAAAGAGGATGTTGCTTTTGTCGCAAACGAGGAGGAGGCAAAGAAGGCTCTTGCCGCAATCAATGGCACTGCAATTTATTGCAAGCACATTGAGGGCGATGTGGTGAAATTCTATGGCGTGGGAGAGGGATTCTTCACACACTGCTACCCCAATCCCGAAAAAACAAAATTCGGCTGGGAAAAGGTGAACGGAGCAGCAAAGCACCACCCTTTTGACGAAAAAGAGCTAAGAAAAACCGCCCTTGCAGCAGCCAAGGCTGTGGGGCTCGATATTTTTGGCGGAGATTGCATAATAACAGCCAAAGGCGATATTTACATCATAGATATCAATGACTTTCCCAGTTTCTCGGCAGCAAGGAGAGACGCTGCGCGTGAAATTGCAAGGATAATTGCTGAAAAGGATAATAACAATGAACGAAAAAGATAAAAAGATTTACGAAGCATCGATAAAATCGAAAGACACGGAAGAGTTCCTGGATTTGTGGTTCTACCGCCCGATAGGGTTCCGCTGTGCACTTTTCTTTCGCAACAGAGGTATCCACCCCAATATTGTTACCATTTTATCGATATTCTTAGGCATTGGCGCTGGTGTATGTTTCTATCAAGAGAGCCTCCGCTGGAACGCAGCGGGTGTGTTGCTGCTCATGTGGGCAAACCTTTATGACAGCACAGATGGGCAGCTGGCGCGCATCACAGGGCAAAAAACGCGGTGGGGACGCATTCTCGACGGCTTTGCGGGTGATTGCTGGTTCTTCTGCATATATTTTGCGTTGGCGGCACGCCTCACCTTCGCCCCTATTCCATTTGCCCCACAATATGAATGGGGAGTGATAATATGGATTATGTGTTCTTTTTGCGGTTTTTGGGTACACGGCTCGCAATGCCAGCTTGCCGATTATTATCGCAATATTCATCTCTATTTCATAAACGAGAGAAACGGCAACGAGTTTCACGATTCTGTTGCACAGCGCAGAGAGTATGCCGCAACACCTTGGCGGGGAAACTTTTTCTGGAAGATATTCTTGAACGCATATATCGCGTATGTCGATAATCAAGAACGAATGACTCCTGCGTTCCAACGCTTTATAGCAACAGTGCGCAAGAGATATGGTACCACTCTGCCAAAAGAGCTGTGCGAGGAGTTCCGCAAGGGAAGCCTGCCACTTATGAAATACACAAACATTCTCACCTTCAACTCCCGTGCCATCATGCTATGTTTCTCAATGCTCAGCGGTGAGCTGTGGTTATATTTTGTCTTTGAGTTGGTGGTACTGATGATTATTTTCATTTATATGAGATACAAGCACGAAAAGCTATGCAAGATATTGACAAATAAAATTGAGGAGGAATATGATTTCCGTTAAAGGCATAATATTTGACTATGGTGGCACCATAGATACCAACGGTATGCATTGGGGCGAGGTTCTCTGGGAACAATACAAAGAGGCAGCCGTGCCTGTGGATAGAGAGCTGTTCCGCGAAGCCTATGTGCATGGCGAGCGAACACTCGCCAAAAGTCCTATAATAGAGCCAAGCGACACTTTCCGCACATTACTCATAAAAAAAATTGCAATACAGGCAGAGTGGTTGCGGAAAAAAGGTTGTAAAATGAGTTTTGAGGAGGAGAAGGCTGTTGCCGATGGCTGCTATCAAAAGGTTATAGAGACACTGCAAACAACTCTTGGTATTATAGAAAGAATTGCCGGAGCATACCCGCTTGTGCTGGTCACAAATTTCTATGGTAATATGCCGGTGGTATTGAAAGAGTTCGGGCTCAGCAAATATTTCCCCACTATCGTGGAGTCGTCGGTTGTGGGGCTGCGCAAGCCCAATCCCGAGCTTTTTGCACTGGGAGTGAAGGGGTTGAATCTGCCGGCAGAAGAGATTCTGGTGGTGGGAGATTCATACAAGAAAGATATTTATCCTGCCCGGGTGCTCGGCTGCAAGACCGTGTGGTTAAAAAATATATGCTGGGAAGAAGAACCCGTTGCACCCGATGCAACTCCCACAGCAACCATAAAATCACTTGAAGAGTTGCCCGCCCTGCTTGCCAACCAAGAAGCTGCGAACCTAAACATCTGTTTTTTCGTTTTATAGTGGTATAACCAAAAAATCATTAGCCATATGAAACGAATATCAGCAATTATATTTGCGTTGCTTGCCATGAGCCGTATTGCAGCGCAAATATCTCCCGAGAGCTGCAGTGTCGAGCATAAAGACAGCAACTGGTACGTTACACTCGATTATGAGATTGATAAAATGCCGTCAAAAGATGGTATGTTGCTCATTACCCATCTATGCAATCCCGACACCTGCATAAGTTCCACAACCAAGCACTTCCAAGGGAAAAAATATGCCAAGCAATATGTGAAACGCCACGGATACCAACCCAATCTGCATAACCATGGGAACAGCCAATGTGTGATAGCCATACCCGAGGAGTATGCGAGTGACACACTGTGGGGTATCACCTATTGCGAATATAACAGGGATAACAAGAACATATCCTTTACACTCGACACGATGGATATCATACTCCCCGATGCTCCGCCACTCAGCTGCCATAGAGTTGATGCAGCTCTTACGATAGCCGACCACATTGCGCAAGAACACCCTTTTGTAAAGAATATCAGCCACTATACCCCGCTTGCCGAGAGCGACAAGAACACACCCGAGACCAAGCGCATCGTAAGGTATCGTACCAATAGTTCTTTGCTCGATACAAATTATATGAACAACGCAAAGTCTATTCAGGAGTTGATGTCCATTATAAACAGGATTATTGCCGACAGCACCACCACTGTGGAAGCCGTGCAACTCGTGGGCTATACCTCGCCCGATGGCAATGAGCAAAACAATGCCGACCTCGGATATAAACGAGCCATCGCGCTACGCGACCACATTCGCAATCATCACAACCTGCCCGACTCAATTTTCGAGGTGGCAAATGGTGGCAGGGATTGGCAACTTATATATAAGGATATTGCAATGCTTGATATCCCAGGCGGGGACAGCCTTATTGCACGATTGCAGAAAGAGCCCTCAAATACCAAACGCGAAATTATTCTGCACAATTACGACAACGGGGAGCTCTTTCGCGAGCTATCGCGTGTGGCATTTGCCAAGCAACGTGGAACATCGGTGGGTGCAATATATTATCATAATCAAGCCGACAGTATTGCCATGGCTATAAACGATATTGTAAATGAGCTTATGAACAACCCCAACCCCGATTACAAAAAAATGGCTCAGCTCTTGCGTCAATATAAAGATGACGCACGCGCCATCAATCTGCAAGGGGTGATAGATTACAGACGCCATCGCCTGCACGCTGCCAAACGCGCCTTTGAGAAGGCCGCGGAAATGGGAGACGAACAGGCAGCCACCAACCTGCTTATCGTACAACGTGAACGCAGCGAGAGCACGCAATAGAAGATAAATAAAACTATTTTTTAGACAAAAACTGCACACAAGGCTTAAATTTGTGCAAAATATACAAAATCATTGCACAAGCCATTAGCAAGTGTGCAGTTTTTGTCATACTTTTGCGCAGAAATTTTAATAATAAGAAAAAATGAAGAAAATTATCTTTACACTTATCTGCGCAATGATGCTTTCTATTCCTTCATTCGCACAGAGCATCAACAAGAATGGCGACGAGATTATTGGCGAGTATCTTACTGACCGTGGTGGCAGCAAGAGCAAAGTGCGCGTAACAAAGGCTGCCGATGGCACATACACAGCACAGCTTTTCTGGGTGCAGAATCCTCTCGACAAGAACGGCAACAAACGGAAAGATGTGAAGAACCCCGACAAGAGCCTGCGCAATGTTGATATTGACAAGGTGGTGATTGTTAAGGGATTGAAATTTGACAAGAACGAGGGAGAATGGAACGGTGCTAAGATTTATGACCCCTCAAAAGGTATAAGAGTGAATGTGGAGGCTGAGTTTGTAGATGCAAAGAAACTCAAATTGTTTGGTAACATTTGGGGTATAGGCACCACAATCTATTGGACTAAACTGAACTAATAGGTTAAATTAATATAGTAAGGTTTGATTTAGTGGTTAAAGGGGCTGTGTCAAAATGCAATATTTGACATAGCCCCTTTAGGTTTGTGAGAATTGACACACAGCCGTTTATTATCTATAACATTACTTTATCTGCTTTATCACACGACAGGGATTGCCCACTGCCACAGAATTGGCAGGTACATTGCGAGTAACCACACTGCCAGCACCGATAGTTACATTATCACCTATAGTAACACCCGGCAACACCTGCACACCGGCACCTATCCACACATTGTTACCCACTGTTATGGGCTTGGCATATTCCAGTCCCTGATTTCTCTGTTCCACATTCAGAGGGTGCCCCGCGGTGTGAAAACCACATGAGGGACCAATGAAGACATTGTCGCCAAAAGTAACGGGCGCAGCATCGAGTATTACAAGATTGTGGTTGGCATAGAAATTTTTGCCAAGAGATATGTTATAACCATAATCGCACCAGAAGAGCGGCTCAATGATATAATCCCCGCTTGTGTGTCCAATAATTTTATCGAGCAGGGCACGACGCTCCTCGCATGCGTCATAGGGCAAACTGTTGTATTGCGAGCAAAGTATTTTGCAGGCATTGCGCTCTGCAATAAGAGAGGTGTCGTTGTTGGCGTCATAAAGCTCGCCTCGCAACATTTTTTCTTTTTCGCTTGCCATAATCAGTTCACATACACACAAGAGAAGTACTCTTCAAAAAGAGTTTTTGCCACGTCGAGCTGTTCGGGAGTGTTCTCTTTAACATCTTTCAATTTATACTCCATGCCCATTGCCTCATATTTGTGAACGCCAAGGGTGTGATAAGGGAGAATCTCTACACGTTGAATCATCTTGTATGAACCTAAATTCTCACCTAATGCGCGAATGTCGCCCTCTATGGCACTGTAACCGGGGACAAGCACATAGCGCAACCAGAAGGGCTTGTTATTCTCCTCGAGCCAACGGGCTGTGCGCAGTGTCTGTTCGTTGCTGCGTTCTGTGAGCACCTTGTGCCTTTCGGGATTGAACTGTTTTATATCGAGCAACACAAGATCCACAAGATTAAAAAGTTCCTCCACATCTTTATTCCAGATGCTGCCGTTTGTATCGATACACACATTTATCCCCTGTTCCTTGAGACGCTTTACAAGAGGAATGAGAGCTGCCGCTTGCACCGTGGGCTCGCCACCACTGAATGTTACCCCACCCTTCTTGCCAAAGAAAGCCTTCTCATTCATAGCCAAACGCATAATCTCCTCAATATCTGTTTCTTGACTATCGCCCTTTGCGTCTATTGTATCGGGGTTGGCACAATAGAGGCAACGGAAATTGCAACCTTGCAGGAATATTACAAGGCGCAGACCGGGACCATCGAATGTGCCCATTGACTCGTATGAATGTACTCTTATCATTTTGCTACTATTTTAAGCTATGAAAGCCGACTCTGCAGCCGGCTTTCATAGCTATTAATAAAGTTGTTATTACATGCGCTCGTGGAAAGAACGAGAGATAACCTCCAACTGATGCTCGCGGCTCAGCTTGATGAAGTTCACTGCATAACCCGAAACACGGATTGTGAGCTGAGGATACTTCTCGGGGTGTTCCATTGCG
>CAYRFX010000026.1:0-28557 GCA_964423665.1 uncultured Bacteroidaceae bacterium | reverse complement strand
CGACCCCGAGATTACAAATCACGTGCTCTGGCCAACTGAGCTAAAGAGGCATTGTACATTTGCGGTGCTGTTACCGTTGTAAAGCGAGTGCAAATGTACGAGTTTTTTTTTAATCACAAAACTTTTTTGGTGTTTTTTTCGCTTATTACTTCATTTTTTCGCGTTTTTTCTCTATTTGCACCTTCAAAGCATCAATTGCAACCAACAAAGCGTCCTCAAAAGTGTCGGAAATTTTAGAAGCAAACATATCCCCGGAACCCGAAGAAAGACGCAGAGCCACCTCCTTATTCATTGCCGTTTCGGGCTTAATCAACTTCATTGTAACCTCCAATGCCGTTGCCCCCTCGCACAGCTTACCGATTTTGGCAACTTTCTTCTCTACAAACTCCAACAACTGCGCAGACGCATCGAAATGAACAGATTGAATTCTTGTCTCCATAATAAATCCTCCTTTATTATTTAATTATTACCGGCTCTCGGGTGAGCCTTATCATAAAAACGTTTCAACTCTTCAAAGGTTAAGTGAGTATAAATCTCCGTCGTCGCCAGCCGCTCATGCCCAAGCAACTCCTTAACAGCCATAAGCTCGGCTTCATTATTAAGCATAGCCGTGGCAAAGCTATGACGCAAAACATGCGGACTCTTTTTTGCAACACTGGTAACGCCGGAAAGCCTTTTATTAACAATCCTATAAACCTGCTGCTGATTAAGACGAACACCCGCCGCCGTAACAAACAGAGCCTTCTCACCGCAAGCAGCAACACGGGCGCGCTCCGAGATATAAAACTCAAGCTCGCCACGCAGCTCACCGGCAAACGGAATCACACGTTCCTTATTGCGCTTACCGACAACCCTCATCTGTTGTTGCGAAAGATCGACACTCGCCACATCAAGACCGACAAGTTCCGACAAGCGAATACCCGTCTCATAGAAGCACAACATTATGGCATGGTCGCGACACGCCACAAAACCCTCGCCGAAAGAGACTTCATCTATCAAGCAATCCATATCCTCTTCTTTAATAAAAGAGGGCAGAACGCGAGAGACCTTGGGACCATGAACTCGCTGCGCCGGATTATCTGCAAGATTACCATCGGCTCGCATATATGCATAAAAAGAGCGCAACGAGCTCAGCTTCCTGCAAACCGAACTTGCCGCACCGCCATTATCCATGAGCGAAGCCACCCATGCACGCAACAAATCTACATCAGCATCAAGGACAGAGAGCGAGGTCTCCACCCCATGCAGAAACTTTTCAAAGGCACGAAGATCGCCCGCATACGCTCTGAGCGTATGCAACGAGTAGTTCTTCTCGTTCTTCAGATGCCTTATAAAAGTGTCTATAAACATATTCGTTGCCGCAAGAACAAATCTTACGGCAACGAATATATATCAGAATAATTAAAAAAACAAGAAAAGATGCAAGTTTTTATTCCTCGTTTGCACGAAGCTTCTGAACATAAATAGCGTGCTCCATCTTCAATCTCTTGATTACAGAAGGCTTGTCAAACTGCTGACGAGCGCGCAACTCTTTAACTACACCGGTTTTCTCGAATTTTCTTTTAAATTTTTTGAGAGCTCTCTCAATGTTCTCGCCCTCTTTAACAGGTACTACAATCATTTCCTATTTATATTTTTAGTTTATATTATTATCAACCGAACAAAATGTGGCGCAAAAGTAGATACAATTTCTTAATTGGCAAAACTTTTGAGGACTTTTTTGCTCAAAAAAAAGAAGCAAGAAGTGAAACCCTCTTGCTTCTTTGCATCAATATAACGCTATACCTTATTAAATATTAGGGTTAAGAGAACTCCACTCTTCCACTGCGGGTATAATACCGAGAGCTATAATCTCATCGCGCATCTTGCCCAAGTGCTCAACAGAAGACTGCAATGCAGCCATCTCCTCGGGTGTACCCTTGGGAGCAACATAGTGAACACCATCAGCATCAATAGTTGTGGGCATAGCCATCATAACATTCTTGTAACCGAGCTCCTCGCTATTAACATAGCAACCTGCGGGCAATGTGTAGGGCTCACCACCCATAGCAGCCTCAATCATCTTGATAGCGCAATATGAGGGACTCTGGAAAGAGCTGCGACCGCGGAGCTTGATAATATTTGAACCGCCTTGAACTGTATTGTGCTTAATCTCTGCCCAACGCTCCTCAGAGAGACCCATTTCTGCCAAAGGCTTGCCATCAATCTTAACCTGTGAAGCAAATACAGCCATCTGCTCGCCGTGACCACCATAAGTATTGGCACCTGTCACCTTATCCTGCTGAACACCGAACTCCTTGGCAAGAGCCTGCTGCAAACGAGTAGAATCGAGAGCCGCCAAAGATGTCAGTTGGTTGGGTTTCAAACCTGAGTGAATAAGAGCTGTGAGAGCTGTTACATCGGCAGGATTAAATATTACCACAACATGCTTAACATCGGGGCAGTACTTCTTGATAAAATCGCCGAACTCCGCAGCAATCTGGCAGTTACCTTTCAACAAATCCTCACGAGTCATACCCTCTTTGCGAGGAGCACCACCTGAAGAAACAATATACTTGGCACCGGTGAAAGCCTCCTCGGGATTAGTTGTCCAAGTGATATTAGCACCGGGGAATCCACAATGAGCCATCTCGTCGGCTACACCGTGCACACCCGGCTCAAAAATATCATACAAGCAGATGTTTGGAGTCAAGCCAAGCATCAATGCACACTGCACCATGTTAGAACCGATCATACCACCGGCACCTACGATTGTCAATTTCTCATTAGTCAAATACTGCATAATCTTAAAAAATTAAATAATTATAATTTGATTCTTATTTTTTATTTCACGTTTTATGCGAAGATAACAAATTTCTCTATTAAACTACAAGTTTTACATTGTTTAATATAAAATCATAATCCAAGAATCTTGAATATTCGCGCCGAGGCACCTGCATTCTGCGACACATAGCCACCGGCTGCCTTGCCCGCCTCCTCGACAAGAGCAGGATTGGCATCAAACTGTGCCATTTTTTGTTCAAACTCTTCGCGAGAAGCAATCTCCAATCCACCGCCACATGCTTTCAACTGCTGCGCTTCTTGGAATTTCCTGTTGTTGGGACCAAAGAATACCGGAATTCCATAAACCGCCGCTTCGAGAATATTGTGTATGCCCACACCAAATCCACCGCCCACATAAGCCACATTACCATAGCGGTAGATAGAAGAGAGAAGGCCGAAACAGTCGATTATCAAACATTTTGCCGAGCGCACCTCATCCATTGTTGCCTGCGTGTATCGCACACAAAGCCCGCGCACCTGTTCCTCAATCTCCTTGATACGCTCCTCATTCACCTCATGCGAAGCAATTATCAGCTTCCAGCCGGGGTGAGTGTTGAAATAGTGGGTATAAACAGCTTCATCAGGTCCCCACGAGCTTCCGGCAATAAAGATTTTTTTATTATCCTCGGCAAACGCCTCCACAAGGGGTAACAGATGAGCCTGTTCCGATATTTTGGCAACACGGTCGAAACGGGTATCACCCACCACCGACACGTTTTTCACGCCTATGGCAGAGAGCAGCTCTTTCGACTTTTCATTCTGCACAAACAAATGGGTGAAACAGCGCAACACTCTGCGGTAATATGCGCCCCACCAATGGAAAAAAGCCTGGTCTTCACGGAATATCGAAGAGACACTGTATGTGGGTATCGCACGTTTTCTCAACGCAAACAGAAAATTCAACCAAAACTCATATTTTACAAAAAACACCATTTTGGGGTTTACAAGATTAAGGAAGCGCTTTACATTACAGGGGGTATCAAAAGGCAGATAGCAAACAATATCGGCTTGCTGGTAATTACGCGCCGAACGATAGCCCGAGGGCGAGAAGAATGTCAGAATCACACGATACTCGGGGTGCTCGGCACGGAACTTCTCAATCATGGGACGTCCTTGCTCAAACTCGCCGAGAGAAGAGGCGTGGAACCATATATAATCTACTCCCGTTTTTATCTTCTCCTTAAGAGTTGCAAATATCTCGTCATGCCCCTCGAGCATATACTTCGCCTTTTTATGCCCGAAGAGTGCTGCAATCTTGATGGCAGCAATATAAAAATATATTCCTAACGTGTACATAATTGCCGGTCTGCTTATCCCAAAACTGTAATTGCTCTGCGCAAACGCGCCAATGTCTCTTCCTTGCCGATGAGACCAGAAATATCAAACATTTGCGGACCTTTTCCCTCGCCCACCAATGCCAAACGGAAGGCGTTCATAATCTCGCCCATACCATAACCTTTTGCTTCAATCCACTCATGAACGGCCTTATCCTGATTCTCAATGGAGAAATCCTCAAGCCCTTCGAGCAAAGCGGCAAGCTCTCCCATCTTAACGGCAGAATCCTCCTTCCAACGTTTTTTTACGGTTTTTTCATCATACTCGGTGGGTGCTATAAAATAGAAACTGCAAGCGTCCCACAATTCATGTACAAAATTCACGCGCCCCTTCATCAAAGAGACTATTTTTGTAAGGAGTTCCATGCTTGTCTCAATTCCATGCGACTGCACCACGGGCATAAATATCGCCGCAATCTCCGAATCATCTTTACGCAAGATATATTCATGGTTAAACCATATCATCTTCTTGTAATCGAAACGCGCACCTGCTTTGCTGCACTTTGCAAGGTCGAATTTAGCAATAAGTTCCTCCATGGACATCATCTCCACATCGCCTCCGGGGTTCCAGCCAAGGAGAGCAAGGAAATTTATCACAGCCTCGGGCAGATAATCACTCTCGCGGAAGCCCGACGACACTGCGCCGCTCTTGGGGTCGTGCCACTCGAGGGGGAACACCGGGAAACCAAGCCTGTCACCATCACGTTTGCTAAGCTTGCCGTTGCCTTCGGGTTTCAAAAGCAAAGACAAATGAGCAAAAGAGGGCATTGTATCCTCCCAACCGAAAGCACGATACAGCAGAACGTGCAATGGAGCCGATGGCAACCACTCCTCACCACGAATAACATGTGAGATATTCATCAGATGGTCATCTACAATATTGGCGAGGTGATAGGTGGGCAGCTCGTCTGCCGACTTGTAAAGCACCTTATCATCAAGAATAGAAGAATCAATCGTTACCACACCGCGGATAAGATCGTTTACCACCACCTTTTCGCCCGGTTCCACCTTAAAACGAACCACATATTGTGCGCCGCCGTCTATAAGAGCCTTCACCTCCTCGGCAGGCATTGCAAGCGAATTGCGCATAGAAAGACGGGTAGATGCATCATACTGAAAATTATCAATCTCCGCACGCTTGGCATCAAGCTCCTCGGGTGTATCAAAAGCCAAATAAGCTTTACCATTATCAAGCAATATCCGGACATATTTTTTGTATATCTCACGACGTTCAGACTGACGATAAGGACCACAATCACCACCAAAGGTTACACCCTCGTCGAATTTGACACCTAACCAGCGGAATGATTCCAGAATATACTCTTCGGCTCCGGGGACAAAGCGATTGGAGTCGGTATCTTCGATGCGGAAAACAAAATCACCGCCATGCTGTTTTGCAAAAAGATAATTATACAACGCCGTTCTCACACCGCCGATGTGAAGAGGACCTGTAGGGCTGGGGGCGAAACGCACCCTCACTTTTCTATCATTCATACTCTTATTTTTTACGCAACACCTGCACCAATGACCTTTACATTGCAAAGCCTCGTTGCGAGACACGAATGCAGAATATCGCAAATTATAAACTCTACAAAAATAGTACAACTTGCTCTCTTAACAAAATAAATTTATTTATTTTTCATGGCAATAGGAGCCAGGGAGAACAAGAACAGACATTTGCCTTTGATATTTGTTATTTTTTAGTACTTTTGTATATTTAAGCCCGCAAAAAGAGAAAAGAACAATAATCAAGAATTTGAAACGCAACAATATACGGTTTATGAAAAAGAGTTTGAAAGAGATGATTGGCAAGAGAATGAGAATATTGTTTCAAGCAACAATCTCGCTGCTATGCATGGGATTGATTATCTATTTTATGCCACGAAACAACGTTTTCAACTACAACTACAGCGAGTCTGCGCCATGGAATTACAGCCAGATTATTGCACCTTTTGATTTTCCTGTTTACAAAAGTGAAGAGCGGCTCAAGAAAGAGAAAGACAGTATCATCGCTCACTTTGAGCCATACTTTGTAAAAGACTCCACTATAGCAACAAAATCCTTGCGACAACTAAAGAACCGCTTTTACAGCAATGCGAGCGAGGAGGTTCCTCGCGAGGCATATATAAAATACTACAACACTCTGATTGGGCTCTACAATCAAGGAATTGTATCGCAAGCCGACAAAGAGATACTTGAAGAAAGCAAGGCAGACAAAGCAAACGTAATAAGCGAGAACCTCGCCACAACCGTGGGAAAGGAGCGTTTCATCACCCCCGATAAGGCATACAAGAAGATGCTTGCTGCCGACACTATACCCTCATGGCTCATAGCAGCCTATAAACTCGATGAGCTTATAATACCCAACGTCATTTTCGACTCGGTAAAAACAAACAAGTTGCTCGAAGATGAGCTGGCAGCACTCCCCATCAGCGAAGATATAGTGCAGAACGGGCAGAAGATTGTGGGGCGCGGTGACATTGTAGATGCAAAGACCTATCAGATTCTTAAATCATATCAATACGAGATAGACAAAAGGCAAGATAACAACTACAAGACAACAACCATGTTCCTTGGGCAGATTCTGTTTGTCATCATTGCCTTCTCACTACTGCTTTCATACGTTTATATCTACAACCCCGACATCAAGAACAATAACAACAAGTTCATCCTTGTTCTATTGTCCACAACAATCTTTCCCATTTTAGTGGGAGCTATGGTAACGGCGCGTTTCAGCAACATATTCCTGCTGCCCTTTGCTCTGGTCCCCATGATGCTGTGCCTGTTTACCAATCCCCGTACGGCATTTATAATTCACACAATCGATATTTTGATATGCTCCATCATGCTTAACTCGCCATACGAGTTTGTATTGTTGCAGATTTTAGCAGGATACGCAACAATATTGAGCCTTAAAGAGCTGTCGTCACGCTCACAAATGTTCCGCACTGCCTTTATCGTGCTTATAACATACTGCGCTACATTCCTTGCATATGAGCTCACAGTGGAGAACGATATAACAAAGATGAATTTAATAATGTATATATACTTTGTGATAAGTTCCGTGCTCATTTTGTTTGCATACCCACTAATGTTCATCATCGAAAAACTGCTTGGTTTTATATCAAACATCACCCTCATAGAGCTATCCAACCTCAACAATCCGCTGTTGCAGAAGCTGTCACAGGAGGCACCCGGCACATTCCAACACTCTATGCAGGTTGCAAATCTTGCAGCCGAAGCAGCACGCGCCATTGGAGCCAACAGCTTGGAGGTGCGCACGGGAGCATTGTATCATGACATTGGAAAGAGCAACAACCCCATCTATTTTACCGAGAACCAAAGCGGAGGAAAGAACCCGCACAATGAGCTTGAGCCACAAGAGAGCGCACAGATAATCATCAGACATGTGCTCGAGGGAGCTGCCATTGCCGAGCGCAACCATCTGCCACGAAAAATAAAAGATTTCATAACAACCCATCATGGAAAATCCAAGACAGGATTCTTCTACATAACCTACAAGAACCTGCACCCGAACGAAGAGATAAATGAGGCTACATTCACCTATCCCGGTTCCAAACCCACCACGCAGGAGCAAGGCATTCTCATGCTTGCCGACTGTGTAGAGGCCGCATCACACAGCATAAGCGAATACACCGCAGCCAATATCGAGGAGAAGGTGAACAGCGTCGTTGATTCAAAGGTTGCTGAGGGAGAATTAGAGATGTGCCCGCTGACATTCAAGGACATATATACAATAAAGGAGATTTTCAAGGAGCGTCTTAAGGCAATATACCATACACGCATCAGCTACCCCGAGGAGAAGAAAAACTAACCCGGTCTCATTTACACACAAGCGCTTTATATGCAGAAACTATTAGGATACATTTGGGGAAACAGGCTGTTCCCGCAAAAAGCATTAAAAACCACCGCAGGCTATCGGCTGGAGATAATCTCTTGCGGAGAGAAATCGCAGGTGGGACACTTCAGCAATGCCATTATAAAAATAGAGGGGAAAGAGCTCCATGGCAATGTAGTGCTGCATTGCAACAGCAGCGACTGGGAAGAGGAGATTGTAAAAAAAGAATCGCATCACGACAATGCCATACTGCATGTAACCTTAAATGACAATATAGAAACAATAGGCAAAAACGGTGAGGCAATACAGCAACTGCGCCTGAACTGCCCCGAATCCTTGCATGACGCATACACAAACATGCAGAAACAGAGTTTTACACTGCCTTGCATGCACATTGCAGCAGAATGTGGCAATGCCGAGCTGCGCAGTTTCTTATCCGGGTTGCTTGCAGAACGATTAGAAGAGAAAAGCGCAAGAATAAGCACATTACTCGACAACTGCGACAAACGCTGGAACGACGCCCTGTTCAAGCTGCTTGCACGCTATTTCGGGTTCGGCATTCAGAGCAACATATTCGAGGAGTGGGCTGCACTGCTAAATATGCAGGCACTCGCCAAGCATCGCGACAACATTGAACAAATAGAAGCAATGTTTTTTGGACAGGCAGGCCTGCTCAACGAAGAGAGTATCCCGCAATACTACCGCGCTGATGCAGCCGGCAGCGAATATTACAACACCCTTTTGCGCGAATATAAATTCCTGAAAGGCAAATTCGGATTGCAAGAGATGAACCACGGCAAATGGAATGGAAATGCAACACCGCACATACGCATAGCACGCATGGCAGCCTTGCTACAGCGTGGCAGTGTAAGCATAGATCGCATTGCCGCATGCAACACCATTGCCGAACTGCGCAAGCTGTTTCAAACACAGCCAAGCACCTATTGGCAACACCACACACAATTCGGCAGCACGCTCACAGTGGGCACCGGAGATATAAAAGAGAAACAACTCGATGTACTCATCATAAACACCGTGATACCAATGCTTCATTGCTATGGCAAGCACCGCCACAACACAGAAGCGTGCAACAAGGCAGAAGACTACCTATATGTGATAAACAGCGAAGATAACAGTATCATACGCCGATGGACCCAACAAGGAGTGTGCATAGGTTGCGCAGCCGAATCACAGGCGTTAATTCAGTTGAACAACGCATTCTGCACAAAACACAGATGCCCTGAATGTCTTTTTGCACATATCTACTTTAGAAGAAACATTTCATTATAGACATATAGATACACACAGCCGCCTTGCTGCAGCTATAAATCAAAACAGGCTCGCTTCTTTTCCGAAGCGAGCCTGTTTTGATTTATAATCACCTGTTATTTCTTACCTTTTGTAATAATGCTGTATGCCACAGGTGCAGCAATGAACAATGACGAAAGTGTACCGAAGATAACACCGAGAATCATTGCAAATGAGAAACTGCGAATACTATCACCACCCAATATGAAGATTGCAAGCAACACCACCAAAGTACTGAATGAAGTATTGATGGTACGAGCAAGTGTTGTATTCAACGAATCGTTGAACAGAGTATATTTATCACGTTTGGGATAGAGATATGCAAACTCACGCACACGGTCAAAGATAACCACCTTGTCATTGATAGAATAACCTATAGCGGTGAGGATTGCACCAATAAACACCTGATCAACCTCCAACGACATGGGTACCCAACCATAGCAGAGTGAATAACAGCCTATGATGAGGAACACGTCTGATGCCAAAGCTACAACAGAGCCCACGCTGTATGCCACATTGCGGAAACGCACAAGAATATAGAGGAAGATTGCTACAAGAGCCAATGCCACTGAGATAATGGCACCATCTTTAATATCCTCGGCGATGCTGGGACCCACCTTCTGCGAACTGATGATAGAACCACCTGCACGGTTGTCATAATCGACAAATGTTTCAAGAGTAAGATCCTTGCTCAGCAAGCCCTTCTCCATAAACGCATCATACAGGAACTTCTCAATCTCTGCATCAACAGTCTCAGAGGGGTCTGTAATGCGATAGTTGGTTGTTATGCGGATGGTTTTCTTATCGGTACCGAGCGCAATAGCCTGAACGTTATCCTCGGTAATCTTCTCACGGAGAATCTCACGCACGGTCTCGGGCTCAACCTGCTGCTCAAACTGAACAACAAAGTTACGACCACCGGTAAAATCGATACTCTGACTCAAGCCACGAATAGCGAACGAAACAAGCATTGCAACCATAACCACGGCAAGACCCACAGCAAAGCCCTTCGATTTCTTCATGAAATCATACTTTGTGCCCACCATCAGATTCTTTGAGAAGTTGGTGGTAAATTTAAGGTCGAGCCACTTATCCTTGCCCATAAAGTGCTCATATACAACGCGTGTGAGGAACACAGCTGTAAAGAATGAACAGAGCAAACCAATAATGAGGGTTGTAGCAAAGCCACGGATAGGACCTGTACCAAAATAGAACAGGATTATACCGGTTATGATTGATGTAAAGTTTGAGTCGAAGATTGCAGAGAATGCATTCTTGTAACCATCAGAAAGAGCGGCACGAGTGTTTTTGCCGGCAGCAAGTTCCTCTTTGGTACGCTCATAGATGAGCACGTTAGCATCGACAGCCATACCCAATGTGAGCACAATACCTGCCACACCAGACATTGTGAGAGCAGCCTGGAATGATGCCAACACACCAAGAGTAAAGAAGAGGTTCATCAACAATGCTGCGTTTGCCACCATACCGGGAATTACACCATAGATGGCGCACATGTAAACCATAAGCAAGATGAATGCCACAACAAATGACATCATACCCTGGTTAATTGACTCCTGACCCAACGAAGGACCTACGATATCCTCTTGTACAATACGCGCGGGCGCGGGCATTTTACCTGAACGGAGCACGTTTGCAAGGTCTTTTGTGGTTTCAATGGTGAAGTTACCTGTAATCTCTGAGCGACCGCCGGTAATCTCGTTGCTAACCATAGGTGCGCTGTAAACATAGCCATCAAGAACAATGGCAATAGCCTTGCCAATGTTTGCCTTTGTGAGCTGTGCCCAACGGCGTGCACCATCGGTATTCATAGACATGGTTACACAAGGACGGTTATATTGGTCAAAAGTATCGGCAGCATCAACTACAACATCACCTTCAATGGGTGCGCGACCATTGCGCTGAACGCATTTGATGGCATAAAGCGCATATATCTGATTTGTTGTTTCGCGATCGACAGCCTCAACGCCCCAATACAAACGAAGCTCGCGAGGCATAGAACTTTTGAACTCGGGTGTTGCAATAAGAGCGTTTATGGCAGCAGTATCGTTGTAGTGAGCATAACCGATTACGCTACCTGTAGCATTGCTCTGCACTGTCTGCAAACGAGACAACAAGGGGTGCTGAGCCTTCAAAGCCTCTATATCAACATTCTCCTCGCTCTTCTCGCCAGTGATTGCAGCCTCGATATCAGTATCGGCAATTTCGGTATTTTCCTCTGTTGCAGCGGGAGCAGCCTCGGTAGCGGGCTCCTCTGCCACGTTCTTCTCTGCCACTTGTGCAACAGCAGCAAGCTTGGCATCGGCAGCCATAAGAGCGGGAACAATCTCCGAAGCATTGTATGTATCCCAGAACTCGAGGTTGGCAGAACCCTGCAACAATTTGCGAACACGCTCGGGCTCTTTAACACCGGGAAGCTCAATCATGATACGACCCATTGAGCCTTCAAGAGTCTGAATATTGGGCTGAACAACACCGAAACGGTCAATACGGGTGCGCAACACGTTAAACGAGTTGTCGATGGCAGCTTGCACCTCTTCGCGCAACACCTTCACCACCTCGCTATCGGTTGAACGGGTATTAACCTTGTCCTTCAACTGCTGTGTAGCAAAGATGGCTGCGAGATTACCCTCGGGAGCCAATTTCTTATACTCATCAACAAACAGAGAGATATAGTCGCTCTGGCTTGTAACAGATGCCACACGGGCAGCCTCAACAGCCTGATTAAAAGCAACATCGCTCTTGTGGTCTGCAAGTGCCTTGACAATATCGGGAACCGATACTTCCATAATAACATACATACCACCTTTGAGGTCCAATCCAAGACCAATCTCCATTTCGCGGCTCTGCTTCAGGGTGTAAACACCTAACCAAACTTTCTCATTCTGCATTGAATCGAGATAGTGTTGCTCACCTTTGGGATCGTTTGCAGCCTGTTTCATGTGATAACCGGTTACAAACGAGAATGAGAGGTAGAACAAACATACCAATGTCAGCAGTAGCGCAAAAACTTTTACAAATCCTTTGTTCTGCATTTTGATTAAAATTTATTTATGATTTATTCGTTCGTTCATTAAATGCGCGCAAATATAGCGTTTTTTTCTTAATTATTTATATAATTAGCAGAATTTCTTTGCCGCAAGGGGCGTAAATCAACAAAACGAAGGCATTCGCGCACAATTACGCGAATGCCTTGTATAAAAAACGGGATAATCACACTCACCTGCGCGAAGCGTCAAACAGTTGTTTTTTTTCATCTTCGGTAAGGGAAGCATATCCACCCGCCTTCACTTTTTCAAGAATTCTGTCGATTTGTGCATCATTCTCCTTTTTACGGGCATTATACTCATAATCGGCAGTACGTTCATTCTTCTGATAGGTAAATTTTGCCTTGTTGCGGACCGGGCGGCGCTTGAAAAAAGTAGCGAAGAAATCGATGATTTTATTTATCACCGCGGTTACATCTTTCCCTTTGTTAAGCATAAATGCAAACAGCCAGCCGGCAAAGGCTCCTCCAAGATGCGCAAAGTTACCGCCGGCATTCTCCGACGCCAACAACAGCAACGAAACCACAACTGTTATCACAGCAATGGTAACAAGGCGCATCGAGCCAAGAAGAAGGACATTTACCACATAATTCGGGCTGCGCACAGCCGATGCAACAACCACGGCAAGCACCGACGCCGACGCCCCTATCAGATATGAGCTATCCACAACGCTCTCAAAATGAGGAAATATGTTGTATGCCGACATAAAGAAGATGCCACCCATTATCCCGCCAAACAGATAAACGCCCACAAAGTGCCGCATCGAGAAGAAAGAGAGGAATATGCGACCGAACCCATAGAGCGCAATCATATTCCACAGAATATGCATAAGTTTCTCGTGCAAGAACATATATGAGAGCAAGGACCAGGGACGGGTTATAAACACATCAAACGCAGCAGGCAGTTCAAACCATCGCATAAAGGCATCTACGCCGTTCCCAAACTCGAACAGAGTGGCAAAAACCCCGATGAAAGCGACAATTATGTACACTGCCACGTTGATATAAATAAAGCGCCCCACAATATTCTCATCGCAGAACTTTCGGTACAGATTCTTAAACATAGGGCCCACTTATTTTACCTTTTTTACGCCAATAGATAATGAGCAAGAGACCAAAAAGCACTCCACCCAAATGAGCAAAATGCGCAACATTGTCTCCTGCGTTATTACTCACCCCCAACAATAGTTCCAAGACACAGAATATCATTACAAAATATTTTGCCTTTATGGGGAACGGGATAGGAATGACATACATTCGTTCGTCAGGGAACATCATGGCAAATGCCAATAAAATACCATATACAGCACCAGATGCACCAACAGTATTCCACATATTCAGATACTGAGACATGGGCACAAGGGCATCGGCGGCAAGTCTCACATATTCATATTGCGAAAGGTACATCGCATAATACACATACTGTGTTGCTTCTTGAACAAAAGCCGCACCTATGCCGGCGAAGAAATAATAGATTAAAAACAACTTTGCACCCCACACGCGCTCCAGCAGGCCACCAAACATGTAAAGGGCAAACATGTTGAAAAACAGGTGAGTGAAACCACCATGCATAAACATATATGTAACAAGCTGATATGGGTGAAAGTCGCTTGCAAGAAACAGGTGCAGCCCCATATAGCCGTTAAGGTCTATCCCATATCTCTTTGCAACGATAGCGGCAAGAAACATCAGCACATTTATCGCTATGAGATTTTTTGTAACAACCGGTAACTGATTCATCTTATAATTTTCTAAAAACAGCGCGAAGATAATACAAACAAGCGACAGAAACAAATAAGAAAACACACACACCGCAATCTCGCCCGCAGAAAAGTAACAAACAATTATGTTTTTTCACTTTTTTAACTGCCACAAAAGCCAAAGCAGAAAGAAAACCGCCTTTTATCATTTATTTTGGATTTTGAGGCGCGACAAAGCCTTAAAAGTCGCATATATTTTGTATCTTCGCGCCGAAAATGCAAAAGACTTTTGCTACAGATATTTTACCAACAGAAGAACTAAAAACATAAACAATGAATATAGAAACCATTTTGAACGCAAGCGTCATTGCCGCCATAAAAGAGCTGTATGGTCAAGAAGTTGCAACAGAAAAGGTTCAGTTGCAGAAGACCCGAAAAGAGTTTGAGGGGGATTTCACCCTTGTAGTATTCCCCTTTTTGCAAATGTCGAGAAAACGACCCGAGGAGACCGCGCAGGAGATAGGCGAAAAAATAATCTCCATGCAGCCGCTGGTAGCAGGTTTTAATGTCATAAAAGGTTTTTTGAATTTAAGCATTGCCACCTCATATTGGATTGAGCTATTGCATAAGATAGACGATACCGAAGGCTGGGGCACAGAGAAAGCCAATGAAAATTCACCTCTTGTGATGGTGGAATATTCGTCACCGAACACCAACAAGCCTCTGCATTTGGGACACATACGCAACAATCTGCTCGGATACGCACTCTCAAACATCATTGCAGCCAATGGCAACAAGGTGGTAAAAACCAATATTGTGAACGACCGAGGCATTCACATATGCAAATCCATGCTTGCATGGCAGAAATGGGGCAACGGCGAGACTCCCGCAAGCAGCGGAAAAAAGGGCGACCACCTCATCGGCGATTATTATGTTGCTTTTGACAAGCACTACAAGGCAGAATTACAGGAGCTCATGGAGAAAGGCATGAGCAAAGAGGAGGCCGAGGCGGCATCACCTCTCATGGCAGAGGCCCGCGAGATGCTTGTAAAATGGGAGGCCGGCGACAAAGAGGTGCGTAATCTGTGGAGCACCATGAACGGCTGGGTTTACGAAGGATTTGACGAGACCTACAAACGCCTGGGTGTTGATTTTGATAAAATATACTATGAGTCGGACACATATCTCGAAGGAAAAGAGACCGTGCTCGGCGGTTTGGAGAGGGGTATCTTCTACCGCCGCGACGACAACTCCGTGTGGGCAAATCTCACTGCCGACGGGCTCGACGAGAAGCTCCTGTTACGCAGCGATGGCACATCGGTGTATATGACACAGGATATCGGCACCGCGCAGTTGCGCTTCCGCGACTACCCCATCGACAAAATGGTATATGTCGTGGGCAATGAACAGAATTATCATTTTCAGGTACTTTCACTCCTGCTCGACAAATTGGGCTTTGCATGGGGTAAAGGGCTGGTACATTTCTCTTATGGCATGGTAGAACTCCCCGAAGGCAAGATGAAGAGCCGCGAAGGCACTGTGGTTGACGCTGATGACCTGATGGACGAGATGATAAGAACTGCGCGCGAGACATCAGAAGAGCTTGGCGGCAAGCTCAACGGGCTCACCGCAGAGGAGGCTGATGAAATCTACAGAATTATTGGTTTAGGAGCCCTGAAATATTTCATGCTCAAGGTTGATGCACGCAAAAACATGCTCTTCAACCCCAAAGAGTCTATCGACTTCAACGGCAACACCGGACCATTTATACAATACACATACGCCCGCACACGCTCAATTGAGCGCAAGGCTACCGAGACCGGAGTGAGCGGCAACGGCACTGCCTCTCCTGCAAATATCAGCGAAAAAGAGTGCTCCATCATACGCTTGTTGAATGATTTCCCGGCAGTAGTACGCCAAGCAGGAACAGACTACTCACCTTCGGGCATTGCCAACTATGCATATGAACTAGCAAAGGAGTATAACCAGTTCTATCACGATTACAGCATCTTGCGAGAAGAAGATGCAGCGACAAAAGCCTTCCGCATACTCCTCACATGCAATGTAGGAAAGGTTATCAAGACCGCAATGAACCTGTTGGGCATTGAGGTTCCCGAAAGAATGTAATGGCAAAGAAACGATACTATGTAGTGTGGAACGGGCTCAAACCGGGAGTGTACAGCTCCTGGGAAGAATGTCAGGCGCAAATAAAGGGGGTGAAACAGGCTCTTTACAAGTCCTTTGCAACACTCCCCGAGGCTGAGCGCGCATATAGCTCATCACCACAGCTATATATAGGCGGCAATAACCCAAAGCCCGCTGCCACAACAGCCGGGCTGCCAACAAATGTCTTGCGTGAAGCACTTGCAGTTGATGCCGCGTGCAGCGGAAACCCGGGGCAAATGGAATATCGTGGGGTATATCTTGCCACAGGAGAGGAAATATTCCACTTCGGTCCTGTATATGGCACCAATAACATTGGCGAGTTCCTTGCCATTGTGCATGCACTTGCACTGCTGAAACAAAAGGAGAGCAAGATGCCGATATACAGCGACAGCCGCAACGCTATTCTTTGGGTGAAACAACATTGTTGCAAAACAAAGTTGCCACGCACCGTGGAAACCGAAGAGTTGTTTCAGCTGATAGAGAGAGCCGAAAGGTGGTTAAAGAACAACATATATTCCAACCCTGTTATAAAATGGGAGACAAGCAACTGGGGCGAGATTCCCGCAGATTTTGGCAGAAAATAGCAGTGTTACACAACAAAAGGACAAGATGGCAACAATTATCTTCGCATCACCGATTTTCGGTCCCATAAAAAGCCGCAGATTAGGTATTTCATTGGGAATAAACCTATTGCCCGATGATGGCAAAATCTGCACATTCGACTGCCTATACTGCGAGTGTGGGCTTAATGCCGCCAACCGCAGCCGCAAGCCGTTACCCACTCGCGAGGAGGTTGCCACTGCACTCGAAAATAAACTCAAGGAGATGAAACAGGAGAACGTTACCCCCGATGTTCTCACATTTGCAGGCAATGGCGAGCCCACAATACACCCCCATTTCCCGGAGATTATTGCCGACACTATCGCACTGCGCGACAGATACTGCCCCGACGCAAAAGTGAGTGTCCTGACAAACGCCACACTCATAACAAGAGAGAGAGTCTTTGAAGCCTTGAAACTTGTTGATAACAACATACTCAAACTCGACACCGTAAATCCCGAATACATAAAAACGATTGACCGCCCCACCGCCGCATACGACCTTGCAGCAATCATAGACAAGATGAAAGCCTTTAACGGCAGAGCCGTGATACAGACAATGTTCATGAAAGGTAGCGCCAACGGCATAGATGTAAACAATACCAGCGACGAATATGTACTTCCTTGGATTAAGACCGTGAAAGAGATTGCTCCTCGCGAGGTGATGATATACACAATAGACCGAGAGACACCCACTGAGGGGCTGCTAAAAGCTTCACACGAAGAGCTGGACAGGATTGTGGAGATGCTGAGAAAAGAGGGGTTAAAAGCCGGTGCATCATATTAAAGCACCCTGGAGCTACCCCATCGCATGCATAACACCTGTGTATGAAAGAGTTATAAAGCTATAGCGGATAAGCTTTCCCATAGCCATAACAACAGCAACCTTCCACCAGGAAACACGCATAATCCCAAGCAACACCAGCAAAGTTTCTCCCAGAATAGGAACAAAAGAGATAAGCGCAGCCCAATAGCCATATTTCTGTATTATCTTATCGGCACGCTGCAAACGGCGTGGAGTAATCTTGAACATCTTCATCGCCCTCTCCTTGTCGGCAAGCCTTCCAAGGAAATAACACGTTACGCCACCAAGGGTGTTACCAAGAGCTGCAACAAGGGTGAGAGATAATGCGTTAAGACCGAGACCAAGGAAAAGCACCAGGAGCACTTCACTGGTAATGGGAACCACAGAACCCGACAGGAATGCCAGCACCCCCATTCCCCAATATCCATATTCCGAAAAGAAGTTCACTATATAATCCATAGGCACAAAGCAGCAATTATAAGCCACAATATATTAAGAACAATAAAGTATATATTTGACAAACGAGTTACCCGCATGGAAAACACATAAGTTGCCATTATTGCAATACCGGGCATACGCCAGGCAAGCAGCAGAGAATATTCCTGTGGAACAACAAATGAGAGAAGAAGCAAACAGGCATTTACCAGGAAGAGAAAGATCATGCGGCGGCGCAGCAAAGGCTTTGCAGGAAGAGATGACACAAAGAATACCACAAGCGCGACAATCATCACCAACAACTCTACAAGCAGTGTGACACAAACCTGCGGAGAGAACACAATGTCGGTATATGCAAACATTCTAAGCAAACCAAATCTCACCGGTATCAATAAGCCTGCCAACGAGGGAAACACAAAAATTGCTCCAAACAAAAACCAATATGGCGTTACCGCCCCAAGCAGGGCTGCAAAAAAGTTTCTTGCACAAAAAATCTTTGCTATCCACAAATAAACAAAAAAGAGGGGCAGCAAATATATGAATTGCAGTAAAAACAGCGATGAGAAGGACAATATAGCAAAAGCCGCATAAACAGCCCTCTCCTGTCCTCGCTCCTGAATGCACGACAATAGCTGCGCAACAGACAATAATAAAAAAAGAAGAGATAGAGAGACCGCATAATCGGGCTGCAAGAAAACATGTATAGAGACCAGCCACAGGAAGATATGTGGCAGGTATGAAACTCTCCGTTCAAACAGATAGAGATGATTCAGCACCAACGCTGCACACACATACGACAACAGGGAAAGGATGCGAGCAAAGGTCTCTCCCACAAAATTCAATCCCAGAGAGTTCAGCATAGCAGAACTGCTGCCCACCGAGAAGAGGAAACCTGCCACCCACAGAAACAACGAGACAAAAAGCATTGCTGCCGCAGGATAACCTGTGGCAACAAAGCGTCCTTGTAACGTATTACTATAAGTCAAAACCTATATCTCCTCTGAAATATTTTTTCTCAAAATCAATTGCATTGGCAGCACGGAAAGATTTCTCCAACGCCTCGGCACGGTTGTTACCATAGGAACAAGCCGCAATTACACGACCGCCGGCAGTAACCACTTTGCCATCTTTTACAGTAGTGCCCGCATGAAACAAGATGCTATCTGTTACCTTTTCAAAGCCGCTCATCTCATAACCTTTTCCATAAGCCTCGGGATAGCCGCCCGAAACAAGCATCACACACACCGCGGTTCTCTCATCAAACTCAACGGTTGCACCGCTCAATGCACCTGCGGCAACCTTCTCAAAAAGCTCAACAATATCTGTTTTCAGGCGCAACATTACTGACTCCGTCTCGGGGTCACCCATACGCACATTGTACTCTATAACCATGGGCTCACCCTCTACATTGATGAGACCGAAGAAGATGAAACCTTTGTACAAAAGACCATCTGAAACAAGCCCTTCCACGGTGGGACGTATGATTCTGTCTTCCACCTTCTTCATCCAATCGGAGGTTGCAAAGGGAACAGGAGATATTGAGCCCATTCCACCGGTGTTCAAGCCGGTATTACCCTCACCTATGCGTTTATAGTCTTTTGCTTCGGGCAGAATAACATAATCCTTACCATCGGTGAGCACAAATACAGAACACTCTATGCCATCGAGGAACTCCTCTATAACCACAGTGGCTGAAGAGGAGCCAAACATGCCGCTGAACATCTCGTCAAGGCTCTTCTTTGCCTCGTCGAGAGAGGAGAGAATAAGCACGCCTTTACCGGCACACAAGCCATCTGCCTTGAGCACATAAGGAGCCTTTAAGCCCTCCAGGAAGCGGTAGGCCTCCTCTTTCTCTTCAACAGTGAAGGCGCGATAGGCAGCAGTGGGAATCGAGTGACGTTGCATGAAGTCTTTTGCAAAAGACTTACTACCCTCAAGCTCTGCCGCTGCACGAGTGGGACCAATCACTGCAACATGTTTCAATCTTTCATCAGCCGCAAAAAAGTCATACACACCCTTTACCAACGGGTCTTCGGGACCCACAACAACCATATCTATATTGTTTTGCAAAACAAAATCGGCTATTGCATCAAAATCGCAAACAGAGATATTAACGTTCTCGCCCACCTGCGATGTACCCGCATTACCGGGTGCAATAAAGAGTTTCTCAAGCTTTGGACTTTGAGCAATTTTCCATGCAAGGGCGTGTTCGCGACCGCCGCTACCTAATAGCAATATTCTCATATATCTTATTTTGAATGTTATTATTTCTTATTATCAGAGCCTCTGCGACGGGGAGCTGCACCACGACCGCCCCTGTTGCTGCTTTGCGCATTGGAGCGGGTACCGCCTTTGCGAGAAGCGTATCCGCCACGGGCAGGTGCTGCAGCACGACGCTCACGTTTCTCCTCGCGAGGAGAAGCATCGGCATTGCCGCCTTGACGTCTCTTTATCTTTTGCACGGCACGGGTATTAAAGTAGGACTCCAACTCCTTGCGACGGCGCTTCGACTCGTCGCTCTCAAGGGAAGAGAAGTCGTCGTTCTTGCGTTCGGAGCGCGAAGGACGCAACTCGCCATCGAGCCCTGTCAGACGCGATTTACGCTTTAACGGAGCAAAATCCTTTTTCAACGTATTGCCCTCCTCGCGGAAACCTTTGAACTTTCCTTGGAACAGCTCAAATTTGCGAAACTCGCAATCGAGGTCGCCATTGTAAAGAGGAATGCGTGCCGAGGCTTTAAGACCTATCTTGTCAAAACAATCATAGCTGCTGCTTATTACCCACGCCTCATTGCCCTGAAAAGCATGTTTCAAACGCGAGCCGAGGTTCTCATATATCTGCAACAATTTATCAGAAACGAGACGCTCGCCATAGGGAGGATTTACCACCATTATGGCACGTTTCTCGGGCTGTACAAAGTCCTTCACATCGCGACATTCAACCTCAATTATATCCCCCATCATCGCCGACTTTATATTCTTGCGTGCACAAGCAACCATGCGCCCATCAACATCATAGCCATATATCTTATGGTTGAACTCACGCTCGCAAGAGTCATCTTCGTAGATTGAGCTAAACAACTCGCTGTCAAAATCTTTCCATTTCTCAAAGGCATAACCCTTGCGATATACGCCCGGAGCAATATTGCGTGCAATGAGAGCTGCCTCTATGGGCAGAGTTCCCGAGCCACACATAGGGTCGATAAAATCACATTCTCCATTCCAACCTGTGAGCATGATGAGACCGGCAGCAAGTACCTCATTGATGGGTGCCGCGCCTGTTTCCACACGATAACCGCGACGGTGCAGGCTCTCACCCGAGCTATCGAATGCAAGCGTACAATCCTCCTGAGCAATGTGTATATGGAATATCAAATCGGGGTTATTCAAACGCACCGATGGACGGCGCCCGCATTTTTCATTGAAATAATCGGCAATGGCATCTTTCACACGATATGCCACAAATTTTGAATGACGGAACACATCGCTGTAAACCACAGAATCCACCGAGAATGTGGAGTTTGCATCAAGGTAGTTATCCCACTCTATACTTTTTATCACATTATACACCTGATCGGCATCGGAAGCTTTGAAATGAAGTATGGGCTTGAGAATGCGCACCGCCGTTCTTAAATGGAAGTTAGCCTTATACATCAACGCCTTATCACCCGTGAACGACACCATTCGTCGCCCAATTTGCACATTATTGGCACCAAGTGCCACCAACTCCTTCGCCAAGACCTCTTCCAGACCTTGAAAGGTCTTTGCAATTAATTCAAATTCCTCCATAGTATCAAAAAGCAAAATAGGAAACAATCCTTAAATCAACAAAATAGCAGAAAAACATTGCGTTACCTGCTAAAACAAACGCTTGTTATTGCAACCGTTTTATATTTAGCGCAAAGATACCACAAACGAGCGAGATAAACAAAGCTTGCTTTGGTATTTGCAGCAAAAAGAGTTACTTTTGTAACACAAGCAACATTGCCCGACAACCAAGAAAGAGATTGAATCATGAATATCATAAAAAACAAAGCATTCCTATACACACTGTCGCTCGCAGCTATTGCAAGCATATTTTTTTTATTGGGTAACAGTGCCAGCGACAAATTCAATGTTCCATATTCACAAATACCCTATTGCGCCGTCTCTCCCAAGCTGCCCACAGAAGTTGCATTTGCAGGGGAGGTTATCTCCCTCACACAGCAGGACCGTCGCGAGCGTATGGATCGTGAGATTCTTGCATTTACATATTCGCACATAAACACTCTGCTGCAGATAAAACGAGCCAATCGTCTTTTCCCCATCGTAGAACCCATATTAAAAGAGTGTGGCGTGCCCGACGACTTCAAATATCTTATGATAATTGAAAGCAACGGAGACATATATGCCCGCTCAACCGTGGGCGCGGCAGGCTTATGGCAATTCATGGATAAGACGGCGCGACAATATGGTCTGGAGGTAAACAACCACATAGACGAGCGATACCATATAGACAAGGCAACACGCGCAGCTTGCAAATACCTCAAAGACTCTTATGAAGAGTATGGCGACTGGCTCACTGTTGCAGCGAGCTACAATGCCGGACGAGGCGGCATAAGCAAACGAATAGAAAAGCAACAGGAGGACAAGGCGATAGACCTGCAATTGATACCCGAGACCTCGCGCTACATATTCCGCCTGCTGGCCGCAAAAACAATATTCACCGACCCTGTAAAATTCGGGTTCATCATACAACATCACGACCTATACCCGCCACTGCCGATAGTAAAAACAATTACAGCAGGCAAGACAATAATAAACTGGGCAACAATCGCCAAAAAGCATGGACTGACCTACTTGCAACTGCGTGAGGCAAACCCATGGATAAGAGAAGTGGAGTTTCAGAACAAGGCAGGCAGAGAATACACGGTGCAGATACCCGACTCGGCTCGCCTGCACTACGACCCCGAGAACACACGCGCGCACAACAAGAAATGGGTTATCAAATAAACAAAAGGCTTGCCATGGCAAGCCTTTTGTTTATTTGATAATATTGCAACTATAAATACTCTTCTCCGAGTTTCATACGCACATCATTGAGAAACTTGCGTATGTTCTGCTCGCTACCCTTACGGCACACCATAAGCACATTGCCGCTATCCACAACAAGAAGGTCATCTACATCTTGCAAAACAACCAACTTGCCATTGGGAACAGATATCACATTATTGCGGCTGTCGTATTTAAGACAACGCGACTGCATAACCACATTATCCCCATTATCCTTGGGCAAAGCACCATAAAGGGTATCCCATGTACCAATATCCGCCCAACCGAACTCCCCAACAAGGAGACAAACATTATCGGCACGCTCCATCACACTCATATCCATTGAGGCGTTGGGGAACGAGGTGTATATCTCATAGCCACGTTTGCGACGCTCGGCACGCACAGGAATCTCGCGAAAAACAGTCTCAAGCTCACCCATCATATCGGGCAGGAATGTGGTCATCGTCTCTATTATGGTATTTACATTCCATATGTATATACCCGAGTTCCAATAGAACTCACCGCTCTCCATAAAAACACGAGCAAATTCAAGCTCCGGTTTCTCGGTAAAAGTGCGCACATTATAAAAAGAGGTTTCCCCATCCACAAGCGAATCGGCCTGTATATATCCATATCGTGTTTCGGGACATGTGGGCTTTATACCCACCACTACAAGTTTATTATTTTCCGAAACAAAATCGAGCCCCTTACCTATAGTCTCAACAAACAACTCCTCGTTGAGGACCAACTGGTCTGCCTGCGCAACCACGATATTGGCATCAGGATTGAGCTGGCGGATATGACAAGCAACATAGGCTATACTGGGCGCGGTGCCGCGGAATGCCGGTTCATGTAACACCTGCTCCTCGGGCAGCTCGGGCAGCTGTTCACGCACAAGTTCGGTATAATCGACATGCGTGGATACTATTATATTTTCTATGGGAACAACACGGCTATATCGGTCAAAGGTTTGCTGCAACAATGTGCGCCCACACCCCAGCAAATCGTGAAATTGCTTAGGGCGTTCTTTACGGCTTAGAGGCCATAGGCGCGAGCCTATGCCTCCTGCCATTATAACACAATATCGGTTGTTCATCGTCATATCTGGAAGTCGTTTGTATTTCTAAAAAATATTTTCTTAGAATTCCGCGTTATTCGGAGTACGAGGGAAAGGTATCACATCGCGTATGTTTGACATACCTGTAACAAAGAGCAAAAGACGCTCAAAGCCCAAGCCAAAGCCAGAATGGGGGCAAGAACCATAACGACGGGTATCGAGGTACCACCACATATCCTTCATGGGGATATTCATCTCCTCGATGCGGGTAAGCAACTTGTCATAATCGGCCTCACGCTCCGAACCACCGATAATCTCGCCAATCTTCGGGAAGAGCACGTCCATCGCGCGAACAGTCTTTCCATCTTCATTCTGTTTCATGTAGAAGGCCTTAATCTCTTTGGGATAGTCGGTGAGGATAACAGGACGCTTGAAGTGTGTTTCAACCAAATAACGCTCGTGTTCCGACGCAAGATCGACACCCCAATAAACGGGGAACTCAAATTTATGACCTCCTGCAACAGCCTCTTCGAGAATTTTTATACCATCGGTGTAGCTCAAACGGACGAACTCGGTATCCACAATAGAGCGCAAACGCTCTATCAGCTCCTTGTCTATCATATTGTTGAGGAAAGTAATATCCTCCATGCAATTATCGAGAGCCCATTGCACACAATATTTGATAAACTCCTCGGCAAGCTCCATATTATCATATATGTCGTTGAAAGCCACCTCGGGCTCAATCATCCAAAACTCTGCCAAGTGGCGGGGAGTGTTCGAATTCTCGGCACGGAATGTGGGACCGAATGTGTATATTGCCCCAAGAGCTGTCGCTGCAAGCTCACCTTCAAGCTGACCTGAAACTGTGAGGCTGGCCTGCTTGCCAAAAAAGTCGCTGTCATATTTTATACTGCCGTTCTCATCTTTCTTCAGATCATAAAGGTTCATTGTTGTAACCTGGAACATCTGACCGGCACCCTCGCAGTCCGAAGCTGTGATAATGGGAGTGTGAAAATAGTAGAAACCTTTATCGTGGAAGAACTTATGAATAGCATATGCCATATTGTGACGTATGCGGAACACCGCGCCAAAGGTATTTGTACGCGGGCGAAGGTGGGCCACGGTGCGCATAAACTCCATGGTCTGACCTTTCTTCTGCAAAGGATAGCTGCTGTCGCAAGCACCCAGGAGCTCAATCTCGACAGCCTGAATCTCAACAGCCTGACCGCCACCAATTGACTCGACCAAAGTTCCATTGACGCTCAAACAAGCACCTGTGGTAAACTGTTTCACAAGTTCCTCATCAAACTTGTCGGCATCAATCACAACCTGCACGTTTTTAATGGTGGACCCGTCGTTCAACGCTACAAATGCCACCTGTTTGCTACTGCGACGGGTGCGAACCCAGCCCTTTACATTCACGATTGTTCCATAGTCTTTGCTTTTAAGCAAATCGGATATTTTTGTTCGTTTTATAGTTTCCATTATGATTATGTTTGTGCTAAATATATTATTCGTATGCACCCATACGCAGCATATTCACCTCCTTCTCGGTGAGGTAACGCCAATCGCCACGTTTAAGGTTTTTCTTGGTAAGCCCTGCAAAGAGCACACGGTCGAGTTTCTGCACGCGATAGCCGAGATGCTCCATCATGCGACGCACGATACGATTCTTGCCGGAGTGTATCTCTATACCTATCTGCGAACGGTCGGCATCGTTCACATAGGTAACCTCATCGGCATACACATTACCATCTTCAAGCTCTATTCCGTTCACCAACAAATCCATATCGCTCATTGCAACATTTTTATCGCAAGTTACATGATACACCTTCTTTTTCATGAATTTGGGGTGGGTGAGTTTCGATGCAAGGTCGCCATCATTGGTGAGCAACAGCACGCCGGTGGTGTTGCGGTCGAGACGTCCTACGGGATAGATTCTCTCCTTGCCGATACCACGAAGGCAGTCGAGCACGGTTTTACGCTCTTGCGGATCATCTACTGTGGTTACACAATCTTTTGGTTTGTTGAGCAATACATACACCTTGCGTTCAGGATTGATGCGCTCGCTATTGAAACGAACATCATCTGTAGGCACAACCTTTGTTCCAAGCTCTGTTACCACCACACCATTAACGGTTACCAAACCCGCTTCAATGTAGTTGTCGGCTTCGCGACGCGAACATATACCGGCGTTGGCAAGATATTTATTCAGACGTACGGGAGCATTTGGGTCTATCATCGCCTCTTTATATGCAATTCGTTTCTTTGCACTATATTTGGCATTAGGGTCATAAGATGTGCGGCTGCCACGCTTGCCATAAGCGCCACGCGATTCACCACCATATGTTCCCTGAGATGTTCCACGGTAGCCTGCACCGTCCTGTTGTGCAGAGTAACGGTTGCCACGGTTCTCGGCACCATAACGAGGGCGTGCCGGTCTCTCGCCGTCAAAATCACGACCTGCTCTGTTGTAAGACTTGTAGCGACCATACTCGCCACCTTGCTCACTGTTTCGACGCTCACTGCGCGCAAACTGCGGGCGACTATCGTTCTTGTTGTAACGCGAACGGTTCAATCTGTTATCGTTTCCGAAATTAGGATTAAACGATGTACGTTCTCTCTTTCCTCCTCGGGAATTATTATCCGAGCGTCTCTCCTTGAAATTATCCATTTATTATTAAATTTTACGAACCTCACGGTCCAAGTTTTTATTAACGTCCTGTGTATGTATGAGGGGTTATACTGCGCAATTCCTCTTTCACCTTCTCATCGACGTTGAGCCCGTCGATAAATTGCAACAGGGTATTCTGATTTATCCCTTCATTTGTGCGGGTGAGAGCCTTCAAAGCCTCGTAGGGGTTGGGGTATGCCTCGCGACGAAGAATTGTCTGTATTCCTTCGGCGCAAACACTCCAACAGTTATCCAACTCATTATATATGGCCCCTTCGTTGAGCAAGAGTTTGCGCAGACCCACCAACGAGCTCTTTATGGCAATCATCATATGCCCCATTGGCACACCTACGTTGCGTAACACTGTGGAGTCTGTGAGGTCGCGCTGCAGACGAGAGATGGGAAGTTTCATTGAAAGGTGCTCAAGAATGGCATTTGCTATGCCCAAATTACCCTCGCTGTTCTCAAAATCAATGGGATTTACCTTGTGAGGCATCGCACTTGAACCAACCTCGCCGGCTTTAATCTTCTGCTTGAAGAACTCCATTGAGATATACTGCCAAAAGTCTTTGTCCATATCCATGATGATGATATTGATGCGACGCATTGCATCGAAAAGGGCTGCAAGATTATCATAGTTGGAGATTTGCGTTGTAAACTGCTCACGCTGCAAGCCCAATTTCTCGGCGACAAATTTATTGGCAAAAGCAACCCAGTCTATTGAGGGATATGCAACACTGTGAGCATTAAAGTTACCGGTAGCCCCGCCGAATTTAGCAGAGATCACACAACGCTTGAGCTCGGCAAGCTGTGTTTCCAATCTATAGACAAACACCATAACCTCTTTACCCAAACGGGTGGGAGAGGCGGGCTGCCCGTGTGTACGCGCCAGCATTGGAATATCTTTCCATGCATCGGCATACTCTTTAAGCTGGGCTATCAACTCCTCTATTGCGGGATAATATACCTGCTCAAGTGCATCTTTTATAGAACAAGGTATAGAAGTATTATTAATATCCTGCGATGTGAGACCAAAATGCACAAATTCCTTATACGCATCGAGCCCGCCTATCGCATCAAACTTTTCCTTTATGAAATACTCTACCGCTTTTACATCGTGGTTTGTAACCTTCTCAATCTCCTTTATGCGGCTTGCATCGGCAGCGGTAAACGCTGTATAAATCTCGCGCAAGCGGGGAAACAGAGATTTGTCCACACCCGCCAGCTGCGGAATGGGCAATTCACACAATGCTATATAATACTCTATCTCCACAAATACGCGGTACTTCATGAGCGCGTACTCTGAAAAATACTCGGCAAGAGCCTCTGTTTTCCCCCTGTAACGACCATCAATAGGAGAAACTGCGGTCAAAAGATTTAATTCCATATTCTTATGAGTTTCTTTTTATATTCTTCTCAACAATAACTTATTATGCAACAGCCATAATTGCTATACAAGCAACAGGTTTATGCACGCCCCTGCACATAAGAGACAATAATGCAAAGTTTTTGCAAAAATAGCACTTTTTAAGCATAAACACTCACAGTTACAATAAAGTTTATTAAAATTATTGCTAAAAAGAAAAAAGATTGTGTGAAAAAGAATTTAATACACACAAAAAATAACCTGCGCAACTGCGCAGGTTATTTTTTGTGGACGTTGACGGATTCGAACCGCCGACCCTCTGCTTGTAAGGCAGATG
>CAYRFX010000025.1:0-29373 GCA_964423665.1 uncultured Bacteroidaceae bacterium | reverse complement strand
TAAAAAAGAATGAGTATGTAGCCATTATTGTTAGTGTACTTTATCGGATGCTTACAGTTTTTCGCGCAATTGTGAGAATGTCGGAGGGGTTTATAATAGCTTGCACCATAGGAACTTGTTTATCTTTCTCCTCCTGTCTGAGAATAACGAAATCCCCCAAGCAACTTTTACGGGTTGCTTGGGGGATTATATGTAAATGGTTGTTGAAAATCAAATATTTGCAATTCGCATGATGTCGGCAAACACACCTGCGGCAGTAACGCCTGCGCCTGCACCATAGCCCTTTATAATCATGGGGTCTTTGTAACGCTCGGTGTTGAGCATAATAATATTGTTGCTACCTTCGAGGTTGTAGAAGGGGTGTTTCTCATCTACTTTGCACAGCGAAACGGAGCCCTTGCCATTCTCTAATTTGGCTATGAAACGCCAATGCATATTGTCGGCCTCCAATAGCTTGCGCTCCTCCTCAAATTGCTCGTTGAGCTCTGGTAATCTTTGCCAGAAATTATCCAAAGTTCCTTCAAACAGTTCATTTGGAATAAACAGATTGGCCTCAACCTCTTCCTGTTCTATAACATAGCCTGCTTCGCGTGCAAGGATAACCAATTTGCGGATAACATCTTTTCCGCATAGGTCTATGCGGGGGTCGGGCTCGCTGTATCCGTTCTCCTTGGCAAGGCGCACCGCCTCGCTCATGGGAACATCTTTGCTCAGCACATTGAATATGAAGTTCAGCGTGCCGCTGAGCACGGCTTCAATCTTCAAAATCTTGTCGCCGCTGTTTATGAGGTCGTTCATAGTGTTTATCACGGGCAAGCCTGCACCCACGTTTGTTTCGAACAGGTATTTGATATTGCGCTGGCGTGCTATGTGTTTGAGCTTGCTGTATGTGGCATAGTCGCTCGATGCTGCAATCTTGTTGGCTGCCACCACCGAGATGTTGTGCGACAGAAGGTCGGCATATATAGATGCAACCTCGCCGTTGGCGGTACAATCTACAAACACCGAGTTGAAGATGTTCATGTCAATAATCTCGTCGCGCAGCTTGCTTATGTTGCTCTCCTTGCTTGCGGCAAGAGCCTCTTGGTAGTTGTTAAGGTTGAGCCCGTCGCGGTCGAAGATGGCATGGCGGCTGTTGGCAATGCCCACAACATTGAGCATAAGCCCGTGCTCCTTCTTTAGTGTCTCCTGTTGCTGTGCTATCTGCTCAATGAGGCTGCCGCCCACTGTGCCGATACCGCAAATGAAGAGGTTAAGTACCTTGTACTCCGACAGGAAGAACGAGTCGTGTATTACGTTTAGTGTCTTGCGCAGTTGCTCTGCCTTTACAACGAAGGAGATATTTGTCTCCTGCGCTCCCTGTGCACAGGCAACTACGTTTATACCGTTGCGCCCGAGTGTCTGGAACAACTTGCCGATGATGCCGGGTGTGTGGCGCATGTTCTCACCTACGATGGCAACAGTGGATAGCTCGCTCTGTGCGGTTACAGCCTCCATCATACCCATCGCAATCTCTTTCTTGAACTCTTCATTCAGCACCTCGCATGCTTTTTGGGCATCGATGTGTCGCAATCCCAGTGATGTGCTGTTTTCCGACGATGCCTGTGCTACAAAAAAGACGCTGATGTCGGCATTGGCAAGCGCGCTGAAGATGCGTTGGTTCACACCTACAACTCCCACCATGCCAAGTCCTTGAACCGTGAGCAGGTCTGTGTCGCCAATGCTTGAAATTCCTTTGATTATGCGCTCTTTGTCGCCACATTCGGCACTTATAACGGTGCCTGCACCTTCGGGGTTATAGGTGTTGAGTACCTTTATGGGTATATTCGCTTTGAATACCGGGTAGATGGTGGGGGGATAAACAACCTTTGCACCAAAGTTGCACAGCTCGGTAGCCTCTACGTAGCTTAAACAGTCTATGGTATATGCGGTGTTTATCACGCGGGGGTCGGCTGTCATGAATCCATCGACATCAGTCCATATTTCAAGCATATTTGCTTTTAATGCCGCAGCGAGTATGGCTGCTGTATAATCGGAACCACCGCGCCCGAGATTGGTGGTTTCGCCGGTCTCATTGTCCGATGATATAAAGCCCGGTGCAACCACTATTCTGTCGTTGTGCGTGCTGAAATACTCTTGAATGAGTTTGTCGGTCGCATCATCGGCAAGGATATATTTGTTGTGCTTTGTTTCTGTCTTTATGTATTTGCGCGAGTTGAATCGCACAGCACCCTCAATGAGTGCTGTAACAATACGGCTTGACAATCTTTCGCCATAGCTCACCACGGTTGCTTCGGTCTTGGGGGTTGTGTTGTTTATAAGCGAAAGTCCTAAATAGATGTTTTGCAACTGATTGAGCAGTGTATCGACATCTTGTAACAACGCGTTGCGCTTTTGCTCGTTGTTGATGACGGCGTATATTAGGTCGTGGTGCCTTGCTACCAGAGCTTGGAACTCGTCGTTGAAAGCCTCGTCGCCGGCTACTGCCATTTTTGATATTTTTATAAGTTTATCCGTAACACCGCCCAAAGCCGATACAACAACAATTACCGGCTCTGTTTTTGCTGCATTCTCTACAATGCTTTTCAAGTTAAGGATACTATTTACGGAACCTACTGATGTCCCGCCAAATTTCATTACCTTCATTTTCCCTTAGTCTCTAAATAAAACAAACAGCACTCCCTGTGGGCTCTTTTTACCCCTCCACGGAAGCTGTTTGCCGTGCATCTGTGCACTCTGTTTCTAATCCTGTGAATAATGTTGCAAAAATATGAACTTTGCTCAAAATAGGCAAGTGTTTGCGAGTAAAAAGGTTAATATTCCGCAGGTATATGTATTTGCGATTGTTGCCGAGTAATCATTTATTAATCATACGTTAGATTTTTCCACGGATATTCACTAAATTTGCACATACCCGTGTAGTGTATCGTGCAGTGGGGCATAAATTAAATAAAGCATTGGAATAGATGGCAAAGGATAAGACTATTTTTCTCTGTAACGATTGTGGTTATGAATCTCCTAAATGGGCAGGCAAGTGTCCTGCTTGTGGTGCGTGGAACAGTTTTGTGGAAAAGGTTGTGCGCAGTGGTGCAGGGGCGCGGGTCTCGGTGTCGCCAATGGAGAAGGTGCAGGCGCAGCCTGTGCTCATTGACGATGTTGCAACCGACGAACTCCCACGCATGGATATGGGCGATGCCGAGCTTAATCGTGTGCTTGGTGGCGGTCTTGTGCCGGGCTCTTTGGTTCTGCTCGGTGGCGAGCCGGGTATAGGAAAATCGACCCTTGTGTTGCAAACAATATTGGGGTTGCCTCAGCGTCGTGTGCTTTATGTCTCGGGCGAGGAGAGCGTGCAGCAGATAAAATTGCGTGCCGACCGCATTACACACACTCGCGGTAACTGCCACATTGTATGTGAGACGGTGCTGGAAACTATTTTTACACACATAAAAAATGTAGTTCCGGAGTTGCTTGTCATAGACTCCATTCAAACAATGTGCACCGAGACCGTTGATTCCTCGCCGGGCAGCATGGCACAGGTGCGCGAGTGTACTGCAATGCTGCTTAAATATGCCAAAGAGAATAATGTGCCTGTGATTCTCATTGGGCACATCACAAAAGATGGTGCAATAGCGGGTCCTAAGATTTTAGAGCATATTGTAGATGTGGTTATTCAGTTCGAGGGCGACCAGCACTATCTCTATCGTGTGTTGCGCTCTATTAAAAATCGTTTCGGCAGCACAGCGGAGTTGGGAATCTACGAAATGAGACGCGAGGGATTGAGACAGGTGAGCAATCCCTCGGAGCTCCTGCTCAGCGACAGGCTTAAGGGTATGAGTGGTGTTGCAATAGCATCGGCAATAGAGGGTGTGAGTCCCTTTCTCATAGAGGCTCAGGCTCTTGTTAGCACGGCTGCCTATGGTACCCCGCAACGCTCGGCAACGGGGTTTGATATTCGGCGTATGAATATGTTGCTTGCGGTCCTCGAGAAGCGTGTAGGGTTCAAGCTGGCGCAAAAAGATGTATATTTGAATATTGCCGGCGGGTTGCGAGTGAATGATCCTGCAATAGATTTGTCGGTTATAAGTGCTATTTTGTCGAGCAATATGGACGTGGAGATAGAGCCTACGGTATGTATGTCGGGCGAGGTGGGCTTGTCGGGCGAGATACGTCCCATAAACCGCATTGAGCAACGCATTGCTGAGGCTGCGAAATTGGGCTTCAAACAGATTATTGTACCAAAATCCAATATTAAACGCCTCGATCTTTCGCGCTTTGATATAGAGGTGTTGCCGGTGAACAAGGTAGAGGAGGCTTTTCGCCTGCTTTTTGGTTGATTTATAATGACAAGGATATATGATTCACGAATTTCAGATACGTGCTTTGCCTCATCAGGCGGTGAACGAGCAGGCTCTAAAACGTTTTGTGGCAGATGAGAAAGGCTGGGATATACGCACTATAAATGCTGTGCGCGTGTTGCGTCGCAGTATAGATGCACGCCAGCGTACAATATTCATAAACCTCTCGTTGCGTGTGTTTGTGAATGAGCAACCTTCAATGGAGGAGTATGCGAGCCGCGAGTATGGCAATGTAGAGGGGTGCGAGCCTGTGATTGTTGTTGGTGCCGGTCCTGCGGGGCTTTTTGCAGCTCTCAAGCTCATTGAGAGCGGGTTGCGTCCCATAGTGATAGAACGTGGGCGCGATGTGCGCACCCGCAAGGTTGATTTGGCAAATATCTCTCGCACACACAAGGTTAATTCCGAATCTAATTATTGCTTTGGCGAGGGTGGTGCAGGTGCATACTCCGACGGTAAGCTTTATACCCGCAGCAAAAAGCGCGGCAGTATTGAGGGTGTGCTGAATATCTTTTGCCAGCATGGGGCGAGTCCCACAATCCTTGCCGACGCTCACCCACACATTGGCACCGACAAGCTGCCGCGTGTAATTGAAAATATGCGCCTTACAATACAACGTTGTGGTGGCGAGGTGCATTTTGAAACTCGCATGGAAGATATTTTGCTGCGTGAAAAGGCTGTCTGTGGTGTGCGCACCAGCAAGGGTGAATTCTTTGCGTCGGCTGTGATTCTTGCCACAGGTCATTCGGCTAAAGATGTCTATCGTCATCTGCATAGCAGCGGCGTGGCGTTGGAGAGCAAGGGCTTTGCGGTGGGAGTGCGCTTGGAGCACCCATCGGCTTTGATAGACCGCATACAGTATCACAACCCCAATGGACGTGGAAAGTATCTGCCTGCTGCCGAGTATAGCTTCACCACACAGGTTGATGGCAGGGGTGTGTATAGCTTTTGTATGTGCCCGGGTGGTGTTGTTATTCCCTCAGCTTCTGCCGAAAGGGAGTTGCTTGTGAATGGAATGTCGCCCTCACATCGTGGTGGTGCATGGAGTAATTCGGGCATGGTGGTGCAGGTGAATCCCGATGATGTCCTCTTGCCGCAAATGCAGATAGACATTGAAGATATTGAGTCTGTGCCTGATGATTCCCCCCTGCGTGTGATGAACTTTCAAGAGAGGCTCGAGAGGCTCTGTTGGACGATGGGTAACTACAAGCAGACGGCTCCTGCGCAGCGCATGACCGATTTTGTGCGCAACAAATTGAGCTACGACCTGCCTCGCAGTTCTTATGCTCCCGGGCTTATTTCCTCACCCATGCACTTTTGGTTGCCAAAATTCATATCCATGCGTTTGCAGCGTGGCTTTGAACAATTCGGCAAGATGTCGCGTGGTTTTCTCACCTCTGAGGCTGTGATGATAGGTGTGGAGACGCGTACCTCCTCTCCTGTGCGTATAGTGCGCGATAATGATAGTTTGCAGCATATTGAGATAGAGGGGCTTTTCCCCTGTGGCGAGGGCGCGGGCTATGCGGGTGGAATAGTCTCTGCCGCAGTAGATGGCGAGCGCTGTGCTCTGTCGGCAAGCGAATATGTAAAGCGTATAAAGTAGATGCTTATTCTACTACGACCTCATCGGTGAACATAAATCCTCCCTGCTTGCCGCGTGTTGCGCGGTAGCGTATGTAGCGTGCTTTTGTCTCTCCTTCCCAGCCGTATCGTTTGAAGCTTAGGGTATCGTCGCGCACCACATTGTGAGTGATGCAGGCAAGGCTGTTGAATGTGATGCTGTCATTTGATGCTGAAATTTCAACCTCGGCAGGGAGGTATATACCCGGCTCGCAAATCTGCATGAAGTCTGCCGCGATGCTTTTCACTTCTCTCAGATCTTCAAGGTCTATGCAAATATCTATGCCGCCACGCCCAATGAATCCCTGCCAGCGCTTGTCGCTGTTGTTCCAGCCGCCGTGTATGCCATCGGTGAGTGCGCTGTCGCCTCCTGCGGTGTAGGTGGGGTAGAAGGGGGAAGCGGGTGCGTATTGCACTTTTTTGCCTTTGGCAAGGTGATTGTTGGGGCTGAGCGACTGCGGGCGATTGCCATACTCGCGGCTTAAATCAAAAGCGTTGTAGCCTTTCTTGCGCAGCTGTTTCACTGCATTCACAGCTTTTGTGCGGAATTGCGGGTAGTTGCGTTTCTCTTGCGGGCTCCACCCAATCTCGGCTATTGCAAGAATGCGCGGATATATCATATGTTCATTCTGCTCCTCTGTGGGAATGTATTCTGCCCACACGTTGCCTTGCACACCATATATGAGAGAGGCTTCCTTGTTGCTTATGGTATCGGGCACGGGGTTGTATGAATATACTTTCTCAATGGGCAGGTAACCTCCAAAGGCTTGTGGCTGCGTGTGCGGCGCATCTTGATAACTGTCGAGGTAGCAGAACTCTCCGGGCGTCATTATTGCTTTGTGCCCGGCACGCACGGCTTTTATCCCACCCTCGGTGCCTCTCCACGACATTACAGTGGCGTTGGGAGCAAGTCCTCCTTCAAGAATTTCGTCCCAGCCGATGATGCTGCGTCCCTTGCTGTTTACAAAACGCTCTATTCGTTCAATAAGATAGCTTTGCAGTTCATTTACATCTGTGAGCCCCTCTTCCTCCATGCGCTGTGTACATAGTGGGCATGTGCCCCATGAAACTTTCCCTGCCTCATCGCCGCCGATGTGTATATATTGGCTTGGGAAAAGCTCCATTATCTCGGTGAGCACATTCTCAAGGAACTCAAAGGTCTCCTCATTGCCCACGCAGAAGTCTGCCTGTTTGTATGGTTCGTGTGTGCAGGATAGTTGCGCATATGCAGTGAGCACCTCCTCGGAATGTGCGGGCATCTCTATTTCCGGTATAATGGTTATATACCTGTCGGTGGCATATTGCACAATCTCGCGGATATCTTCTTGCGTGTAATACCCCCCGTGGGCATTGGCAGAATTTTCCTCTTTATAAAGCCTGTCGCCATACCACCAATCCTTCCACAGCTTGTGGCTGCGCCATGCTGCGAATTGTGTGAGGCGAGGGTAACGTTTAATCTCCACACGCCACCCTGCGGCATCGGTGAGGTGCAGATGCAGGCGGTTCATCTTGTAATGTGCGATTGCATCAATCTGCTTTTTTACATATTCCTTGTCAAAAAAGTGGCGTGACACATCGAGCATGAGTCCACGGTATTCAAATCGTGGCTGGTCTGTGATGGTGCCACAGGGTAGTGAGCCGGTTGCTTTGTGCAGTTGTGCAATGGTTTGCACGGCATAGAAAAGCCCTGCACCGCTTGTGGCCTCTGCCGTTATTTGCCGTGGGGCGGCAGTTATGCGGTAACCTTCGGGAGAGGTTATTCCGGCTACGCTGTCGCGCAACGATAGAATGAGACAGCTTTCTGCTTTACAGTCTTCTGTGATATTGGCACTGGAGAGTGCTTGCCGTAGCTTTGTCTCCTCGTTCTGTGGTGCGTCGATGGTTATTCTCACTCCTTTGCCGAAAATAAATTTGCCGCTCTCGGGCTCGCACTTCATAGGTGCCGGCAGCACTATGCTGTCTATAGTTTGGTTGTGGTTGCCACATGCGGTTATCAAGAGAATGGCGGCGGCAAAAAATATTTTCTTTATCATATTGTTTACAGCTTTGTTGCGTAAAAGTCGAGCCAGTTATTGAAGAGCTTGTGTGCTGTTGTTTGCCAAAAGTTCATCGGTGGCTGCGAGGGGTCGTCGTTTAAGTAGTAATTGACAGGGATATTTATGGGCAATCCGCGGTGAACATCGCGCTTGTGCTCGCTGTCGAGGGTGTATAGGGCATACTCACTGTGCCCGGTGATAAAGAAATTTCTTGTGCCTTTCTCCTGCATGATATAAACCCCCGATTCATTAGACTCCGACAACAGCTCAAGCCCTGCCTCGGCAACCACATCTTCGCGTTTTATGTTTGTGTGGCGGCTGTGTGGTACATATATGATGTGGTCAAAGTCTTTTAGCAATGGGTGGTCGTGGTTGTTTAGTGTGTGTGCAAACACACCGAACATTTTGCTTGGGAGCAGGTATTTCTGTATGCCGAATTTGCGGTATAGCCCGGCCTGCGCTGCCCAACAGATGAAGAGTGTAGATGTTACATTGCTCTTTGCCCACTCAAATATATCGCATAGCTCGGGCCAATAGGTAACCTCCTCGAATGCAATCTGTTCAATGGGTGCGCCAGTGATTATAAGCCCGTCAAAATGCTCGTTGCGCAATTCGCCGAACCCTTTGTAATATTGTTGCATATGTTCGGGGGTTGCGTGTTTGGGGGTGTGCGTGTCGAGTTTCATAAGAATGAGCTCTATCTCTTGTTTGCTGGTTGATAGCACACGGATAAAGTCTGCCTCTGTTGTCTCCTTCATAGGCATGAGATTGAGCAGAGCTATCTTCAATGTTTTCTCGGTGGGGGTTGTGAGAACCTCCACATTGCACCCCTCGTTTATTACGGCTTGCAGCGCAGGCAGTCCTGTCGGTACTTTTATTGGCATAGCTTTTGGTTGTGTGTATATGGTTGTTATATTGTTTTTCTTTTACCAGATATCGAGTCTCTCCTCTTTGGGAACGAAGAGCGGGTCTTTCTCGGTGATGTCAAACGCAGTGTACCAGTCGTCGATATGTGGCAATGTGCCGTTCACGCGCCAGTGTGTGAGCGAGTGAGGGTCGGTCTTTGTGAGGTTACGAATCTCCTCGTCGCGTATGTTTCCTGCCCACACATTGGAGTATGATAGATAGAAACGCTGCTCGGGTGTGAAGCCCTCTTCCACAGGCAGGGGATTGCCTTTTGTGGCATTCTTGAATGCCTGCATGGCTATTTTCAAGCCTCCGTGGTCGGCTATGTTTTCGCCCACGGTGAGCTGTCCGTTGGCATTGAGCCCGGGAAGAACCTCTATCTTGTTAAAGAAATCTATGATGATCTTTGTGCGCTCTGTAAAGCTTTTAGCATCTTCTTCGCTCCACCAGTTGGCAAAGTTGCCCTCTTTGTTAAATTGTCTGCCTTGGTCGTCGAATCCGTGTGTCATCTCATGTCCTATTACCACTCCTATGGCTCCGTAGTTGAATGCGTCGTCGCCCTTCATATCAAAGAAGGGGTATTGCAGAATGGCTGCGGGAAAACAAATTTCATTTGTTACGGGGCTGTAATATGCGTTCACCGTCTGTGGTGATATGTGCCACTCGCTACGGTCAACAGGTTTCTTGAAATTCTTCTCCACATGGTCGTCCCAGTTGAAAATGGCAATGTCGCGGCACACCTCGCTGTAGCTCTTTGAGGGGTCTATGGTGAGCTTGCTGTAATCCTGCCATTTGTCGGGATAGCCTATCTTCACGGTAAAGGCGTCGAGCTTCTCGTGTGCAGCCGCTTTTGTGCTGTCGCTCATCCAACTTTGTGCGTCGATGCGCTCGCCGAGTGCAGTTTGCAGGTTTTTTACAAGTGTTACCATGCGCTCCTTTGCTTCGGGCGGGAAGTATTTGGCAACGTATAGCTGCCCGATGATCTCGCTCAAAGAGCCGTCGGTGGCTGCAAGTGCGCGTTTCCAGCGTGCCTGCTGCGCCTTTTTGCCGCTCATTGTGCGTCCATAGAAATCAAAGGCAAGCTCTTCTATCTCGTCGCTCAACTCGTTTGCAGTGGAACTGATTATGCGCCATTGTATGTATGCGATAATGTCGCTCATGGGTGCGCTGTTTATAATATCGCTCACCTCGGTAATGGCTGTGGGCTGCCCCACGTTTATCTCTTCAATCTCTTTGAGCCCCAAGGGCGCGAAGAAACTGTCCCAGTTTATTGCGGGGAACTGCTCTTTCAGCTCGGCATAGCTCATGAGGTGGTAGTTGTTCAAGGGGTTACGTCTTTCCACCCGGCTGAGAGATTTATCGGCAATGCGGCTCTCTATGTTCATTACGGCGTTCATGTTGGCTGTTGCCTGCTCCTCACTGAATCCTTGCAGGCGGAACATCTTCACCACATATTCCTTGAATTTGTTGCGTATGTTTGTGGTTGCTTCGTCGGTGTCGCTGTAATAGCTTTTTTCGGGCAGTGAGAGCCCTGCTTGTGCTATTGTAAGCAGGTTTTTATTGCTGTCCATAATGTCGCTGCCAATGCCTGTGGCAAAGAAACCGCTTATTCCGCTGCGGTAGTTCTTTGCAACAAGTGGCAAAATATCGGCACGCTCGGTGAGAGACGCTGCCTCTTCCAATAAAGCCTTGATGGGGGTGTTCCCAAGTTCATTGCGGCGTGTACTGTCCATTGCGAGGTTGTATAAGTCACCCACCTTTTGTCCGTTTGAGCCGGTGGTGTTCTTTTGTGTCGCAAACTCCAATACAAGTTCCCGCAACTGCTCTTTGCTCTTCTCTCGCAGTGCGTCAAATTGTGTGTATCGTGCATACTCGTCGGTTAGGGGGTTCTTCTTGCTCCACCCGCCTGTTGCGTATTCATAAAAATCGGTACCGGGGCACTTTGTGGTGTCCATATTGGTAAAATCAATCATAGATTCCATCTTCTTTTCTGTTGTGCAGGCAACTACGCCAATAAGCATTGCTGCCAAGATAAATATTTTTTTCATTTAATATTGAAGTTATTTACTTTTTGTTTACCCTATTTTCTCAAGCTCTTCCATGCTCTTTTCCCACTCGTTCATGGCGTCGGAGAGCAGTTTCTTGAGCGAGGCATATTTTGTGAAGTTCTGTTGCGTGCTGCCCTCCACTGTACTCATGAGTTCTTCCATTGCGGCAATCTCTTCTTCAATCTCATTTACACGTCTCTCGTTCTCTTCCACATATTTTTCCAGCTTACGTCGCAGTTTTTGCGACTGTTTCCCGGCTTCGTAACTCATGCGGCTTTCACTGGCGACCTTTGGCGTGTCGTTCGCCGGTGTGTTCTTTGCCGGCACTTGCAGTGCTTCGTTTATGTTGGCTGCGTTCTTTGTTGCCAGATAGTCATATATGCCCCCGAGATGTTCGCGCACCTTGCCATCGCCAAACTCATATACTTTGGTTACAAGCCCGTCGAGGAACTCGCGGTCGTGGCTCACAACAATAACGGTGCCGTCAAAATCGCGTATAGCCTCTTTGAGCACATCCTTTGATTGCATATCGAGGTGGTTGGTGGGCTCGTCGAGAATGAGCAGGTTCATCTGCAGCAGCAGCAGGCGTATCATGGCGAGACGGCTGCGCTCGCCGCCCGACAATACCTTTACCGGTTTATCCGATGCTTCGCCACCAAACATGAATGCTCCTAATATATCGCGTATGCGTAACCTTATATCACCTGTCGCTACGTTGTCTATTGTTTGGAACACGGTTAGCTTCTCGTCGAGCATCTGTGCCTGATGCTGTGCAAAATAACCTGTCTGCACATTGTGCCCGATGACAATCTCGCCTTGGTGGTCGAGCTCTTTCAGTATGCAGCGTACAAGGGTGGTTTTTCCCTCTCCGTTGCGCCCGACAAAGGCAACCTTTTCACCACGGTTTATTGTGAAATTTACGCCGCTGAATACAGTGTGGCTGCCGAAGCTCTTCTCTACATCGTTGCAAATTACGGGATAGTTGCCGCTGCGGGTTGCCGGAGCGAACTTCAGTCGCAGGCGGCTGTTGTCCTCCTCGTCAATCTCAATGGGCACCATCTTTTCGAGTTGCTTTATGCGGCTCTGCACCTGCACGGCTTTGGTGGGCTTGTAGCGGAATCGTTCAATGAACTCCTTTATGTCGGCAATCTCCTTTTGCTGGTTCTCATAGGCGCGTATCTGTTGCTCGCGACGCTCCTTGCGTGTCTCCATGAATTTATCATAAGGGAGCTTGTAGTCGTATATACGCCCGCACGAAATTTCAATTGTACGGTTGGTTACAGCATTCAGGAATGCACGGTCGTGGCTCACAAGCATCACGGCATTGCTGCTGCGTGCAAGAAACTGTTCCAGCCACTGAATGCTTTCAATGTCAAGATGGTTGGTAGGCTCGTCGAGCAGCAACACATCGGGGTGCTGCAAAAGCAGTTTGGCAAGCTCTATGCGCATTCTCCACCCTCCGCTGAACTCGCTTGTGGGGCGTGAAAAGTCGCTACGCCTGAATCCCAGGCCTTGCAAAGCCTTTTCTATCTCAGCCTCATAGTGGCTACCTCCCATCATGGTATATTGTTCGTTGATGTGGGTGTAATCTTCAATCAACTTCTGGTAATCTTCGCTCTCATAGTCGGTGCGCAATGCAAGCTCATTGTTGAGTTTTTCTATGCGCTCTTCCATCTCGTGTATATGGGAAAAAGCAGTCTCTGCCTCTTCAAATACGGTACGTCCGTCGGTGTGGTTCATAACCTGTGGCAGGTAGCCTATACTGCATTCGCGGGCTTTTGACATAGTGCCATCGGTTGGCTGCTGCATGCCTGCAAGAATTTTGAGCAGGGTACTCTTGCCCGCGCCGTTCTTTCCTACAAGAGCAATGCGGTCTTTCTTGTTAATAATGAAACTCACATCGTGGAACAGATTCCTGCCCCCGAAATCAACCCGTATGTTGTCGATGGATAACATTCTATATATTCTCGTGCTATTTATAGCACAAAGTTACATTATTGATATGATAAAAACAAGGTTGCACACTCTTATTTAGGGGCATGGAAAGGGACGTTTTCAATAAATTTTCAAAAAAAATAAAAAAAGTGGGTAAAATATTTGGAAGTAATAAAAGAATGTTTTTATATTTGCAATGATTTCAAAAATGAAGTGAGAATTAAAAACAAAATAGCAAAAAGATGATAGCACGTTCCGAACTTAAAAGAGAGCTTATAAATGCGGGTATTCGTCCGTCGGTGCAACGCCTGGCAATATTTGAATATGTAAGAAGCCATCGCACTCACCCCACGGCAGATGTTGTTTACGACGCATTGCGTGACGAGCTTGGCTCGCTGTCGCTCACTACCGTTTACAACACCTTAAAGCTTTTTGTTGATGCGGGTCTTGTGCAGTTGCTCACAATAGATGATACTTTCCGCTGTTTTGATGGAGACACATCGTGCCACGCTCACTTTCGTTGCGATTCGTGTGGCAAGATAGTGGACCTGAAAATAAAAAGTGACTTTCTCGCTATGGTAGATGGGCTCGATGGCTTTGAGATAAAAGATGCGCAGCTCTATTTGAAAGGAGTTTGTCCCATATGTAAAAGAAAAAATTGAGATAATATAAAAAGGATAATAACAATTAAAAATTAAAGGATTATGAAAAAGTTTATTTGTTCAGTATGTGGTTATATTCATGAAGGAGATTCTGCACCCGAGCGTTGCCCAATGTGTAAAGTTCCTGCCGAGAGATTTAACGAACTTGTAGAGAATGGTAAGTTGGAGTTTGTGCAAGAGCACGTTGTAGGCGTGGCAAAGGGATGTGATGCCGAGATGATAAAAGACCTTAATGATCACTTTATGGGTGAGTGTACCGAGGTAGGTATGTATCTTGCAATGAGCCGCCAGGCAGACCGCGAGGGCTACCCCGAAATTGCAGAGGCTTTCAAGCGTTACGCTTGGGAAGAGGCTGAGCACGCTGCAAAATTCGCAGAGCTTCTTGGCGATGTTGTTTGGGATACAAAGACCAACCTCGACAAGCGCATGAATGCAGAGTCCGGTGCTTGTGCCGATAAATATCGCATTGCAAAGCGTGCAAAAGAGCTTAATCTCGATGCTATTCACGACACAGTTCATGAGATGGCAAAGGACGAGGCTCGCCACGGCAAGGGCTTCGAAGGTCTCTACCATCGCTACTTTGGAAAGTAATTGATTGATATTAAGTTAATGAAAATGAGGGCGCCCCGCAATTTTGGGGCGCCCTTCATTTTATGAATGTGAATAAAAAGAACGCTTTTTAGTAGCGTTTATTGATTTATTTGTAAATAACTTCTTTATTCTCGCTCACATGTAGAGTCTCTTTCCAATTGTCCCATGATGAATATACAATTTCCAATCCGCGGTAGTATGCCGATACAATAATTGCATCAACTTTGTCCCACGCGGGCTCTCCATACTCGCTCGACGCACCACTTAATAATAGTCTGCCGCTTATATAATCGAGTTCATAGAAACCTCCGCCCAAGCACTGCTCGCCCGGTTTCAGTAGCTCGCAATGCCTTGTTACGGTTCCAAGGCGCAACACACCGCTCTTGGTCAAAATGAATTTGGCTTGTCTCTTGTTCAAGATATTCTTTTTATTTGAACTGTGCCATCATCTGCAATGCGGTAACGGCACACTCATCACCCTTGTTCCCGAGTCTGCCACCGCTGCGCTCCTGTGCTTGCAATAAATTATTTGTGGTGATAAGCCCGAATATCACCGGTACATCATATTCCACATTGAGCTTTGACAATCCTGCTGTAACTCCTTCGCATATATAGTCGAAATGGGGGGTGTCGCCTCTTATCACGCAACCTATTGCTATCACGCTGTCATATTTTCCGCTTTTCACCATCTGTGCCGCGCCAAATATCAGCTCGAAGCTGCCGGGCACGCTGCGCAAGTCTATATCCTCTTTGTTCACTCCGTTTTCGATGAGTGTTTTTACGGCACCGTCGCGCAGTGCGTATGTGATTTCGTCATTCCACTCGGCATATACTATGCCCACTTTTCTTCCTTTTCCGTCTGCTACCTTGCTTGCATCGTAGGCAGAGAGATTATGCATTTCTGTTGCCATAAAATTGTTTTATAAAGGCATCTACTGCGTTGTGCGTGTTTTTGTTCTCGGTCATTTAGGTTCACTAAACTCCCTCGCTCAAAAATCACGCCGGCCTTGTATCTGCACTTTATAAAACAATTTTATATGAGTGCGTCAGACCACGCTGTTGCCGTAAAGTTGGTTCAAAAATAATTTACTGCGTTGTACGTGTTTTTGTTCTCGGTCATTTAGGTTTAACTAAACTCCCTCGTCCAAAAATCGCGCTGTCGCAGTTGCCAATTCTTATATTATTAAAAAAGCAGCCCTTTTGAGGCTGCTTCTATTGTGTTTCAACCGTCTGTTATTTTACTCGGTTAATGTATTTGTCAATATCCATAGCGATGGAAGATGTGCTGTACTCGTTCTTTATCTCTTCGTACAACTTCAACGCTTTGCTTGCATTGCCCTGCTGCTCATAGATGTTGCCTGCTTGCAACAGATAGAAGGGGCTTATGCTGTTGTTGTTTGCTTTCTCGGCTGCTTTTACAAAATATTTTGCTGCCGCATCGGCATCGCCTGTCTGTGCGTAACAGCTGCCGAGTGTGCCCAACGCTGCGGGGGTAATAATCTTGTCCTCGCCGTCAAAGGCTTTCAACTCGTCGATAGCCTCTTCGTAGCGACCGAGCTGTGCAAGTGCCATGCCTGCGTATGCGTGTGCAAGGTTACCGGCAGTTGTGCTGCCATACTCCTCGATTATCTGCAAGAAGCCGAGGTTCACGCCATCACCGTTGAGGGCTTTCTCAAAATCCTGAGAAGCAAAAAGACCTTCTGCCACAAACATTGCCTCTGCAGCCTCTTTCTCTTGGGGCTCGGCTACATAGGTGTTATATGCCATGCTGCCCACCATGATTATAACGATGGCTGCAATGATTGCAATGATAGGTGTTTTGTATTTGAGAATCCATGCCTCTGATTTTGACAATACCTCATCTGCTGCGATGGGTGCGTCTGAATGTGTTTTGTTGCTCATAATTATAATGTTTTTTGTTTTTCTCGCGTAAATTATGCGCAAAAATAATCAATTTATGTTTAGCTGAAAAATTATAACTGCTTTTTTTGCAAATTAGTGGGTTATTCTTCTGCTTTTATGGCTAATAGTAGGTTTTAATTTAATTAGTTAACGCTCTAATAATCTATTTAGAAATATTGAACACTCACTTAAATCTATATGATGATTGAAATCCGTAGATTTGAGAAGTGTATTTATTCCTTCTCCATTAAATTGCGCAACACCTCTTGTAGCTCTGCCCGCCCAATGATGTTGTAAAAGGGTTTTGTTTAGTAACTCTTTGTGAAAGACTGAACATAATAACGTGTTGGTTATACCTTCCTTATCGACACCAATAAAGAAAAACATAAATACAGACTTTTCTTCTCCCATGCACTTAAGAAATTTGTCAATATTGTATGCCTTGGGGTTTGAATTAAGGTACATGATCTTTGTTTTTATATCGGTATATGTGTCGGATTTCTTAAATGATTTTATATAATCGCCTAAATCGTTCTTGGTGTCGTAAGTGGGTAGCAAATGCTCAATATCTTGTAGGTTGTTTAGTAATTTGCTGCGTTCTTCCGAGTTTGAGGTGATAAGAGCTTCTATTAATCTTCCTCTGATATTAACGTTTTCTATATGTGATGCAACTAATATGGCTTCTTTAACCTCTTCACATTTGTTTCGTAGTTCGTTAAGCAATGTATTGTAATCTTGGGAATTTACGAAATTTGCTGCGCGTTGTGGTGCTGTAAACAGATTTTTGAGCTCTGTTTCGTTCAATACCGCCTTCTCTAAATAAGGTTTAATATTGTTGGTACTTTCAACCAATCGTTCTAAATTTTCTTTCCAAGTAAATCCTTGGTGATACGAAAAAAGTTCATCAAAATTAGTGGAAATGTTCTCTTTTTGTATTTCTGTGATGAATTTACGAACATTACTTCCTAAAAAACTCCCCCTAATATTTGTGGTGGTTAAATCTTTGGAACTATGGCTTATTTTGTCTAAGAATGATGTATTTATTAAATATAAAATATTATCAAAATCTTTCCTTACCAGTGCAACAAAACAGGGTATATGGTCGTACTTCTCTAATTTAGATAGGGAAAGTACGACATTGCTGAATGATTGGTTCTTGCTATAACAGAATACAACTGCGAAAAAGTCTGTATGGTAGAGGGCGCGTCCATCTTTTACCATAACGAATTTATCTTGTATAATTCTAATAAGTTCTTCTTTTGTGTTTATCTGCTTGTGATTCTCTATGAGGTCAATAAATCGGTGTGTCTCTTTATTCATTGCTAAAAAGTGTTAGTGCTTCGTTTGTGTTTTGTGCTCTTTTTTGTGCCTTGTTCGTTCTTTGCTCATTTAATGAATTTCGTTCCCAAAATACTCCATCTGCGTAGCCTTGTATATTCTTGTCTGATAAGGAATTTAGGAGTCTCTTTGCAGCCCACAAGCAATATGTGTTGTTTATCTCAACTCCATAATATTTTCTGCCAAGTTTATGTGCTACAACCGCAGCGGTGCCACTGCCAAGAAATGGATCGAAAATCTTATCTCCGGGTTTTGAAGATGCTAGTATAAGTTTGGCATAAAGTTTTTCGGGTTTTTGTGTTGGGTGATCAGTGTTTTCAGGCATAGACCAAAAAGGGATACTGATGTCGTCCCAGAAGTTTGATGGGTAGGTAATTCTGAAATTTCCCGATGGCGTTTCTTCCCAATCTTTGGGTTCCCCGTTTTCTTTATATGGTGCAATTACTCTACGCTTCATCATGACGGATTCGACATCAAAATGATAATCGTTAGGGTTTTTTATGGCAAACCAAATATCCTCCATTCCGTTTTTCCAGTTTGCTTTTGCTCCGCGACCCTTTTCTCTTTGCCATGAAATACGATTTATAATAGTTAATCGTTCCTCTATTACACGTTGCATAGATGAAGAACATCTCCAATCGCCACACATGTACAAGCTACCATTTCTTTTCAATTTATCACAGACTTTGTAAAACCAACTGCGAAGGTAATCCTCATAATCTGACGATTTCATGGCAGAGAATTTATTCCCATTAAAATTTTTGTCTAGATTATATGGCGGGTCGATAATAATTAAATCGAAATATTCATTAGGGATGTAATCTATACATTCGTATATGTCGGCATTCACTATCATATTGTCTTGCAAACCTTTTTTAAGTTCATCAATTGAACTAATAAATGGTAGCAAATTGGGTATTTCGACCTCGGAAACGGTGAGCGTTCTATTCCTCTTTGCTCTTACTTTTTCGCTATTTGTCATCTTTTATATTATTTGTTCTTTTAACAATATGGTGCAATGCAAAGTTATCAATTTTACTATACTTTGAGAAATTTTATGTAATAAATTTCCGATAAGAATGTTTATGGTATTTTTGCTAATCAAATGTATATTTATTATATAACTTAAACAGGTTTTATACGTTAGAAAAATGCCAAACGAGTTTGTTGTTTCGCTACTCGGTGTTATCTTTGTGGGAAATTGCTCAATAGATGTTAGTAAAAAATATATCCATACTCAATTATAGAAATCTGCCCGATGTGAGTATTGCTCTGTCGCCCAAGATTAATTGTTTCATTGGCAGCAACGGCATGGGCAAGACCAATCTGCTCGATGCTGTCTATTATCTCTCTTTTTGCAAGAGTGCTGTAAATATTGCCGATGGTTCCAATATTATGCACGATGCTCCTTTCTTTATGTTGCAGGGTGAGTATTGCAGTGATATTGGCACAGAGGAGGAGGTCTCTTGCGGCTTGAAACGCGGCGAGAAAAAACAGTTCAAGCGTAACAAAAAGAGTTATGAGCGCTTGGCAGACCACATTGGTTCTATTCCGCTCGTGATGATTTCTCCTGCCGATAATGAACTCATTGCAGGCGGCAGCGAGGAGCGTCGTCGTTTCATGGATATGGTTATTTCGCAGTATGACAAGGGTTATCTTAATGCTCTCATCAGATATAACCGTGCTCTCATGCAACGTAACGTATTGCTGCGTGGCGAGCGTGAGCCCGATGCCGAGATGCTTTCTCTCATCGAGGATATGATGGTTGCCGAGGCCGGATATATTCATAGCGGGCGCGTCTCCTTTGTGAACGAACTTGTACCCATCTTCTCCGAGTTTCACAATATTATCACAGGTGGCAGCGAGAGCGTGAGTCTCTCTTATCGAAGCCATTTGAGCGACAATGACCTTTCTGCCTTGTTGCGTGCTTCGCGTTCCGATGACCGCAGGGTGGGGCATACGACAAAGGGGTGTCATCGCGATGATCTTGTGATGCAGCTGGGTGGATATGCCATAAAAAAGGAGGGTTCGCAGGGGCAGAACAAGAGTTTTCTTGTGGCTTTGAAATTGGCGCAGTTCCACTTCTTGCATCAGAAGGGCGGTGAGATGCCTCTGTTGTTGCTCGATGATATTTTCGACAAGCTCGATTCCCGCCGTGTGGAACAGATTGTGGCTCTTGTGTCGGGCGACAGATTCGGACAGATTTTTATCACCGATGTAAACAGGGAGCACATCGATAATATATTGGAGAGCGTGAAAGGAGAGTATAAATTATTTGAGGTTGTTGCAGGTGATGTGCAAATAGTAAAGGAGCGATGAAAAGGGGAGAAACAAAGTCTATTGCCGAGCTTGTGAGGGCAATGTGCCGCGAGGAGGGGCTGGAGACTCCTCTCAATGAGTATCGCCTCATTAATGCATGGGGCGATGTGTTAGGCGATGCCGTAAGTTCCTATACAAAGGATATTTACATAAGCAATCAGGTGCTTTATGTTACGCTCACCTCTTCGGTGTTGCGACACGAACTTTTCATGAACCGCAAGCAGCTTGTGCGCAAGCTCAATGAGCATGTGGGTGCTGCGGTTATTACAGCTATTATATTCCGTTAAGGTGGGCAAATGTGTTATTTCCGATGAATAATGAACATATTTGTACTGTTGCGGTTTTTCCTTTTGAGAAAAAAAGTAAATTTGCAGGCAAAAGATTAATTTAAGATATTATGCAAGGATTTGAAACAAAAGTGAGGCTCGTTATACTGAGCTTTTTGCAGTTTGCAATTTGGGGTGCCTATTTAACTTCTATGGGGCGTTATCTCGGCGATGCCGGTCTTGGAGTATATATCGGCTGGTTCTATGCTGTGCAAGGTATTGTCTCTATTTTTATGCCTGCCATCATAGGTATTGTGGCAGACCGATGGGTGCCTGCGCAGCGTATGCTTGCTTTTTGTCATGCTATGGCTGCCGTGTTCATGATTCTCACGGGTTATATGGGCTTGACTAAAGGTGCCGATGTGTCGTTCAACGACCTCTTTTGGCTATATACTCTGAGCGTCGCTTTTTATATGCCCACGCTGGCACTCTCCAATTCGGTCTCATACACCGTTCTCGACAAGGCAAAGCTTGACACAGTGAAGGCCTTTCCTCCTATTCGTGTCTTTGGAACCGTTGGCTTCATCGTGTCGATGTGGATTGTTGATATTACCGGCTTCCAAAGCAATTACAATCAGTTCTTTGCTTCGGCTGTTTGGGGCTTGTTGCTTGCAGCCTATTGCTTTACATTGCCCTCTTGCCCGGTTAATAAGGGCAGCGACAAGAAATCTATTGCTTCGGCACTGGGGCTCGATGCTTTTAAGCTCTTCGGGCAGAAGCGTATGGCAATATTCTTTATCTTCTCTATGCTGTTGGGTGGTGCATTGCAGATTTCCAATGGTTATGCAAATGGTTTTATTGGTGGCTATGGGGCTTTCCCGCAGTATGCCGATACCTTTGCCGTGCAACACACGAATATTCTTATCTCCCTCTCGCAGATGTCCGAGACGCTTTGTATATTGCTCATTCCCTTCTTCCTTGGCAGGTTCGGTATTAAAAAAGTGATGCTGCTGGCTATGCTCGCGTGGGTTTTGCGTTTCGGTTTCTTTGCCGTTGGCGACCCCGGAATGCCCGGAGTGCTCTTCTTTGTGGCATCTATGATTGTCTATGGTGTGGCGTTCGATTTCTTTAATATCTCGGGTTCGCTGTTTGTGGATAGAGAGGTTCCCGAGAGCCGGCGTTCAAGCGCACAGGGCTTGTTTATGCTCATGACAAATGGTCTTGGTGCCTCGGTGGGTGTGATTGCCGCTCAGGAGGTGGTGAATCATTTTACCATGAATGGTGATTATTTTGAGGGGTGGCCCACAGCGTGGTATATCTTTGCGGGCTATGCCCTTGTGGTTGCCGTGGTGTTTGCCGTGGTGTTCAAAGAGAAAAAACAGGCATAAGGATTATGGTTGAACTTATAGTTGCCGATATAATGTCCAAAGCCAATGACAACAGGGCGCATGTGCTCTTGTTGCAGGAGCGTGGCGGGTTTCGTAAAATTGTGGTAGCGCTGGGCTCTTCCGAGGCCCAGTCCGTTGCTCTTGCCATGCAGGGTGTTTGTCCCTCCCGTCCGCTCACGCATCAGTTGTTTGGCTCGTTTGCCGATGCTTTTGGCATTAAAATGCGTTATGTCCTCATCAACAGTATCGAGGATGGTACCTTCTGTTCAACTATTCTTTTTGAGCAAGGCGATGAGGTGCACGAGGTAGATGCCCGCACGTCTGATGCCGTAACTCTTGCCTTGCGTGCCAATGTGCCCATTCTCATAACCGATGAGCTTATTAACCGCACATGCATTCGTGATGAACAGAATGGGGCTATCTCCATTCCCATTCATGCGGTTAATGAAAAACTTCTACGCAAAGCAATGGAGGAGGCTGTGCGCAACGAGAATTATGAGCTTGCAAAGGCTTTGAAAGATGAGCTCGACTCCCGTGCTGCAAATAACCATTGAAGAACACAAATATAAACCGTCATAACTTAACTTATATGGCACTGTTTTATGTACCGGATATTGCCGACAGGTGGGAACTCTCCGAGGAGGAGGCTGCCCATTGCTTGCGAGTGCTTCGCCTCTCTGTGGGTGACCCGCTTGAGATAACCGATGGAAAGGGCACTCTTTATAAAGCCGAAATCTCTTCTATTGCAGGGAAACATTGTTACGTTGAGGCAAAAGAGACTATTGCGATGCCCAAGAACTGGCGTGGCAACATACATATAGCCATTGCGCCTACAAAGAACATGGACCGCATTGAATGGCTTGCCGAGAAGGCCACTGAGATAGGGCTCGATGCTATAACTTTCCTCAACTGCCGTTTCTCCGAGCGCAAAGTGATAAAGACAGAGCGCATAGAGCGCATTGTGATATCTGCAATGAAGCAGTCGCTAAAATATACCAAACCGCTTGTGGGCGAGATGGTGGATTTCAAGAAATTTATTGCCACCCCCCGTCCCGGAGCAAAATTTATAGCCCATTGCTATGACAGCGAGCGTATGTTGTTGAAAGACCTCTTGTGCGAGGGCGAAGATGCAACTATACTGATAGGCCCCGAGGGTGATTTCAGCCCCGAGGAGGTGGAGCTCGCCGTGCAGGCGGGTTATCGCCCGGTGAGTTTGGGCAGTTCACGTTTGAGGACCGAAACTGCAGGGCTTGCCGCGTGCCACACATATATTCTCAAAAACGAAATTTAGGTATGGCACGTTATTTTATCTATCTCTCGTATGATGGCGCAGCCTATCATGGTTGGCAGGTGCAGCCCAACGCTGTTACGGTGCAGCAACAGCTCGAAGAGGCTCTTTCCACCCTTATGCGTGAGCCTGTGCAGGTGGTGGGTGCCGGGCGCACCGATGCGGGAGTAAATGCCTCTCTGATGGTTGCTCATGTGGATTTTTCGGCAGAGATAGATGCGGGGCACATGGTGTATAAACTCAACAGATTGTTGCCTCCCGATATTGCGGTGAGCGCAATGAAACGTGTGCGCGATGATGCGCATGCCCGTTTCGATGCTGTCTCGCGCAGATATAATTATAGGGTGGTTACCGCAAAATCTCCTTTTGCGCGCAGGTATGCCTGCCGTGTGCAGCCCGACATTGATTTTGAGGCTATGAACGAGGCGGCAGCTTTGTTGTTGCAATATACCGATTTTACCTCTTTCAGCAAGCTGCATACAGATGTGAAGACAAATAATTGCAAGGTGACATGGGCTGCGTGGCGCGAGGTGTCGTGTGGCGAGTGGGTCTTTGAGATAGAGGCGGACCGTTTTTTGCGCAATATGGTGCGTGCCATTGTTGGCACCCTGCTTATGGTGGGGCGGCACAAATTGTCGATAGAGGGGTTCAGAGCCGTGATTGAAAATAAGGAGAGGAGTGCCGCCGGCGATTCTGCGATGGGTGAGGCTCTATTTCTTGTAGATGTAAAATACCCGGCTGAGATATTTCTATGATGTGGGCTCTGTTGGCTTTTGTATCGGCGGCGTTGCTGGGGTGCTACGACTTTTTCAAGAAGGTCTCGCTGCGTGACAATTCGGTAGTGGGGGTGCTCTTTCTGAATACTCTTTTTTCGGCACTTCTTTTTCTTCCTTTTATTTTGCTTTCGCACGCGGGTGTAATAACGTCGGGTCCCCTGTATGTGCCGGCTGCCGGTGCCGATACTCATTTTCTTCTGCTGTTGAAGGCGGTTATTGTGCTCTCTTCGTGGCTTTGCGGGTATATTGGAATAAAACATCTTCCCATAACAATAGTCTCTCCCATACAATCTACCCGCCCTGTGCTGGTGTTGCTTGGAGCGTTGCTGCTCTTTGGCGAGCAGCTCAATGTATATCAATGGGTGGGTGTGTTGCTGGCAATATTGTCGGTCTTTCTCTTGAGCAGGAGCGGCAGGCGCGAGGGGATACATTTTGTGCACAACCGTTGGGTGGTATTTGTGGCTCTTGCTGCGCTGTTTGGTGCTGTGAGTGCGTTGTATGATAAATTTCTGATGCGCTCCTTGCAGCCTGTTCTTGTGCAAAGCTGGTTTAATCTTTATCAGTGTTTGCTTATGGCTCTTTTGCTTGTAGGGCTTAACGTGCTTTCTCCGGCACAGCGTGAGAAGAGGTTGTATTGGCGTTGGTCTATCCCTCTGATATCTCTTTTCCTGGGTGTTGCCGATTTTTGTTATTTTTCGGCATTGGCACAGGAGGGGGCTTTGATAGCCGTTGTCTCAATGATACGTCGTGGAAGTGTTGTGGTGGCATTCCTTTTTGGTGCGCTGTTGTTGCATGAAAAGAATCTTAAAAGCAAAGCTATTGACCTTGTATTGATATTAATCGGTTTATTTTTCCTATATTTGGGCTCGAAATGAGAAAGTTATACATAATTACGATAATGTTCCTGTGTGTGGCTGCAGGTGATGCTGCTGCACAGTCTATGCGCGATATTTTTATAAATGCGCCCGATTCTGTGTTTCCTCTTCTCACACGCATCAATCGCGAGGATTGCGTGGATTTTATTGATGCCGGCATGCGTGCACGCGTGGTAAACCGCCTTGAGGGGAAGAGCGAGCTGAACTCGCTGACAGAGAATTTCATGGAGCTGCAAAGCAGCGAAAGTTCTTCGATGCAGTTGCGTCTTCTCCCCGTTGCGGGCGACACGGTTATTGCTGTTGTGAGGAGTGTCTGTGCCGAGGCTTGCGACAGCCGCATATCTTTTTATAAGAAAAATTGGGAGCCTGCCACGGTATCTTTTGTCCGTCCTTCAATCGGTGATTTCTTTATATCGCCCGATTCGGCTTCGCAATATATGCCCAAATGCGATATCTATCTTGTGAAATTATCTCTCTCTGCGGCAGATGAGGCTCTTGTGGCTGAATACACGATGCCTGCATATATGAACGAGGAGGATAGGGCTTTGATTGCTCCTTGTTTGCGCCCGTTGGTGTTTCGTTGGCAGGGCGGTGCTTTTGTTAGGGAGTAATTATTTTATCTTGAACTCTCTCACCTCTCCTTTGTTGTGTCGCTTGAAGAGGGTGCGCGTGTCGTCTAAGAACTGCTGCATCTTTTCTTTTCCTGTGTGGCTTCTCACGAGGCTTGTGTCGGCGGGCAGTATGGTGAAATTTCCGAATCCGTCTCTTTCGGGGCGTGCTACCCATGTGAGAGCATATTCTAAGGAGCTGAGCCAGCAAATATCATATATCTTAAGTAGCTCCATGTGCACCAGCAACCCTCCATCTCTTCCGCGTGCATACATGCCCGAGATGAGGTTGCCTGTTGAGTATATTACTGCATTGCGCTTGGCAGTGAGCGAGTCGTTGCGCATCTCTATTGGCTGCACCACATGAGGGTGGTTGCCCACAATGTGGTCCACTCCTTGCTGCAACAGCCAATCTGCCAGCTCTTTAATGTATTTTGGAGCCGTTTTTACATATTCATCGCCCCAGTGCATGCAGGCTATTATAGCGTCGGGCTTCATCTCTTTTGCCCGTGCAATATCCTTTGTTATTTGCTCTTTGTCTATGAAGTTTACAATCAGCGGAGCGGGCACGGGTATTCCGTTTGTGCCGTATGTGTAGTTGAGCAGGGCTATCTTTGCCCCTTTTTTCTCTATGATGAGTGGGTAACGGCTTCTGCGGTCGGCGCTGTCGCGATAAACTCCGCAGTGTACTATTCCAAGCGAGTCCATCATATGCATTGTGCGCAGTGCTCCCTGCTTTCCCCGGTCCAGGCAGTGGTTGTTTGCAAAAAGAAGAACATCGAACCCGGCATCTTTAGCTGCATAGAGGAAACTGTCGGGGGCGCAGAATGATGGATAACCTGCAAATCTCTTGTTGCCGATGGTGGTTTCAAGGTTGGCAACGGCAAGGTCGGCACGGCTCACCTCTCCTTTTATAAAATTGTAGCATGGCGAGTAGCTGTGCTTGCCCTCACTTGTTTGTGCCGCATTAAGCTGGCTCTGGTGCTGCATGAGGTCCCCCGCAAACAGTATGCCGATGCGTGATATCGGGTTACAGATATTTTGCGCCGTAACGGTAGCTACGGCGCAAAATATCAATAGTGCTATTTTTAATCTTAAATTCAAGCGCGATTAGTATATTTTGTGAGTTGCTGCCAGCAAGGTGTTTTTCATGAGAGAAACAATGGTCATGGGACCTACACCGCCGGGCACGGGTGTGATGAAGGAGCATTTTTGTGCAACGTTCTCAAAGTCCACATCACCGCACAGGCGGAATCCTTGCTTGCGGGTGGGGTCGGGGACACGGGTGGTGCCTACATCTATGATTACTGCACCCTCTTTCACCATATCGGCTTTTACGAAGTGGGGCTGCCCAAGGGCTGCTATAATAATATCGGCATTGCGGCACTCCTCGGCAATGTTTTGTGTGTGGCTGTGGCACACGGTGACGGTTGCATCACCGGGAATCTGTTTTTGCATCATGAGGCTTGCCATGGGCTTGCCCACAATGTTGCTGCGCCCCAGCACTACACATTTTTTTCCTTTTGTGTCGATATTGTAGCGGCGCAGCAGCTCCATAATTCCGTTAGGTGTTGCCGAGAGGAAGCAGGGGAGCCCTATCGCCAGGCGTCCTGCGTTCACGGGGTGGAAGCCATCGACGTCCTTGCGGTAGTCTATTGCCTCGGTAATCTTCTGCTCGTCAATGTGTTTGGGGAGTGGCAACTGCACAATGAAGCCGTCAATGTCGCTGTCGTTGTTCAGCTCTTCCACTTTTGCGAGCAGTTGCTCTTCTGTAACATCTTCCTCGTAGCGAATGAGGGTGGATTTGAAGCCGCACTCTTCGCAGGCACGCACCTTGTTGGCAACGTATGTTTCGCTGCCACCGTCGTGCCCCACAAGGATTGCAACCAGATGGGGGCGTTTGCCGCCTGATGCAAGAATCTTTTCAACCTCTTGGGCTATCTCTCTCTTTATGGTAGCTGCAATAGCTTTGCCGTCTATGAGTTGCATGGCTCGGTATTTTAGGGTTTACATTTTGAAGCGCGACATCAGGTTGCCCATTTTGTTGCCTGCCACATTCTTCATCACCTTGCGTATTTGCTCAAACTGTTTCATGAGGCGATTGACCTCTTGAATGTTTGTGCCGCTTCCACGGGCGATGCGTTCGCGGCGCGATGTGTTTATAATGTCGGGGTTTGCGCGCTCTTTGGGTGTCATTGAGCGTATGATTGCCTCCACGCTCTTGAAAGCGTTGTCGTCAATATCAAGGTCTTTGATGGCTTTGCCCACGCCGGGTATCATTGCCATGAGGTCCTTGATGTTACCCATTTTCTTTATCTGTTCAATTTGAGAGAGGAAGTCGTTGAAGTCGAATTGGTTGCGCGCAAGCTTGCGTTGCAGTTTCTTTGCCTCCTCTTCGTTGAACTGCTCTTGTGCACGCTCCACAAGCGATACAACGTCGCCCATGCCCAGTATGCGGTCAGCCATACGGCTCGGGTGGAACTGGTCGATAGCCTCCATCTTCTCACCGGTACCGATGAACTTGATGGGCTTGTTTACCACGGTGCGGATAGAGAGTGCTGCACCACCGCGTGTATCTCCGTCGAGTTTGGTGAGGATTACACCGGTGAAGTCGAGACGGTCGTTAAACTCTTTGGCTGTGTTCACGGCATCTTGTCCTGTCATTGAATCGACAACAAAGAGTGTTTCGGTGGGGTTTACAGCCTCTTTTATTGCTGCAATCTCCTGCATCATCGCTTCGTCTATAGCCAAGCGTCCGGCTGTATCTATTATCACAAGGTTATGCCCCTTGTGCTTTGCCTCTTTTATAGCGTTGAGTGCAATCTCCACGGGGTTTTTGCTATCGGGCTCGCTGTAAACGGGTACCTCTATCTGCTCACCGAGCACCTTCAACTGGTCGATGGCGGCGGGGCGATAGACGTCGCATGCTACCAACAAGGGGTTGCGGTTTTTCTTTTTCTTAAGGAAGTTGGCGAGCTTCGAAGAGAAAGTGGTTTTTCCCGAACCCTGCAATCCCGACATGAGGATAACCGCGGGGTGTCCTTCGTAGTTGATATCGGCTGTCTCTCCACCCATGAGTGTTGTCAGCTCGTCGTGAACGATTTTTATCATCAACTGGCTGGGGCGTATCGAGGTGAGCACATTCTGTCCGATGGCTTTGTTCTTTACGGTGTCTGTAAAGGCTTTTGCCACTTTGTAATTGACATCGGCGTCAAGCAGTGCTTTGCGCACATCTTTCAGCGTTTCTGCAACGTTTACTTCGGTGATGCGACCTTCTCCTTTAAGTATCTTGAATGAGCGTTCAAGACGCTCGCTAAGGTTTTCAAACATTGTTTTTCTTCTTTTTTTATGTTGTTATTATTCTATTTTTCAATACTGATTATGCCGCCGGTGGCTCTGTCGAATATCACCTTGGTGGCTGCATTTTTGTTGAAGAGGCTTTTTGAGAGTACCTCAGTTGTGCCAAGCTGTGCAATGGGCAACTCATCGTTGTAGAGTACCTTGCCGCTGGTGTATATCTTTAATGTGGCTTTGCCGGGCACATTGTAGCAGATGCCCTCTTTCTTTATCTCTTTTTTCTTTATCTCCTCGGCTGTGGGGATATATACGCTGTGAAGGTTCTCAAAATCATAATACACGGGTGCTCCTGCAAGGTTGGCGTTATCTACAAGCCCCAGCTTGCGCGAGAAACGGAACATCACAGCCTTTGTGGTGTCGCTCTGCGTGGTGGGGGTGAAGTGAACGGTTCGGCTCACGCGTGTTGTGTCTGTTACGCCGGTAAAGAGCTCCATGAGGGCTTTTTCTTGCTTGTCGAGCTCGTTGAGCACAATTTGCATTGCCATTCCGTCCTTTGGCATATTGTCGGCCTGTCCGCGGGTTATGGCTATTTTGCTTTCGCGTATTGCGTATATCTCTTTTGCTACCAATTCTGCCATTTTTGCCGTGGAGGTTGCTTGCAGAATCTCCTCGGTAAGATATTGCCGTGCATCAGTTCTTTTATCCTTTTCCGCAGTCACTTTCTTTGTGGCGGGTGCGGTGCGCGGCTCGGTGTTTATGCTCTCGATGATGCCGTCGCCGGTAAGGTGCAGGTTGCTTGCCGAGCTGTTGTTCAGCTTCACAGTGAACATCTTTTCGGCATCGGGCTTGCCCGTGAGCTGCACGTTTATATTCTCTATTTCCCAATATTTCTCTTCACTCGATATTACATTGTTCAACCGCAAGTATCTCTCGGCATATCGGTGAAATTCTCCCGGCTTGTTTGTGATGCATATTGCATCTACGGTGATGTCTATGGTGGTGGCAGGCAAGCTGTATGTAACCCCCTCGGCTGTCCCCGAAAGGAATGTGTTTACATCGGTCTGTGCCACTGCGGGCATTGCCATCAGTGTTAAAAGCGCGAAGATAGTTCTTTTCATACGTAAATATTAAGCGTCCTACATTGCTGTAGAACATAGTTTATATTC
>CAYRFX010000024.1:0-31238 GCA_964423665.1 uncultured Bacteroidaceae bacterium | reverse complement strand
ACACATGCCTCTCACGCATGGAACACGGGTTCGATTCCCGTAGGCGCTACAAAAAACAATAAAAAACACTCTGCAAGCCAAGCACTTGAATATGGCGCTTTCGTCTAGTGGCTAGGACACATGCCTCTCACGCATGGAACACGGGTTCGATTCCCGTAGGCGCTACTTTGGTTAGGACTTCAAAAAGAAGTTCTAATTTTTTTTGTGATTCTTTATAGCCGATTGAGCACACTATCTTTTCAACTTAAACACAAACTCCAAGCCACCGCCAATAGCTTCGCGTGCCGAAATTGTACCGCCATGCAACGCTACCGCATTCTTAACAATAGCAAGCCCTAAGCCAGTGCCTCCCAATTTGCGACTACGTCCCTTATCGACCCTGTAAAATCGCTCAAAAAGATGAGGTAGATGCTCCTGCGCTACCCCCACGCCATTATCACGGAAGCTGAAATAACAGTACTCGGCATCACTGCGAAAACAATTAATTGTTATCACCGTGCCTTTGCCCGAATATGCCACCGTATTGTCAAAAAGGTTTCTGAAGATAGAATATATTTTACCCGAGTCTCCCATTATTGTGAGCTGTTGCGGGAGTTTATTCACCACGCTTATATCCTGCTCGGCAAGTTTGTTCTCAATCTCCTGCTGAATACCGCTAACCACCTGCACAATATCCACCGGCTCTTTATTTATTCTTTGTATGGTATCACTCATATCATTCAAGCTTTGCATATCCTGTACAAGTGAATTCAAACGGTTGCTCTGCGAATGGCAGCGTTGAAGGAAATGCATCATCTGCTCATTGGAGATATTCCCGGGATAATTCTCCAAAATGGTTTCCAGGTAGCCTTGAATACTACATACGGGGGTTTTGAATTCATGCGCCACATTCTGAGCAAGTTGTTTTTCCACTCTGTTTTTCTCCTCGGCATGCGATATATCATTTATAGATATTTCAAAACTCCCATCCTTGAACAAGACGCAACGCAATGAAAAGACACGCCCCGATACCTCCACCTTATCAAATATTGTACTTTCACGCGTCGTGTTATTTACATATCCGTCGTTGTATATAAACTTCTTGATGGTGCGAAATTCCGGCTGTTGCAGAATTTCACCGGTATCGGCAAGATGCTTTGCCGATATAAAATCGCCATATTCGCTAAACAATGAATTGGCAAAAAGCAAGCGTTTGCGGGAATCAAAAAAGGCAAGCCCCTCTTGTGCAATACGCAGATGCATGAGCAGTTTCTGCGTTGCCAGTTCCTTGCTACCAACCATCTGCACCACGCGATACATTATCACAAGGAGCAAAGCTATGAGAAAAGCCGAAAGGAAAAGCACTACAAGATGCTTGGTTGTATTGTGGGCATAGACAAGCTCATGAGGCATGGAGCTGCGCACAATAAAGTCATAACTATCGTCGTATGTCGCAACATAGAAATACTCCTCGTCGGTTACAGTGGAGAGACGACGCACCGCATACCCCACACCCTCGTTCATAGCCTGCACCACTTCGGGACGCGTGGCGTGATTCTCGCAGTTCACCCACTCTTCAGCAGCCGAAGCCGAAGATTCATAGAGCACTTTGCCTGTTACCGGAGATATCAGAGTGAGACGCAACCCCCGCTTGTCATAATGAGTAATATAGCGTTGCAAATAGACTGCAAAATCTTCATCATAGGCCCTATCGCCGCGTATGCGCAGGAGGTCATAAACATTCTCATTCACATTGCGCAACGCCTCTTGCAGATTCAATTCTGCAAACTGACGCTCCCTATCGTAATGATAATAGGTGAAACAGCCCACAAACAGGATTAGCAACGCCACCAGCGGGACAAAGAATTTTGCAAATGAAGAGGACATCTATTCGTCACGTTCTATAATGAAACAATAGCCATAGCCACTGCGAGAGACTATTTTTGACGCATATGAACCAAGCTTTTTCCTTAAACGCGCCATATTCACATCAATGCTGCGCTCAAGAACATTTACATCATCGGGCCACACACGGGCAAGAATCTCTTCGCGGGAATACACCTTGCCGGGTTTATGCAACAGAAGATACAGCACCTCAAATTCTTTTTTTGTAAGTGATATATCCTCGCCATTGAGGGTAGCACGCTTGGTATCGGGGTTCAATGAGAGTGTCCCCACCACCAGATTCTCGGCATCGGATACAGGTGCAATCATCACCCTGCGACGCAGAATAGCCTTCACGCGAGCTATAACCTCGCTTATGCGGAATGGTTTGTGAATATAATCATCGGCACCCACATTAAACCCGGTGAGCACATCATTCTCTCCACCTTTTGCTGTAATAAAGACTATTGGCGTATGTGCCGCCTGGGGCAATTTGCGAAGGCGCGACGCAAGTGTAAAGCCGCTCATATCGTCCATCATGACATCGAGCAGGAAGAGATTATAAGTACCTAAATTTTTTGAGAGAGCCTCCTCACCCGAGTTTGCCGTATCAACCTCATACCCACTATTTTCGAGATTGAATTTCAGAATCTCGCACAAATCGGGCTCATCATCTACCACAAGAATCTTTTCCATAACAGCCATCTTATTCAAAACTGCGTAACAATTCTATCTCACTTGCCCAACGACTTTCATCGGGTGTCTCCAATATTATGGGTATATCATCGAAGCGGGAATCTTTTATAAAACGCTTGAAGAAATCCTCGCCAAGCAGCCCCAGACCAATACTCTCGTGTCTATCGACACGCGATCCCAAAGGTTTTTTTGTATCGTTCAAATGGATTGCACGCAGATACTCGCGACCAATAATTCCATCAAGCGCAGAAAAAGCACCTTCATAGTCATTTACAATATCGTAACCGGCTGAGTAGAAATGACATGTGTCAATGCAGACGCCCACTCGGCTTTTATCCTCTACGCGGTCTATTATGTAACGTATCTCCTCGAGACTGTTACCCACATTACTCCCCTGTCCTGCTGTATTCTCTATAACGGCAGTAACACCTTCTGTCTGCGAAAGAGCCCAGTTGATATTGGCAGCTATTGCATCAAGACACTGCTCCACCGATATTTTATTAAGATGACTGCCGGGGTGAAAGTTGAGCATGGAAAGACCCAGCTGCTCGCAACGTTTCATCTCGTCAAGGAAGGCGGCGCGCGATTTTTGCGCAGCCTCCTCATCGGGGTTACCTAAATTTATCAGATAACTATCGTGGGGAAGGATATAACGAGCGTCAAAACCTTTTTCCGCGCAATACTCCTTAAAGAGAGCTATACTTTTTGCAGTAAGTGGTGCCGACACCCACTGACGCTGATTCTTTGTAAAAAGTGCAAACGCATTTGCACCAATAGCAGACGCATTCAAGGGTGCATTCTCAACCCCGCCACTTGCCGATACATGTGCTCCGATATATTTCATAACCAAAGAGTTGTATTTACTATACTTCTTATAATTGCAAAATTAACAAAAAAAAAGAATACCGCAGAATTCTGCGGTATTCTTTTTTTCTATACATAATTTTACTCTGCCGGAGCTACCTTTATTGCCGATGAAGCAAAGAACTTATTGCCACCACGCAACAGGTTACGCACCTCGCTGAGTAACTCGTGACTCTCCTGAATAAGATTAAGATATACAAAATCCATGCGCAGGCTACCACTGCTCTGATGCAGACGCATTGTTTGTGTCTTGCGCAAGTTGGCAAGCGAATGTTTCAAGTCCTTAGCACGCTCCGAAACATCATAAGAACCCTCATAGTTGCCGGTTGCAATAATATCGTTAATATCTTTTAGCGTATTATACACATCGCGGCAATAGGGAGAAAACTCCTCGATATAACTCTTTGAAAGAGGAGAGAAGCTATTGTCGGCATGCTCTTTCATAGGCTCGGCAATGCGGGTGAGGGTGTTGAGCATCTGCTGGCAACTATTTGTACAAAGATGATACCATGTGCTGCGTTCAAATGCAAGCTGCTGATCGATGCGTTGCATACCGCGTGTCTCGGAACGACGTTCCTTTTTAAGATAAGCTTTCTCTTCAACAATCTTGATGAGAGAAGATTTCAAAGGACGCAATTCATCTTTGGCAAACGACTCAAAAAGACGTTTATACGTCTCGGCAGAGAAAGCAAGAGAGTGTGTAAGAGTATTTGCAGCATGCGTCTGCAGCTTCTCCCAAACCTCATTCTGGTCCTCGGAACGAAGAATAATCATCATATCCTCATCTGCCTTATCCTTATCCTTTTTCTTGTTGTATTGTATGTGGCTGCGAATGAGCAAATATATAACCAATGCAATCATTATATACATTGCGGGGATACCACCGTAATTCAATATTGATGCCACCGTAGCTGCCAATATAAACGCAGCTCCTGCGGTAATGAACCAGCCGCCCACAACCGACACAACGCCCGTTACACGGTAAACAGCACTCTCGCGCCCCCAAGCACGGTCGGCAAGCGAGCTACCCATACCCACCATAAATGTTACATAAGTGGTTGAGAGGGGAAGCTTAAGCGACGTACCAAGAGCAATAAGCAAACCTGCAAGCACAAGGTTCACGGCTGCACGCACGAGGTCGAATGCAACGTCCTCTCGCTCTTCCAACGGGGTAAAGCTTTTGTTCACCCAATTCTTAACACTCTGCGGTGTTACACGAGAGATACCATCGACCATCTTTGTGGTGGCACGCACCAAATTACGCGCGATGGGAGAGGTTCCAAAAATATCACTATCGTCGTTCTGCTGGCTCGACAAGTTGATAGAGGTTTGCAACACCTTGCGTGCCTTTTTGCTCGTCCATAGTGCAAAAACCATAACAGCACCCGCACCAATCAAGAAATATATTGGTGTTTTTGCCGATTCGTTCAAAGAATTCATCATAAAACTATCAGCCGATATACCCGCACCGTTTGCTGTAAAATCCTTGAACGACTCAAAGCCCGCAAGCGTAACACCGATAAAGTTTACAAGGTCGTTACCGGCAAAAGCAAACGCCAAGGAGAATGTACCTATGAGCACAACAACCTTAAGCACATTAACCTTGCACCAATGCAATATCTGCATTAATATTGTAAAGAACACAAAAGCCGCAAGAAGAATTATTACCGTATTCTCGTTAATATACTGCTGGAGTGATGCCGAAACCAACGCACTACCCTTCAAGCCCTTTATGAGCATGAAGTATATAATTGAGGTAACAGCAATACCGCCAAAGACACCTATCTTTCTTGAAAGGTTTTTACGATAATGGAATGTGAATATCACACGCGCTATCCATTGTACAATGAGACCAAACACGAATGCTATTGCCACAGAAAGGAAAATAGATATAATGATTGTCAATGCCTTGTCGGTATTGAGCATTTGCATGAAACCGGCTGTGGAGGCACTCGAATTTATGAGCGCAGTGATGAATGCAGCGCCAAGCAACTCAAACACCATAGAAACGGTTGTAGATGTGGGCAAGCCGAGAGAGTTGAAGAGATCGAGCAGGAACACATCGCTTATAACCACAGCCAGATATATACACATAACCTGACTGAAACTGAAATACTGCGGAGCGAATATTCCGTGGCGCGCCACATCCATCATTCCGCTACTGAATGTTGCACCGATGAACACGCCGAGGGCAGCCACCAACAACACATGTTTTAACTTTGCAGCCTTGCTACCGACTGCGGCACTCAAAAAGTTTACGGCATCGTTACTCACGCCAACGGTCAAATCAAGGATTGCCAGCGAGAACATAAAAACGACCACCAACAGATACGCAATATCCATAATCGATATTTTTAATTTATATTATGTTTTGTTTTTGCATCAAACAAAGTTTGTTCACCAAACGTATTACTGCTAATTTATCACAAAAATATATAAATATTTTATAAATCAAGGAAAGGGAGCAAAAAAAATTGGCAAAAGGGAGAAACCTACCCTTTTGCCAATTATATAATGAACTAATTTACAGCATCATGCAATTATCAGTTCAAAGGTGCAAAATATTTATTGCAACCACGCAACAGGTTACGCACTTCGCTGAGTAGCTCGTGGCTCTCCTGTATAAGATTCAAGTACTCAAAATCCAGGCGCAGGCTGCCTTTATTTTCCTGCAAGCGCCTTGTTTGTGTCTTACGCAGAGTTGCAAGCGAGTGTTTGAGTTCCTTGGCACGAGAAGAAACCTCCTCGGAATTGGAATAATCTCCATTCTCAACCATGCGGTTAATATCCATAAGCACGTTATACACATCGCGGCAGTATGGCGAGAATTCCTCTATATAACTCTTTGAAAGAGGAGAGAAGCTATTGTCGGCATGCTCTTTCATAGGCTCACCGATGCGGGTGAGGGTGTTGAGCATCTGTTGGCAGCTATTGGTACTGAGGTGGTACCATGTGCTTCGCTCAAAAGAGAGCTGCTGTTCTATGCGCTGCAATCCGCGTGTCTCCAAACGGCGTTGCTTTTTAAGCATAGCCTTTTCTTCAACAATCTTTATGAGCGAAAGTTTCAAGGGACGCAAAGAATCTTTTGCAAAAGCCTCAAACATGCGTTTGTATGTATCAGCCGAGAATGATAGCGAAGAGGAAAGAGTTTTTGCAGTGTGTTCTTTGAGAGCGACCCACACCTCAGCCTCATCATCACTACGCAACATAACCTGCATGGTAACATCGGCCTGCTCCTCTTTCTTCTTTTTATTATATTTTATATGGCTATGAACAAGCAGATATATTACAAGCGCAATCATCGCATACATTGCTATTATACCGCCATAATACATTATTGCAGCTACAAAAGCACCAAGAATGAAGGCTGCGCCCGCTGTAACAAACCAGCCGCCGATAACAGAGATTACACCCGTTACACGATAAACAGCACTCTCACGCCCCCAAGCACGGTCGGCAAGAGAGCTACCCATGGCAACCATGAAGGTTATATAAGTTGTAGAAAGAGGTAGTTTCAAAGATGTTCCCACTGCGATGAGCAAACCACCAAGTACCAGATTAACCGATGCGCGTACAAGGTCGAATGCTATATCCTGCCTCTCCTCAATGGGAGCAAAACGCTTGTTCACCCACGACTTCAAGCCCTGCGGAGTGGTTTTCACGATAACATCGGCAAATTTTGTAACAACACGCACTAGATTACGCGCGATGGGAGAGGTTCCGAATATCTCATTCTCTTCGTTATTCTGTGTCGAAAGGTCTATAGATGTCTGCAACACCTTCAAAGCCTTTTTGCTTGTTGCCAGAGCAAACACCATTATGGCACCTGCACCAAACAAGAAATACACAGGTGTTTTTGCCTCTCCTGCAAGCGACTCCATAGTAAACTGGTCGGCAGCAAGACATTCAGGGTTGTTAAATGAGAAAGTTATAAAAGAGTCGAACCCGGCAAGTGTAACACCGATAAAGTTTACAAGGTCGTTGCCGGCAAATGCAAGAGCCAACGAGAAGGTACCTATAAGCACTACCACCTTGAGCACATTAACCTTGCACAAGTGGAGCAACTGCATCAGTATGGTAAAAAACAGGAAACAGCCCCCAAGAACAACAAACAGATTATTATCGATATAATCAGTTACAACATCGGGGACAATAGTGGTACCTTTCAGTCCTTTTATAAGCATAAAATAGACAATGGAGGTAACAGCAATACCGCCAAACAAGCCTATCTTGCGACCAAGATTCTTGCGGAAGTGGAATGTGAATATAAGGCGGGCAATCCACTGCACGATGAGACCAAACACAAAGGCTATCGCCACAGACAGGAATATTGAGATAATCATCACCAAAGCCTTATCTGTATTAAGCAGCCCCACAATATTCATATCGGTATCACCGCCTATCATCTTTATTATTGCCACTATGAATGCAGCACCAAGAAGTTCAAAAACCAACGACACAGTGGTAGATGTAGGCAAGCCAAGGGAGTTGAAGAGGTCGAGCAAGAACACATCACTCACCATAACGGCAAGGAAAATGCACATAACCTCTGAAAAATAGAACTCTGCAGGATTAAAAATACCACTACGGGCAACCTCCATCATTCCGTTACTGAACGCTGCACCGATGAACACACCTGCCGCAGCAACAAAAATCACATGTTTCAGCTTAGCTGCCTTGCAGCCCACTGCCGAACCGATAAAATTCACAGCATCGTTACTCACTCCCACCCAAAGGTCTATGACAGCCAATACGAATAAGAATACAACGATTAAAAGATAAGATAATTCCATATGTTTATATTGTTAATATGCTCCGATTTTATCGTGCAGGCAGACCGCAACAAACACAAACTGCCACCCGCTACCTTTTCGTTTGCAAAAATCAATAATAAACATTACTACTCTATTACATAAATGTTACCAAAATGTTACAAGCGAGCGAAACACAAGCTTGCTTGAGGTTTTACAGCGAGCGCAGGACATTTCGCAGAATGCAAAATGTTACAAGCGGGCAACCGATTATCGTATAGGTATCGGTGCCCGCTTTCAACAAAAAGGTTTTGGGGTATTTTAGAAATTATATCTTGCGGCAAGGTTTACACGGTTAGCACCATCTTTCTCACCACTGAAATCGGAACGCCAGCCATGGAGAAACTCAAGCCCCACCTGCATATTCTTGCTTACATTATAAAACATATTTGCCACTACATATTGCCCGCGACGATAAGCACCGGGATAGGCGTCAGAATAACCGCTGTTAGAGTGTAACGTTGTTTGGCTATATGTTGCTGTCGCAAAGAACTTAGAGCTCACATTATATTGCAAGCCAACATACCATGCATCGGCACGCAACATTGTCATACGCCCTTCCTCGGCAGCGGGAACAAGGTCAACACCCACATTCGAGATATTATTTATATAGGAACCAATGCCTTTACCCATTGTAAATTGTCCTTTCAACTGCAATTTACCCAATGTACCCAGCAAACTCGCCTGTACGCCCCAAGCATACTTATTATGCTTGTCACCTGTTACATTGTTGCGATAGGAAAGATTGCGCACAACTCCTGCTACACGAATATGATTATTGGGGTTGAAATCATATTGTACATACACCGGGATATTAGGCATACGCTGGCTGGTGATATTGGAGAACTCGGTATTTGTGCCTTCGGGCTTTGAAGCCTCAATACCCATGCCCATAGAGAGCCCCCAATCAAAAGCATATTTAAGGCGCAACTGTGTAGTACGATAGAATGCCATACCGCAAGGACCGCCATAATCAACCGTAACGGGGCAAGCCTCAAGATCCATAAAAGCACCTGTGGTGTAACCAAATGTCAAATATTTTGTACTCATATACATATTGTGCAGACGGAAGTCATCACCATCGCCACGCCAGTTACCCGATGTAAAAACATAAAAATCGCCAAAGATACTGCTTCGCCCCACCAATTTCATAAAAATCGTAGAGCTTGTCATATCCATCTGATACTGGCTCGACGAGACACCGCTCCTGTCTATTGCCGATGGCAGAAAATCAACATTATCCACAGAGCCACCAAAGTCATACTCAAATGTAGTCTGCAAATAACCACCGATACCCAGTCCCCACTTGCCTTGCTGATCGACAAGCACAAAGCGCGGAGCACGAGGGTCGTGATAATAATTGCTCTGAGTAGTTTGGAAAATCTCCACCACATCGGGAGCCTCATTTATTGTCTCGCTGATACAAATTAATGAGACGGGTTCATCTTTTGGCTTCACCCAATCCTGTGCGCCAACTGCCGAGCATGTCAGGCATGCGCAAACAAAAACCATTGTTGCCTTTAAAAGTTTTTTCATAATTTTATTTGTTTGAAAGTTTACAGAGAGAGAAACAAACAAAACATAAGAAATGTTTTTCGACCCCAACACCACACAACAAGAACAGCCACCTCCATTATATATAAGGATTAAAGCAAAAAAGAGGAGATATTGTTTAAGTTTTTTCAAAAAAATATTGCATAAATTAACAATTATATAAACTTTTTTATTTTCTTTGTGAAAAACACCACCCACTTTACTACAACAACACCTGAAAGAAGATGAAAGAAGAAAAAGCTATTGAAAATAAGACCAAAATTGAACAGTGCAAATACCTGCAAATATCACCCAGAGACAAGTCGTGGGGATTGGCAGTAAGCACGGTGGGATTCCGGCACATTGACGCAGGAGAGGGGTACGACCTCTCTGCACACCCCGACGCCTATAAATTCTCGGCAGAGGGACGACGTGTGCTCAACGAATACCAGCTCATATATATCACCCGTGGAAGCGGGTATTTTGAAAGCGCATCTTGCTCTAAGACAAAAATTGAAGCCGGCACAATGTTCATGCTCTTCCCCGGCGAGTGGCACTCCTTTGCACCCGACCCTGCAACAGGCTGGGACGATCATTGGATTGGTTTCAACGGCAGCATCATAGACGACAAAATAAAAGCCGGTTTCTTCACCTTCAAGAATTGTATCTTCCGCATAGGGGTAGATGACCACATAACAAACACCTACCATCGCATTCTCGAGATTGTGAGCAGCGAACGGAAGGGATACCAGCAGATGGCAGCCGGGCTCGCCTTCTCCCTTATTGGCAGGGTATATTACGAGAACCTCAACCACACCTTCGGCGACAGCTATATGACCCGCGTCATAAATCAAGCAAAAGCCATAATGAAAGAAGATATGAATGGCGGGCACACGCTCGAGGATATTGCCGCATCACTCAACATCAGCTACTCGCTCTTCCGCCGGGAGTTCAAACGCACATGCGGCATATCGCCCGGACAATACCGCCAGGAGCTTAAGCTCATAAAAGCAAAAGAGCTGTTGTATTCCACAAATATGAGCATTGCAGGCATTGCCGAACAGCTTCATTTCGAATGTCTGGGACAATTCTCTACATTTTTCAAAAAGAAGACCGGATTATCACCTTTGGAATACAGGAAACGCGCCATCAAATAGGCTGAATATATGTTCACGACACACAAATTGTGTTAAAAAGAGGCGAAAAAAACGCATATCATTTGTTTATTTGTTTCAAAAACCCCAATTTGCAGGCAAAACAAAAAAAAACAGAAACCATGAAACAGATTAAAAAGAAATTGCTGATTGCAATTCTCGCAATCACAGCCACCGCCCCAATAAACATACAGGCACAAGCAGATAATCGCCCTTACATAATGCAGAACAGCACATGTGAGAAAAAAGTAACGCCCGACGAGTTGTATGTGAGCATCACCATAAATGAGAAAGACAATAAAGGCAAGCAGAGTGTTGAGGAGCTGCAAACCATCATGATAAAAACCTTGCAGAATTTAGGGATAGACATTGAAAAATCCCTCACACTCAATTACATGGGCAGCGAAATAACCTACACAGCCTTTCGTCGCAACATAACCCCACGCACCAGCGCAACATATATGCTGAAGCTGGGCAGTGCCGATACAATGCAAAAGGTAATCAGCCAACTGGAGGTTCACAATATAACAAATATTCAACTGGTGCGCACCAACTACAGCAAAGAAGATGAAATATATAAAGAGCTGGGCGCAAAGGCAATGATAAAAGCAAAAGAGGAGGCTGCAAACCTTGCCGAAGCCATCGGACAAAGCATAGGAGCTGCACAGAGCATAAATTCCAACAAATACTCAAGCGGTAGCGCTCAACCCCGCCTATACAAGGCACGCAATACAATGGCTATAGAAAACGCAGCCTTAGACGCAAGCGATGAACCGCAGGTGGAGATTGGAAAAATCACCTACACGGTAAATGTAAATGTAAAATTTTTACTTAATGAATGAAAACCAAAAATGACAAAATCTGTGGATTTTGTCATTTTTGGTTTAATCAAGCTCTATCACAGTGATACCCGCACCGCCAAACTGCACATGCTCGTCGTGGAAAGTGCGCACAAAAGGCACCGTGCTCAAATATTGTCGCACAAGAGTGCGCAGAATACCGTTACCGGTACCATGCAACACACGCAGTTGATGAACATCGCACATCACGGCATCATCAAGGAAATATGTAACAGCCTGCACAGCCTCATCGCCACGCATGCCGCGGATATCTATATCGGATTTGAAATTCAGGCGTTTGTCATGCATCTGTTGCTGAGTTTCGCTTGTGAGGAAAGAGACCTTGCGCACCTCTTCCTTAGGTGCATCGGCGGGCTGCAGCCGTTTTATGGAGACAGTGGATTTTATAGCCCCGAAACGCACCACTGCGCTTGTCCTGTTTATTGACAAAATTTCCCCAACAGCCTGCTGCCCCTCAATGCGCACATACATACCTGCTTGCAAAACAATCTGCTTTTTCTTTTGAGGTTCATCGCCCTGTTGCTGCAAGGGTGTATTTTTCTCTTTCTTGCCGTTCTTCTTGCGCTCTTGACGGGCAAGTATTTTTGCCACCTCGCGATCGGTTTTCATCTGTTGTTGCTGTTTTGCCAACTCTTCGAGTTCTTTTCCAAAATCACGCAACTCCTGACGCGCTTGACGGGTTTTCTCTTTTTCAGCCTTTGCCTCCACTATGCTGCGTATGGTATTCTCTATTTTTGCATTAGCCTCGCGCAACAACTGCTCGGCCTCCTCGCGGGCATCTTTTAATATCTGTTTGCGGTTCTTCCTCAATTCTTCGGAGGACTCTTGCACCTTGCCCAGCATCTCGTCGAGTTCTTTCTCTTTCTGATGCACATTCTTGCGTTTGGTCTCCCAGTAACGCTTGTCGCGCACAATATCCTGCAAATATTTATCGGAACGGATATAGTCGCTGCCCACTATCTGCGAGGCATCTTCTATAACCTCTTCGGGTAAACCTATCTTGCGAGCAATCTCCACGGCAAATGAGCTACCGGGGTTGCCTATCTGCAACTGGAACAGGGGACGCATCTCACCTCGGTCATACAGCATGGCACCATTCACCACACCGGATGTAGAGTCGGCAAAGTGTTTCAGATTCTGATAATGGGTGGTAATGATGCCAAATGCACCATGGGCATTGAAACGTTTAAGCAAAGCCTCGGCTATTGCTGCACCAATCAAAGGTTCCGTTCCGCTACCAAACTCATCTATGAGAATGAGCGAATCCTCATCGCAGTTCTTGAGCGTAACTTTCATGTTGAGCAGATGGCTCGAATAGGTACTGAGGTCATCTTCTATGCTCTGTTCGTCACCGATATTTATAAACAGATGTTTGAATAGACCGGCACGGCTACGCTCATGCAGCGGCACCAAAAGACCACACTGCAACATATATTGCAAAAGACCGGCTGTTTTCAAGCAAACAGATTTTCCACCCGCATTTGGACCGGAAATCAAGAGAATACGACCATCGCCGTCAAGCTCAATATCAAGCGGTGACATGCGACGACCATGCTTGCGCAACGACAATTCCAGCAAGGGGTGAACGGCTGCCCCCCAATCCATCATCGGTCTATTTTCCAGAATAGGCTTAATTGCATTAAAGCCAATGGCAAGCTCCGCCTTTGCGCGTATAAAATCCATCTCTCCCAAAAAAGCGTAAGCCTGCATGAGAGAAGGCACTGAGGGGCGTAATTCAGCCGAAAAGGCTGTGAGAATGGCTATAACCTCACGTTTCTCTTCTGCTTCGAGCTCGCGAATGCGGTTATTTGCCTCCACCACCTCTGCCGGTTCTATGAACACAGTTTTTCCACTCGCCGACTCATCGTGCACAATACCGCCCATTTTGCGTTTAAGCGCCGGAGCAACGGGAATAACCAAACGCCCGTCACGGAAGGTGGGCGCAGCATCTTTCTCCACAAGCCCGTCGGCTTGTGCCCTGCGCAAAATTGTATTCAGAGTGCGGGAGATACTGCCGGATGTACGCACCAGCTCGCCGCGGATACGCGCCAACACGGGCGATGCGCTATCCTTCACCGCACCAAATTTATCTATAATGGCGTCAATGGCGTGTATAATTGCCGGAAAATTCTCAACATCGCCTGCAAGGCTGCGCAACGAAGGATAAAGAGGATTATCATCTCCATCGGAATTTTCACCATTCTGCTTGCGCAACAATGACAATATGCGCCCGATAGTGTCGAGCGAACGGCGTAGCGCAAACAACTCATCGGCACTCATATACATTCCTTCTATGCGTATGCGCTGCAACGGCTCACGCACATCAAAATAAAAATCCGATGGAAAGCCCTGCTCCACCTGCAAGATGCGCACAAACTCCTCGGTTTCGGTGAGCCGTGTAACAATAGTATCAAAATCGGTCATAAAAACCAACTCATCAACCCTCTCACGTCCAAGAGAACAAAGACAATGTTCTTTCAGCATGCGGCGCACCACATCAAACTCTATTTTACTCTCAAAATTACGGGGATATATCATCTTTATCTTAAAATTCTGCAAAAACAAGGCGAAGATAACTCAAATTATTATAAACATAAAAAAATAACGATAAATTGCAGTTATTGCGCACGCACACAATTAATTCAAAAAAAATAATTTCATAGATAACATATATTTTTATAAATTTGCAGAATATTGACATTCTGCGCCATGGCGCAAAGTAGCCACGAATAAATATAATTCAATAAATCTTATAACTATGAACATTAAAAGCTGCAAAATCAAGGCTTTTGCTCTTGCTGCACTTATGCTTTTTGCACAAGGCGCGCAACTGCAAGCCGCTCCTGCAAACGACGGGACAACCATCGACAAGGTGGTAAAAATCAACCCCACCACAGTGGAGCTCAACTTGAGCAACAAGCAACGAGTAACGCTTGATTTCTATGGCGAGAACATCTTCCGCTTGTTCCGCGATAACAACGGCGGCATTTTGCGTGACCCCGTTGCCAACCCCCAGGCCAAAATCCTTGTGGACAACCCCCGCAAGGCGGTATCAAAGGTAGAGGTAAGTGAGTGTGACAAGTGCTACACCATCACCACAGCCGAAATTGAGGTTGCAATATGCAAAAAGAGCGGTACAATGAAGGTGAAGAACCTTGCAACAGGCAAGGTAGCTTTTGAGGAAATTGCTCCTGCCCTGTTCAAAAATGCAAAAACCACACTCACTCTGAAAGCAAACCCCGAAGAATATTTCTATGGCGGCGGTGTGCAGAACGGCCGTTTCTCGCACAAAGGCAAGAAAATAGACATCGAGAACCAAAGCAGCTGGGTTGACGGCGGCGTAGCATCACCCAACCCCTTCTTTTGGTCAACAGGCGGCTATGGCTTCATGTGGCACACATTCAAAAAGGGTATATACGATTTTGCAGCAGCCGAGGAGGGCGTAGTAACTCTGATGCACGAGACCGATTACCTCGATGTTTTCTTTATGATAAACAACTGTGGCATTGCCCTTTTGAACGATTTCTACCAGCTCACCGGCAACCCGGTTCTTATGCCTAAGTTCGGTTTCTATATGGGCCACCTTAACGCATACAACCGCGACTATTGGACAGAGAGCAAAGACGGCAACGGCATGCTCTACGAGGATGGCAAGCGATACAAGGAGAGCCAGACCGACAATGGCGGCACCAAGGAGTCACTAAATGGCGAGAAGAACAATTATCAGTTCTCTGCTCGTGCCGCAGTAGATCGCTACCTAAACCAGGATATGCCCCTTGGCTGGTTCCTCCCCAACGATGGTTACGGAGCTGGTTACGGTCAAACGGAGACCCTTGAAGGCAACGTGCAAAACCTTAAAGAGTTCGGCGAATATGCACGCGCAAAAGGTGTGGAGATTGGTTTGTGGACCGAGTCGAACCTTATGCCTCGCGAGGGGGTAAGCGCACTCCTGCAACGCGACCTTGTAAAGGAGGTGCGCGATGCCGGTGTACGCGTTCTCAAGACCGACGTTGCCTGGGTGGGTCCCGGTTACTCTTTCGGACTCCGTGGCGTTACCGATGCTGCCGGCATTATGACCTATTATGGTAGCAATGCACGTCCTTATATAATCTCGTGCGACGGCTGGGCAGGCACACAGCGCTATGCTACAATATGGAGCGGCGACCAAACCGGTGGCGAGTGGGAATATATCCGATTCCATATCCCCACATTCATAGGTTCGGGACTTTCGGGACAGCCCAACATCACATCAGATGTCGATGGTATTTTCGGCGGAAAGAACACTCCCGTATTCGTGCGCGAGTACCAATGGAAAGTTTTTACACCTATGATGCTTAATATGGACGGCTGGGGCTCTAACGAGAAGTATCCCCACGCCCTTGGCGAGCCCGCCACATCAATCAACCGCTCATATATGAAGATGAAGGCAGAGCTTATGCCCTATACATACAGCATCGCACGCGAGGCTGTCGATGGCAAGCCTATGGTACGCGCAATGTTCCTCGAGGACGAGGCAAATGCCTACACAATGGGCACAGCAACACGCTACCAATATATGTATGGTCCCAGTTTCCTTGTTGCACCTATCTACCAAGAAACCGCAATGGACAAGAATGGCAACGATATCCGCAACAACATATACTTGCCCGAGGGCGACTGGTACGATTGGTACACTGGCGAGAAGTATGAGGGTGGCCGCGTAATCAACAATTTCGATGCTCCATTGTGGAAACTTCCCGTATTCGTTAAGGCGGGTGCAATCATACCTATGACCAACCCCAACAACAACGTAAAGGATATTGACAAGGCACTGCGCATATACGACATATACCCCGCAGGCGCAACATCATTCACCGAGTATGACGACGACGGTGTTACCGAGCTCTACCGCGCAGGAGAATTCGCAACCACACACATTGAGCAGTGCCGCGATGCCAAGGGCAACGTAACCGTTACCGTAAACCCCACCGAGGGCGACTTTAACGGTTTTGTAAAGGAGAAGACTACAATCTTCCGCGTAAACGCAAGCGTCGCACCCAAGAAGGTGGCTGCCAAGGTGGGCAAGAAGAGCGTGAAACTCGCCCAGGTAAACAGCATCGAGGATTTCAACAACGGCGAGAACGTATGGTTCTACGACGCAGCACCCAACCTCAACCGTTTTGCCACAAAGGGTAGCGAGTTTGAGAAGGTTGAAATCGCAAAGAACCCTGTTATAATGGTGAAGATTGCGAAGAGCGATGTTACCGCCAATGCAACCGTTCTCAACATCAAAGGCCACGAATTGAACATAGCAAGCACACTGCTTGCAAGCGAGGGCGCACTCGTGGCTCCCAAGGCAACCGTTACCGACGAGAATTGCCAGGCATACACCCTGACACCCACTTGGGAGAAGGTAGCAAATGCCGACTACTACGAAATTGAGTTCGAGGGTCGCATCTACAGCACCATCAAAGAGACAAGCCTGTTGTTCGAGGATTTGACACCCGTGACAACATACAAGTTCAACCTGCGCGCTGTAAACAAGACCGGTACATCGGAGTGGACCACAATAGAGAGCACCACAAAGAGCAACCCGCTCGAGTGGGCACTCACAGGCGTTACCGCCACAACAACCTGCGCTAACCAGGGTGGTCAGGGACCCAACCGTCTCTTCGACTTCGAGGAGGGCAACATATGGCACACCGCATATGGCGTGAACGCGATTCCATTCGACCTTGTAATCGACCTCAACGGTCTCTCTACACTCGACAAACTGCACTATCTGGGCCGCGAGGATGCCAGCAATGGTACCATCACAAAGGCAACCATCAGCTACAGCACCAACAAAGAGAACTGGAGCGAGCCCGTTGCTGTAAACTGGGAGCGCACACCCGACACCAAGGTATTTACATTCGAGGGCAACCCCAAAGCACGCTTTATAAAAATTCATGTGAGCGAGGCTGTGGGCAACTTCGGTTCGGGCCGCGAGATGTATATATTCAAGGTTCCCGGCAGCGATTCATTCCTCTCGGGTGACATAAACAAGGACAAGAAGATTGATGAGAACGATCTCACATCATACCTCAACTATAATGGTTTGCGCAAGAGCGACAGCGACTTTGAGTATGTGAGCATAGGTGATGTAAACGAAAACGGTCTTATTGACGCTTACGACATCTCTGTTGCAGCGACACGCATTGGCGACGGCGTATATGAGAGCGCCGAGAACACCATTGCCGGTAACATCACCATCGCAGCAGAGAAGAAGAACTACAAGGCGGGCGAGGAGGTTGTAATCACAATCAGCGGCGAGGGACTTGCCAATGTAAATGCATTCGGACTTTCACTCCCCTACAACCCCGCAGAGTATGAGTATGTGGGCATCGAGGCTGGGGAGACTGGCAATATGAGCAACTACAGCAAGAACCGTCTGCACAGCAACGGCGAGACAGCTGTTTACCCCACATTCATCAACGAGGGCAACCAGAGCACAATTGGCGGCAACTGCACACTTGCAAAGGTTACGCTCAAGGCTAAGAAGAATGTCAAGTTCAACATCAAGGCCACAAACGGTGTAATTGTTGATAAACACCTAAACTGCATAAAGTTCTAATCGGGATATATGCAACAATAAAAAATTCGGTTACAGCCGCGGCTGTAACCGAATTTTTTGTTACCTCTCACAATTATTTATAAAAACATAAATCATTTATATAAATAATATTCATTATCTTCGCGAAAGAATTTATTTTGTCGCAAAACGGCAAGATTCATGAATATGAAATACAGATACGACAATATCGATATAAACATTGAGGTTGCAGGCGAGGGAGAGCCTGTGCTATTGCTTCATGGCTGGGGATGCAGCAATGAGATTTTCAAGCACCTGCAAGCCGTGCTTGCCACTCAATACAAAGTATTTAATTTTGATTTCCCGGGCTTTGGAGCATCACAGGAACCAGATGCAGTGTGGGGTACCGAAGAGTACACCCGCATGGTTGAGAGTTTTGCAAAAGACAACAATCTGCAACACCCCGCGCTTGTGGGGCACTCTTTTGGAGGACGCATCAGCATCATATACGCATCGCGCAACAAAACAAGCCGCGTAGTACTTGTAGATGCTGCAGGAATAAAGCCTAAACGACCGTTCAAATATTATTATAAAGTATATACCTTCAAGCTGTTAAAGTGGCTGTGTTACACATTCTTGCCCAAGAAAAAGGCTGATGCAATTATTGAGAAGCGCCGTAAAGGAGCCGGCTCTGCCGACTACAACAACGCGTCGCCAAAGATGCGTGCCATACTCTCAAAAGTGGTAAACGAGGACCTCACGCACCTGTTGCCAAGAATTTCAGCGCCCACACTGCTGTTCTGGGGTAATATGGACACTGCAACCCCATTATCCGATGCAAAGACAATGGAAAAACTAATCCCCGATGCAGGATTAGTGATAGCACATGGAACCGGGCACTTTTCGTTTCTCGAGAATCAGGGGCTCTTTACACAAGTTATGAAAAGTTTTTTCAAGATAGCATAAGATTATGAATTTATATATCATTATATCCACACTCCTGCTCTGTGCAATATTTTTTGGAACAATCTCGGCAAAGCACGATATACACATGTTCCAGCTCAGTTCATATCGTTACAGCCGTTACATGCGATGGCTGGGACAAGGCAACATCTTTGGAATAAACCGCATAATTGCGCTTATATTGCTATTCTGCACATTATTGCCCGGTCCCATAATTGCACTGGCAGCCGTTGCTGTAGCCCTCCTTTTTATAGTTATAAAAGGAAAAGCGGGAAAACAGAAACAACAAAAAACACCGCTTGTGTTTACCAAAAGGGTTGTGAGGTTATATACCACCACCCTGTTGCTCTATGCAATTATTGTTGCCATAGTAGCGATATTGAGCCCGGCAGCCGCAACAATCACAGCCACAGTGCTCATTCTACTATCCGACGGAGTGATGCTTGCAGCCAATTTCATTAACACACCCATTGAGAAAGGGATTAACCGTAACTACTACAACGATGCCAAGAGAATTATAGAGAGCAACAAGAATCTCATTATAATAGGAGTCACGGGAAGTTTTGGAAAAACCAGTACAAAGAACTATCTTGCAAATATCCTTGCCGAGAAATACAACGTACTTGTTACCCCCGGAAATTTCAATACTCTGCTGGGTGTCATACGCACCATACGCGAACAGTTGCGTCCCTATCATCAGGTATTCATCGTGGAGATGGGCGCAAAGCAACGGAACGACATTAAGGAGATTTGCGACCTTGTTCACCCCGCAATAGGAATCGTTACAGCCGTGGGCGAGATGCACCTGGAAACTTTCAAGAGCGTAGAGAACATACAAGACACAAAGTTTGAGCTTATAAACTCGCTCCCCGCAAATGGACTTGGCATCATAAACACCGACTCTCCTTATATTAAGAGCTACAAAAAGATAACAAGCCACTGCAAGGTTATAACATACGGCACCAGCAGCGATGCCTGCTACCGCGCAACAGATGTACAGTATGGGGCAGGAGGGCTTTCATTCAAACTCCGCACCGAAGAAAGCGAGGAGCAATACAGCAGCCGCCTCTTGGGCGAGGGTAATCTGCTCAATATAATAGGTTCAATAGCCGCAGCCAACCATTTGCTGGTGCCTGTACAAAAGCAGAAAAATGCCATTGCACGTCTGCAACCGGTGGAGCACCGCCTCTCAATGCGCAATTCGGGCGGCGTTACAGTGCTCGACGATGCCTATAACTCCAACCCGCAAGGAGCAAAAATGGCACTCAATGTTCTGCGTAACTTTGCAGTGGGAGAAGGTAACAAGCGCATAATCATCACCCCCGGTTTTGTGGAGATGGGTGCAAAGCAGGCTGAAGCCAACCGAGGATTAGGCGAGGAGATTGCCCGTTGTGCCGACTATGCAATAGTGGTAAACCAGACCAACCGTGAAGCTATAAAAGAGGGCATAGAAAAAGGCAAGATGGGAAGCGACAGATATTTTCTTGCCGACTCGCTCAACCACGCACACGCACATCTTGCAACAATACTAAAAGCCGGCGATGTTGTGCTTTACGAGAATGATTTGCCTGATAACTTTAAGTAAGTTATCGGCAAATTATAGACGAGTTTTGCAGCGAATAGTCGCATGTAGCATCGCCAAAGGTGATGCAGGGCGGGTCGCGAAAAGCAAAGCGAATCAACGATAAACCCGACAATTTCAGATAACCCACAGGCAATTTACACAGTACATATAACCATAGACAATAACAATCAAATATATATAGAACAATGAAAATAAATGTAGGAGTAGTTTTTGGCGGACGTTCCGTTGAAAATGAGATTTCAGTAATCACAGCCAACCAGGCTATGGCGGCAATGGACAGAGAGAAATATGACATTACCCCCATATACATTACAAAAGCAGGTAATTGGTACACTGGCGACGCCCTCTTTAACGTAGCCAACTACCGCGACACAAAAAAACTGCTATCAATGTGCGAGGAGGTATATATGCGCCCCATTTACGGCGACACCAACCTCTATCGTTGCAAAAAAGGATTCTTCCAAAAAGAGATAGTTACAAAACTCGATGTAATACTCCCTGCCCTGCACGGCACCAACTGCGAGGATGGTACTTTCCAAGGAGTAATGGAGTTCTCCGGCATCCCCTACACAGGTTGCAACACACTTGCATCGGCAAACGGAATGGATAAAATCACAATGAAAATGATTCTCAAAGAGTGCGGAATTCCCGTGATAGACTACTGCTGGTTCAGCGACAAGGAGTGGAGCGACAAACAGGAGAGCACCATAGCAATGGTTGAGGAGAAACTCGGCTACCCTGTTATTGTAAAGCCCGCCAACAGTGGCTCCAGCGTAGGTATTCGTGCTGCACACAACCGCGAAGAGTTTATCGATGCAGTAGATTACGCAATCTCTTTTACAAGCCGTATAATTATTGAAAAATATGTACAAAAACTAAAAGAAGTAAACTGCGCCGTGCTGGGCAATTATTACGAGTGCGAACCATCGGTGTGCGAGGTACCGGTGCGCAGCGGAGAGATATTGTCGTACCAAGATAAGTACATGAACGGAGGCGGCAAACAGAGCCAAGGCATGCAATCCACAGTACGAGAGATACCGGCAAACCTGCCCAAGGAGAGCACTGATTTTATACAGAAAGCAGCATGCGACACATTCCGTGCACTCTCATGCGATGGTGTTGCACGAATCGACTTTATTATAGATGAGGCAACCGGCAAGATTTTTGTAAACGAGATAAACACCATTCCCGGCTCGCTCTCGTTCTATCTGTGGGAATATAGCGGATATAATTTCGGAACACTTGTGGATAAACTCATAGAGATTGCCTTCCGCCGCAAACAAGATGCCGGTTTCAAGGCTGTAAACTATGGCGAGAATATCTTTGCCGCAGGTGGTGGCAATGGTGCCAAGAACGGCGGCAAGATGGGTGGAAAATTTGGCAAATAATTTTACAACATAACCCATACAACGAACAGGGCTCGCAATGCGAGCCCTGTTCGTTGTCATATTATTTCAACCATTTAATAATTATCTTAAACCTCGCCACTATGTGCCACAGACCAAAAACAGCCATGGCAAGCCCCAGCACAAAATGCCACAGACCGATACCACTGCCACCACCCTCTACCACAGAGATAAGCAGAATACCCGTTACTGCCTCAAAAATAAAAAGCAAAGACAACAGAATTGTAACGCGGCTCTTATTACCAATTTTCTTTACAAGTGCCTTGTACCAAGCCCAATGTTGTTTTATATGAATTATACCCGCAACGAGAAAGAACACCCCTGCCGCAACATGAGCCACTGCCCAATTATGCCACTCGTCGTGAGAAGCGAACGGACCAACATGTAATTTTACTCCTGTAAAAACAATAGCCACGAATAACGGAATCAGGCACAAGTCGGTATATAAAAATTTATTTTTCTTCATACAATAATCATTTGCTACAATACCATTTACTGCAAGTGCAGATATATTAGAGATTTACTGCAAAAATAGCAACATTTTCACAACAACAAATTATATAGTTGTTATAATTACTTAAAATTTGGCACACTCCGACATCTATATTTACATATCTTATTGGGTGATAACATTTTTTTAATTACATTTGCGGTAAATATGCTAATGTATAAACTTAAAATAAATAACTATGCCAAAACTCATCAACCGCAGCCTGCTGCTCACTTTCGTTGCACTTTTTGCAACAGTATGCAGCTTTGCACAGGTACAGTTCGAAAAAGGGAAATTGTACCACATCTACACACAAGGGAAAAAGCAAAATGTTGTCTATGAAAAGAAGGGCAACAAAGTGGGAACAACCGATTATGAGGAGCGCAACGCCGCACAATATTGGAAGATTTCGGAACTTTCGGGCAGTTGGCGCATAATCAACCCCATAACCAACAATGCCATGCGCGCAGCAGGCAACAGAGTGGAGCTTGGCGAGAACAACGGTTCCGACGAGGCACAGTTGTGGAAATATGAGGGTGGTCTCCTTATCCCCACCAACAGCCCCACTCTTGCAGCCATGAAAGAGAAAGATGGCAGCATCGTGCTCATTGCAAAAGATAAAGCAGCAAAAACTCCCGCTGCGCAGTTCACTATCACAGAATCGGATTTTGCAGGTTTCGACGATAACCTCACATATCGCATACGCTCTGCAGCCGACAACAGCCTCGTGCTTGGAAACGGTGATTCGGGCGAGAACAATGCACGCATCGTGAGCGAGGCGGTAAACACCGAGAACCGCGGACAGTATTGGAGCATAAAGACTATCGACCTCTTTACATTCGCAGTGGAAAACGCCTATTTTGCACAGAATTTTGACGATGGCGGTGGCAACGCATCTATCGACTATCTCTTGCAATGGCCTGCTGTAACAGGTATTTGGAACAATGCAAAATTCGCATTTGAGCCCGTAAAAAACAACAAAGGTACATATCAGATTATCTCAAAAGGAAAGGCAGACAAGATGTACAGCCTCATAAACGGGCAGATGAAGCTTGTCCCCTTCAATGCCGATGACAAGAACTCCTGGTTCACATTCGAGCAGGTGGAGAAGCCCAAAATAGAATCGCCTTACTGGGAGGACGAGACACGTTTCGAGGAGAACAAGGAGCGCGGACACGCAACATATATGCCCTATGACAACGAAGCTGCAATGCTTGCCGATGCGGCATATTATGCAACACCATGGACAGTGCCCGTGAACAGCCGTTTCCAGAGCCTCAACGGTACATGGAAGTTCAACCTTGTTTCGGAACCCTCACAGCGTCCTCTGGACTTCTACAAAGAGGATTACGATGTTAATGCGTGGGACGAGATTCCTGTTCCCTCAAACTGGGAGATGCACGGATACGACAAACCCATCTACTGCAACGTGGAGTACCCCCACGCCAACACTCCCCCGGCAATTAAAGCACGCCCATACTATAACGACGGTGGCAAGAACTATGGTATAAACCCCGTAGGCTCATATGTGCGTACATTCGAGGTTCCGGCTAATTGGGACGGTCGTCGCACATTCATTCACTTCGGCGGTATATACTCAGCTGCCTTTGTTTGGCTCAACGGCGAGTATGTAGGATACACACAGGGTGCAAACAATGATGCAGAATTTGACATAACAAAATACTTGAAGAAGGGCGATAACAAACTTGCTGTTCAAGTATTCCGTTGGAGCGATGGTTCTTATCTTGAGTGCCAGGATATGTTCCGCATGAGTGGTATTTTCCGCGACGTATATCTCTACAATGTACCCAAAGCTGCCGTGCGCGACCATTATATCACAAGCACACTCGATAGCGATCGTAAAAATGCGACCGTGAATGTGCAACTGACAATAGACAACCGCGACTTCTGCCCCGAAGGCAAGCAGATTAAGGTGGCACTCTACGACACAAACAACAACCTTGTTGCTGCCGACACCATCAAGCAGGCAATGAAGGCGAAGATTGCAGCTCCCGAGGTTTCGGCAACACTGAAAGTAAACGACATTAAGCTGTGGAGTGCCGAGAAGCCCAACCTCTACACCATTCGCGTAGTGCAGATGGACGAGCAGGGCAACGAGGAGATGGCATTCTCAACAAAATATGGTTTCCGCGATATTGAGATTAAGAATTCCATCGTTTATATCAACGGCGAGCGTGTATTCTTCAAAGGCGTGAACCGCCACGACACACACCCGCTCTATGGACGTGCCGTAACAACGGAATCAATGTTGCAGGATGTATTCCTCATGAAACAGAACAACATAAATACAATACGCACCAGCCACTATCCCAATGCTGCACGCATGTATGCAATGTTCGACTACTATGGTCTCTACTGCTGCGATGAGGCAGACCTTGAAAACCACGCAAACCAAACAATCTCGGATCGCGAATCGTGGATACCTTCATTCGTTGACCGCATCGACCGCATGGTGTTGCGCGACCGCAACCACCCCAGCGTTGTTATGTGGAGCTTGGGTAACGAGGCGGGTAACGGAAACAACTTCGGTCCCTGCTACGATGCAGCTTATAAACTCGATAACCGCCCTGTTCACTATGAGGGAACCCGCAGCAATGGCAATTACGGTGGTGGCCGTTTCTCCGACTTCTATTCAAAGATGTACCCCGGACAGGCTTGGATGAAACAGAACACCAACAACCTCGACAAGCCCATGTTCATCTGCGAGTATGCACATGCAATGGGTAACGCCATTGGTAACCTGCGCGAATATTGGGAGCACATTGAGAACTCAAATTCATGCATCGGCGGTTGCATCTGGGACTGGGTGGACCAGGCTATTTATGACCCGCAGGAGATAAAGGACAGCATTTTCCGCTTGCACACCGGTTACGACTATCCGGGCCCCCACCAAGGCAACTTCTGCAGCAATGGTATAATACCCGCTACACGCCACGAGAGTGCCAAGCTCAAAGAGGTGAAGGCTGCACACCAGTTCATCAAATTCTCTTTGGAGGGTGTCGATAAGAAGAAAAACACCGCAACCATTAAGATTAAAAACACATACAACTTCACAAACCTTAACGAGTTCGACCTCATATACGAGGTGATGAAGAACGGCAAGGTTGCAAGTACTAAAAAATGCAAACTGCCCGCAGCCGCATCGGGTGAAGAGGTTACTTTAACATTAAAAATCTCAAAGGCTGCCATTGAAAAAGCCGAGAAAAACGGTATTGAGACAATGCTCAACCTGCGAGTTGTACACCGCGCGGCACAGTTGTATGCAAAGGCCGGTCATGAGGTGGCAATCAAGCAATATACACTTGTTGAGCGTGCGCCCTTGGCTACAGTAACACCCAAAGGCGAAGCTCTCATGCAAACATCAGCCTTGCACGAGATTAAAATAGGCAACAGCAAGATTTCCGTTACATTCGACCCCGAAACAGGACGTATGACCAACCTTGCTTTCAACGGCAAAGATGTTATTGCTGCCGGCGAGGGATTCCTCTATGACAACCACCGCTGGATAGAGAACGACAAATACCCCTACACAACCAATGGCTTGGAGGCAAAGGGAACATGTACCGTGGAGAATGTTGATGGCAACACCGTTGTTAAGACAACCCGCAAAGGTTCATTGTGCGACACTGAAATAAACTACACCATCTATCCACAAGGTTTCATAGATGTAGATGCAAAGTTCATTCCCCACACAACCGAGCTACGCCGTGCAGGTCTTGTTTGTGGCATTGATTCCACTCTGCACAATGTAAACTACTACGCTTATGGACCATGGGAGAATAGTAATGACCGCATAGACGGCGTACTGGTAGGACGCTACTCTACCACTGTTGCTCAGATGCCCGAGCGTTATGTAAAACCGCAGAGCACAGGCAGCCGCGAGGGATTGCGCGAACTCACTCTCACCAACGACAAGGGCGAGGGTATAAAGATAGAGACAGAGGGTAAGGTTAGTTTCTCGGCTCTGCAATTCACCGACAAAGACCTCATGGACGGGCAACACATGTGGGAACTTACACCCCGCCCCTACACAGTGCTTCACCTCGATGCCTTTATGCGTGGTATCGGTAACGCATCGTGCGGCGCAGATGTAGGTACAATGCCCATCTACTGCGTGCCCAACCAACCTATGACTTATAAACTGCGTATAAGCCCTGTAAAATAATTAAGAACATATCCAGACAAAGCCTGCCCGCGGGCAGGCTTTGTCTTAAAAACAGCTATAGATACATATGAAAAAAGCTATATTCATTCTGTTCGCAATTTTTGCTGTAACAGCAACACACGCCCAGTCACCCAACGACGATGCTGCAAAAAGAGCTTTGCAGGTGGGGCACACCATGCAACAGGAACGAGTATATCTTCATTTCGACAATAGCGCATACTATTTGGGCGAAAGCATGTGGTTCAAGGCTTATGTAAGCTATGGTACAAACGACCGCATAACAACCCCCAGCAAAGTTTTGTATGTTGAGCTTGTGGCGCCCGAGGGGTATATTGTGGAGACAAAGAAATACAAGATTGACGAAGATGGTTGCTGCTACGGAGAATTTAACTTGAACCCGTTGCTGTTATCGGGATATTATGAGATTCGTGCATATACACGTTACTTGCTTAACTGGGGGGAAGAAGCCATCTTCAGCCGCGTGTTCCCCATTTTCGATAAAGTGAACGGCGACAACTGGGATTTCAAAAACATGCTCGACCGCAAACGCGGATTCATGCGCAACGGAGAGTGGGTGAGTTCCGAACTACCCGATGTGGAACTTAAATTCTACCCCGAGGGCGGGCATCTTGTTGCCGGAATCACAAGCAAAGTTGCATACGAATTGCGAGGATTGGAAGGTGATTTCCTCAAAGAAGAGATAACCATATATGCCAATGGCAATAAACTGCTCACCACTACCCCGACCCACTTAGGCAAAGGAACTTTTGAAATAACCCCACAAGCAGGTGTAAAATACCGCGCAGCAGTTACATCAAAAAACAAGAAAGAGAAAACAGAGAAGTTCGAGTTCAATCTCCCCGAGATAGAAGAAGAGGGTGTGGTTATTGCTGTATCCGAGAGTAAAGACAGCGTAAACATCATGGTAAAAAGCAACTACACCGAAAAAGAGGAGCATGCGTTCAGCATTCTGTACCGCGGGGCTATGGGATATTACAAAAAGATATCTGCCGATGAAAACATCAAAACCTTTACCATAAACAAAAAAGAGCTTCCCGAAGGTGTGAACAAAGCTATCGTTTTCAACGGAAGAACGCCTCTTGCCGAGCGTTGTTTCTTCATCATGCACGATAGCGTGCAAAAGAACGACCGCAGCACCATAAAATTAGTTGTCAAGGGCAACAACGAGGCTATCGACGAACTTTCGCTCGCACCATACGAAAAGATTACACTTAACGTAGCACGCGAGGACGGCAAACCCATTCCTGCCAATGCCAACCTGTCGCTGGCTGTGAGCGACATTGCAGGACATGTACAAACATCATGGGAATATAATATTTACACATATCTGCTACTTGGTTCCGAGCTTAGAGGCTACATACCCGATGCTGCACAATATTTTGACAGGAACAACACAAAACGCAAAGAAAATCTCGACCTTGTGATGCTTACAAACGGCTGGACAGCTTACGATTGGAGCAAACTCACGCAGACCAAGTTCAGCAAATTGCAGCCCATTGAACGGGGAATAACCCTCAAGGGTGCTTTTTTCAGAAAAAACAGAAGCACAAAGATGGGCAGCATAGACGAGGTGAATCTTATACCGCAAAGCAACAATCTCACACAGTTTATAATCTCGTATGACGGCAAAATCAACTCGTCATACACCTTCCGCACCGACAGCCTTGGAGAGTTTATTGTGGAAACAAATGATTTTTATGGCAAACGAATAGCTGCACTGCAACCGCAAACCACATTAAAACAAAACGATAATTTGAAATACAGTTTTGCGCTCGACCGCTACTTTTCACCCGGATTCCGCCTCTACGATTACTGGGAGCGCAACACCGGTGTACCTATCAGCAGGGAGGAGGCAAACAGCAGCAACAGCCTTGTACAACTGAGCCCGTTTGAATTTATGCTATCACAGATTGAGGTTGTGAGAGATGCCAAGAAAGAGGCAAAATCGCGACCGCCACACAGCGAGATGCGCTTTAACTTCCTCGACGAGTGGGAGTATGCACAAGATGTAACCTATCTCAAGGACTTTGCCACATTCAAGGATAATATCTACAATGAGACACTAAAGGAGATGGAAAACAAGTTGGAGATTAGAGCAGCAGAGGCAATAGAGAACGATTCGGCATCACACCACTTTAATCTACTCAACAATGTATCACCATCGGGGATAATAAACGCCAGAGACGAAAATATTCCCCTCGGATTTAAGAAATATATTGGATATACCAGATACATCAACTCGCAAGATACTTTATCAACCAATAGCAGCACCCCTATAACCGAGGAGTACAGAAACTCTCTCACAGCATCAGATATTGTTACCAGTGCTATGAGACGCCACAACTATAACTGGGCATATTGGGTGCAGTTGATGGTGGTAAAAGGGCTATACGACTCAAACAGCGTGCCCACCCCGGACATGGAATACCTGCACGGGAGAGCCGACGCCGAGAAGATGATGAACTTCAAAGAGTTGATTATAAGAAGCGATGCAAAAACCCGCGAGCAATTTGAGAACACATATACATATTGGTCACCACTTGCAAATGCACTTGACAATAAAACACCATTACAGAAATTCTATTTGGGATTTTACTCGCAACACTATGTCTCCAACGCCACGGGTGTAGATGGTTTCCCATTACCCGAGACTTTCAACTATTCGCTGAGACTGACAGACCCCAAACACCCCAACTATGTAGCCTGCCTCATTCCATACAGCGATGAAGAGAAAGCCACCGGCATAGTCCCCGACCTTGCAAACACATACGGCACAACACGCTACACGAGCATACAGGGATACAATGAGAGCAAACAGTTCTATTCACCCGATTATAGCCGTGCAAAGCCTGCTGCCGACAAGAAAGAGCACAGACGCACACTATTGTGGAAGCCGCAGCTATCAGTTGCCACAGACGGTTCCATAAATGTAGAGTTCTACAACAGCTACTCATGCAACATGCTCCGGGTGGATATTACTGGGCGCGATGGGCAAGCCTTCTATAGCAATGATGCTGTTACCGCCACACGCATAAACACCCAAAGTGCAAAACAGACAAAAGTCGTTGATAAAAGCCAAAAGGCTGAAAGCGACGAAGACTTCATGGAGCAGAAAATGGATCCCGAGGTTGAAAGAGCCTGCCTTAAACAATACAACATTGCCATTGCTTATAAAAACCAAAAACGTTACAAGAATGCAATTGCAATATGGGCAGAACTTGCAAAATACAACTATGCACCGGCCATAAACGACATAGCACAATGCTACTTGAATGGTACCGGACTGAAAAAAAACGAGCAACAAGCAAAAAAATTCTTTGAAAACGCAGCCATGAACGGCAACCCTGCCGCACAATATGAGCTTTCCATGATGTACAAGCAAGGAATAGGTTGCGAGCAGAGCGATGAACTTGCCGTAACGTGGATGCGACGCGCCCTTTTGCAGAAAGAGCCACGCGCTATGGTGCACAAGGCAAAAGAGCTCATTAACACAAAAGAGGAGGCTGCCATAGACGAAGCAACAGCATTGCTTGCCGAGGCTGCACAAAGCGGCAATGCCGAAGTCAATCTAGAATATGGTCTCATATTGATAAACCCGAACAAAACAGGCAAAACCATAGAAGAGGGAAAGAACCACATAAGGATGGCAGCCGAGCAAGGATTGGAAAGCGCTATTTTAATAATAATGGATTTAGAAAATTTAGATAAGAACTACGAAGAGGCGTATCGCTGGGCAAAGGCTCTGTCGCAGGCCGGCAACCACCACGGCACCAAGCGAATGGCAGATTTTTACTACAACGGACAGGGTGTGAAGCGAGACAAACAGCTTGCTAAGGACCTCTACCGCACTGCCGCAAATGCAGGGAACAAAGAAGCTGCAAAAATTTTGGAAGGACTATAAAACAACAATATTAACAGACACAATAAAAAACCAACAAAAATGATAACATTTTTAACTTGTTTTGCAGCACTTGTTGTTGCTTATTTCACATACGGCAAATATCTGGAACGTGTGTGCGACATAAACGGAGAAAACCCCGTACCTTCAAAAACACTCTACGATGGCGTGGATTATCTTCCCATGCCTCGTTGGAAGATTTTTCTTATACAGTTGCTTAATATTGCAGGCCTCGGTCCCATATTCGGTGCGCTGCTCGGTGCCGCATACGGACCCGTTGCCTTCTTGTGGATAACACTCGGCGGAATATTCATGGGAGCCATGCACGATTTTGTAGCAGGTGTAATATCACTTAAAA
>CAYRFX010000023.1:0-31528 GCA_964423665.1 uncultured Bacteroidaceae bacterium | reverse complement strand
GCAAAGATGATACATAACTACATCTATTGAAACGGGTACTTGTTCGGATGCTTACGAAAAACTTTTGTGTATTTCTGTGGAAAGTACACAAAAAAAGCAGGTGTGCCACAAGGCACACCCACCGCATAGAGAAAATTTACTAATAAATTTACTTATTATTTACCCCATACATTACCCCACTGACTTTGTTGCTCTTTGCCGGCAGAAGGTTTAATCTCGGGAGTTACAGGAACCCTATCATAACTACTACCATCACAGATAAATGAGTTAACAAGCATCTCAACAGATGCGACCTTGGGAGTTGAATAGTTTCTTTTCATAATCGTTTTATCTTTTATTCTCGCAGATGGCATGCCATCTGCGAGAATTATTTATAATTGTGTTTATTAAAATATCACCTTCTTGCCATCTATAATGTAGATACCACCCTTTGCCGGTTCAAGTACACGGCGACCGCTGAGGTCGTAGATTACATCATCGGCAGCACTTTCTGTCTCAACCTCCTCGATACCGGTGGTGCCTTCAAAGCCGTCCTCGCCACGTACTACCAGACGAATAGCCTTATAAGCTACTGCGGCACCATTATTATCGGTAATTGTAAAGTAGAGACGGTGGGGTTTCAAAGACTCTGTTAACGCCCAATCGCCATCGGTGCTGATTGCATAACTACCTTCGAGGTCGCTTGCCCCCATAGTCTTGTATGTACCACTTAACTTGAAGGTATTCTTTACAGAACTTGTTACAAGTGAAATTTCCTTGGCAGCATAAAGTATTGCATCCTCCTGTACTATTTCAAGAGCACAAGCCTCCGCATTCTTGGGACGAACGAAGTAGGGATAGTTGGCATTGAGTGTTCCTGCAGTATATATGAAGAGTTCCATCTCAAACTCATCGGGCACACGGTCGCCATTAGAATCAATAGATATCATCTGGTTGTAATCGGCAAACTCGTAGTTCTCGAGCAACTCTTCGGTAAGTTCAATATCGAATGGCAAGTACAAAGGATTCCATATACCCTCTATAAGAGTACGTTTGTAGGTAAGTGTGCCTACAGTCTTGTCTGTATCGTTAGTGTAGTCAAGACCCTCTGCATCGTCGATTGTGAGTTCCGCAATGTAGTTTTCATCAACAACAAAATCTTCGGCATTGTAGGTATAGTCTGTTACGCTATATACATTCTCGTTGTTTACAAGAGCCTCTGTTGCCGCATCTTCACCCTTTGAGTTGTCAACAACCGCAAGTTCAAGGTTAACCTGAATATTAGGATTAGCCTCAAGAACCTCGGGTGTGAGGTAGAGTGCACAACGGAAGTCTTGAACGCTGCTGCAGATGTAATCATACTTCTGACCCATACCCACACCAAGCATTACAGGATAACGTACGCCTTCCTCGATTGTCATACCATCAACAGGCACCTTAACCCAACCGTATGAGCCATAGTGACCTGCAAGGTAACAGCCATCGGCAATGAATGAATCATTAAGACCTGTGAAAGTGATTACAAAGTCGCCATACCAATCGGCATAGGGGCTTGCAGCCATATCCTCTTCGGTTTGGTCGGCAAGGAACTGCATTACAAACGAGAGAGGCATCTCTGTTGTATTATCTCCGTTGCCATAAACCATATAATCTTCTGCTGCCACAGTTGTTGCACCAAGGTTATTCACGGTTGCTGTGGGTTTAGCACCTACTACATAATTGCCATCAAGATTCTGCAATGCTGCAAAACCGTCGGGAAGTGCAAGAGGCTCAACGCTGGCAACAAGACTATAACCATTGAGATTTAGTCCGCAAGTAATATTCAGTGCGTAATCTACTTCTACATCTGCAAGCAAAGTGATTGTCTCTACCTCTGCGGCAGCTGTAATAGCTGCAGCAATTGTTGTGTAGTAAACATCGCCGATACGTGCCTGAACTTTTGCAATAGGTGTAGTAGGTTTCTCAACAAGGATGCCACCCACAATTGTTGCTTGTGCACCATTTGCTGTTACATTCTCAACAGTTGTGTTTGATACAGTTACCGAACCACCGGAGATTGTACCTGCCACAACGGCTGCGGAATTACCCCATAACTCGCCGGTTGTCTCAATAATAACATTCTTCACAGTATTGTCAGTTGCCGAGCCACCGCCAAGCATTATACCTGCAACTGCTGCTACAGAACCTTTTGCTTTGATTGCAGCATTCTCAACAACATTATTGTTAATAACGGCTTTGGTTGATGCATAACCGATAAGACCACCGGTGTAAGATATACCACTAACGACTGCAGAACCGCTGTTACCAATAACCTGACAGTTCTCTATCTTCAATGCAGGGCTGTAGTAGTCGTAACCAACGATTACACCCACACCTGTAGCAGCGGGAGCGCTGATATTGATATCACCAACCACTTTTACATTTTCAATAGAACCTGTTACATTATAAGCAAAACCAACAACGGCAGCAACATTGTTTCCTGTAAAATTACCACAATCGATTGTTACATTCTCAATAGTAAGATTCTTCACTACAGCATTACCATATATTGCACCAAAGAGACCGGTACAAATGTAACCATCGTCCTTTTGAGCAGTCTCGGTAGAGGTCAAATTCTTGATTGTATGGTTCTTTCCATCAAAAATGCCATCAAATGCAGTATTGCAATCGTCACCAATGTTCACGCTCCAATCCTCACCTGCAAGGTCAATATCGGCACCAAGTGCAACATACACACCGGCAGCATTGTATTTTGTCTCTTCTGCATTTACACTGTTACGGAAGAGTTTAAGGTCGTCCACGTTATTAATAAGGAATGGCTCCTCTTCGGTACCTAAACCGGCAAGAGTTGCAAGTATCTCTTGTACACCGTATGTACCATCGGCGTTCTCTACAATTTCGTAACCCTCTACAGGAGCTGCATAAGCAACGTTCTCCTCAATAGGATATTTGTCGTATGAACCGCCGGCAACATAAAGCATACCGGTTGATGTACCCTGGCGACCATAAATAGTTGTAATCTCTGTACCATTAGAGGTCACTGTGTTACCTGCAACTGTTGCAGAAACTGTTGCGCCACCTTTCATTGTTACTCCATTGGCTGTTGCATCCTGTCCGGCAGCACCGATAGTACCCATAACAGCACCTGCCTTCACGTTAGATGAACCGGTAGAAGTAATAATATTGTTCTCTACCGTTGTCTCTTCGATAACCACGTTTGTCCATGCAGCGCAACTACCGTGACCAATGATACCTCCTACAGAGCCTTTACCTGTGATTATTGAGCCTGTTACCGAACAGCCCTTGATTGTAAGGTTCATAAATACAGGACCATCGTTGCCATTGTATCCACCTGCCATACCAATGAGACCACCGGTCCAGTGACCGCCCTTAACGCTTGAGTTCACAAGGTGGCAGTTCTCCAATGTAATTGTTGCACTTGCCTGAGGATAACCGATAAATGCACCAACGCCAACAGTACCTTTAGAGTCGTTCTCATCGTTTACGATTGCTGAGTTCTCAATTGTGAGGTCCTTTATGATGAGACCGGAACCACCAGCCCAAGTAGCCGCAAACAGCATATCGGTAAGGCCGGTAATTTTCTTGCCGTTACCCTCTACTGTTACAACAGGATAACCGGGACCGCTAACTGTAACAGGATTCCAAATAACACCTGTAAGGTCAACATCTTCGAGAATTGTAACTGTTACATTGCCTGTACCGGCTACTGCAGCATTGAGAGCCTCCTGCAATGAGGTGTACTCTACATCGCCAACCTTGGCAACAGGAGCAGGGAATGTTGCAGCATCAAGCACAGCCTGTGCTGCCTCGCTCAATATATTGCTCTCAAATGTTGAGTAAACAACGCTCTCATCGTTGAATGCAAGAGTGTTTATTGTATTATCCTCGATTGTTGCAGATGCAACATTGTAAACCTTGAAGCGAACATCGTTGAAATTGTTACCTATAACAACGGGTGAACCGCTTACCACATTAACTGTGCGACCGCTAATTACTTTATTATCGGTAAATGCAGTGTTACCACGGAGAAGAATAACGTTTACGTTGTCGGGGTTCTCAAATGTATTGCCGGTAACAACAAGATAGTCTCTTTCCTCTTCGTAGTAGATAGACGTTGCATTAGTTTTGAATGTACAACCCTCGATGGTAACATCACCTGTTCCGGGGAATATTGCAGTGCCACCGCCATTGAATGTTACATTCTTAATGGTACCTGAAGTGAGACCGATACCGCCAAGATTTGCAGCGTTATCTACAAAATTGAATGTAAGATTGTTGATATTGAGGTTGGTAGCGTCGTAGAACAAACGTGCGCCATTTCCTGCCGATTCAACATCCTTTATAGTAACGGTTTTGCCATTACCATTGATAGTAAGACCATTAATCTCGGTAGTAATAATATTGCCATTGCCAATGCTAAGAGTCTCCGAGAACATTACCCATTCGTCAACTGTAACATCACGAAGCAATGTTACAGTTTTGTTCGGAGCAGCAGCAATAATAGCAGCAGCAAGGTCAAAGTATACAGCGCCATTAACAGAAGCAACAGCATCGTTAACAGATGCGGGATTACCACTTGCTGTTTCTACTGTGACATTTTCTACCACAAGTTCACCTGTAAGTTTACTTGTGGGGTTACCGCCATAGAGATAGCCCATTGCATAATCCTCATAACTTGTTCCATAAGCACCAGCATATGTTTTAATCTCTACGTCTTTTGCCGAGAGGTTAGAACCCGAAATAGGCTGAGTTCCATCGTTATCCTCTGCCATACCGACGATAGCACCAAGACCACCGGCGGCCGAAGTAACAGTAATACCCTCAACGTGAGCATTGGTGATGTTGGTTGTACCCTCGCCACCGTAGCCAAGGATACCGCCGGCACACCAGAATGTAGATGTAATGAGACTACCCTCGTTACCTACAACAGACACATTATCCATTACAACATAACCATGACCTGCGATACCACCAATGTAAGCACGAGCAGAAACTAATACGTCACCACTTACATGTACGTTCTCAATTTTAGTGCTTGCATATGCGTTACCAACGAGACCACCCGCATAGTTTGAGTTATTGGTTGACTTAACAGATACATTATTAAGTTTGAGGTTCTTGATTACAGCATCACCTGCTGTGCGTGCAAAGAGACCAATACCGTTACCTTCCTGCTCTACGTTAAGATTAGATATGGTAAAATCTCCACCGTCGAACACACCCTTGAATGAGCCATGGTCGCCACTCATAGAACCAATAGGATTCCAGTTGATACCGGCAAGGTCAATATCTGCTGTAAGCTTAAAGTATTTACCTGCAAACTGTGTTGAACCATCGGTAGCCTGCAAATCAACTTGGTCGCGGAACCATACGAGTTCCTCCAAGTTATTAATAAGGAAAGGAGAAACCTCTGTACCCTCGCCCTGGAGACCGGTAACAGGCACAACAACTGTACCATTGATTGTACCGCTGGTAATTGTGGGTTCTGCATCCAATGTTACAGTAGAGTTATCGCTTATTGTAACTGTTTGGTTGTTACGAACATCAATTGTAGCCTCCTGGCAGTTTGTCATTGTAACAGTAGAGTTGTCGCTTATTGTAACAGCTCCATTCTCTGCCGTAATACCGCGACCAACCATATCGGTCATTGTAATTGTAGAGTTGCTAATAGCAAGGGGCGAACGGTTGAAACCGTGCTCCATCTCTGCATCAACCTCGTCGGCATCACCGGTGAATGTGATTGTTGAGTTTGCGATTGTTGTAGCAGCATATGTAACACCACGGCGAACATTGTGCGCTGCGAGCTGCAAACCGTCAATATTGAGTGTAGCTGTAGAGGCATCGGCCTTGAACACGCCACCGCTTGTGTGTGTATCGTTGGCAAGGTTCCACACACCACCATTGACATTGAGCACGCTCGACTTTCCAATGTAGAATACACCATAAGCCGAACTATAACCATTACCAACAAGGTTAACATTATTGAGAGTAAGTGTGGTTACAAGTGAAGTCTCATACTCATCGAGGCAGAAGATTGCGTTACCGCTCACTGTTACGCCTGTGATGCTTATTGTACCATTTTCAATTGTTATATTTGATTCATCGTTGAATTTGTTGTCACCCGCACCAATTGTCAAAGTCTTGCCATTAAGGTCTATTATAGAGGTAACACCGCTTGTTACAATAGCATCAGTTGTTGTAATATTGGCTGTGAGTTTAACACTCTTGCCTGCTTCAACAGCAGTTTTAAGAGCAGCAAAGTCGGCAACCTCAACAGGACCGCTCACCTTAACAGTAACATTTTCGGCAGTTACGCCATCGGCAAGTGTGAGGTTCACGCCCTCGGCAAACTCAACAGATTCTTCAGTAGTGTAAAGCAATGTAACATTGCTACCCTCTGTTGCAACAGCAGCAGCCTCTGTTACAGTTGTATAGATTTTGCCATCGACAAGCACACCGCAAGTGCCGTTGTCGTTCTTGCAAGTGGGAGCAACATCCGATGTAACAGTAGTTCCATTGGGAGCACCGTTGAGGTCAAGTTCAAATACACCTGTAGAAGAGTATGTATTACCTTCGAGTGTCACGCTCTCGCCGTATGTAAGAACAATTGCAGGCTTGCCTGTAAGCTTGCTGAAATCGCTGTTTGTAACAGTTACGGCAGTAGTCTTTGCTGCGCCCTCGGCATACATCTTTATACCGCGGTCGGCGTCAAATACGCACTCGTCAACATGAACATCTGCACCATATGCCCACAGGCAATACTTCTCGTTAGACTTGTTGAAAGTACAATTTGTATATCTTGTTGGGCAACCTGCGCCACATGCACCGTTAATGAATGTACAGCCGGTATAATTTACAGCACCTACACGATAAACCGTGAATGCCACATTCATAAAACCGGCATCGCCGGCAAAAGCACCGGCAGGTTTAGAGAGTTTAAGGTTGGTAAAGTTTACGGTACAGTCATTGTTTACTCCGCTGATGTAGCCGTTTGAGCCATCACGGGTAATGCTAATTTCGGCGTCATCGGTTTTGCCAACAAAGTTGATGTTGTCATATGCACCAGTGAGGTTGGCTGTAGCGTCGGTATATTCAACCTTTCCATAGATTTCCACAGTTACATCACCTGTCATAGCATTGGCAGCTGTAATCGCTTTGTCGAAGGTATCGTATGTGGCGGAACCTATTTTTGCTACAAAAGTTGCCTCTACCAAACCGTCCTCTGTCTTTGTGTAGGTTGTGCCGGCAACAGTTACAACCGCGTCGGTAGCAACAGCCGATTCAATGCCACCATAGTGATTGTAATCCCACACGGTATCGAAAGAACCGCCATTAATAACGGTATTATCGTTGATAGAGACCATACCATTCATACCAACAAATGTACCATCATTGATGATCAAAGTTGCTGAGGTTCCGCTTACCAATACAGCCGTACCACTATCTGCCTTACCGGATGTGTTGTCACTGATAAATTCACCTCCGTTAATGGTCAATTCCGCATCATTATATACATATACCACATTACTTGTAGTTGCAGCTGCGAATTCAATAGTATAAGAACCATCTTCAATCACTGCCTCACCACCACCTACAGAGATGACACCATGACGGCTGGTAAATGTACCATCCGTTATCTTCAATCCGCTGTAAGCACGAATATTATACGTGGGTGAATTAATTGTACCATCATCCTTGATACCGCTATAGCAAGTATAGGTTCCGCCGTTAATCTCAAGATAGCCTTCAGATGAAACAACACCTGTATTACCAATGATTGTAGCATTGTTCAAATAGACCTTACTTGTAGCACCATATCCCCAAATACCGGCACCACCATTCCAGTCCTCCGAAACAATCTTTGCTCCATCCACTGTAATAGTTGCACCATCTTGGTTGTATATACCACGTCCGGTAATAGAACCTGTACCCTTTGAATCTTTTATGGTAAAAGTACCATAGTTATCAAAAGGGTAGATGTGCTTAGGATCACTTGCACTCTGATAACCGGAAGTAATCGCATAACCATTGAGGTCAAGCGTTGTTGTAACACCCGCGGGCACCTCAATCATTTCAGCTACCTCGATGTCACCATCAAGGATAACATTACCACCTGTTGTGATAGCCTCCTTCAATGCAGCCTCTGTGCTAACCTGCGCATTGGCTTGGAAAGCAAAACACAACAGCATCGCCATTAAGGCGAAAATGCGTAGTTTTTGTTTCATAGTTTAAATGAATTTAATTAATAAAGAAATATTTATAAACTTGTAATATATACTACAAAAGATTATCATCACCACACGGAGCCAAACTTACGCACAAAAAACCCAGCCCACAAAGGGATAGGCAATATTTGAGAGTGCAGCACCGGTCTCAATCACTGTATCAAACAAGCGCTCATACTCCATTTGTGCAATCAGCACTTTCTTCCTCATTTTCAGCAGCTTAACAGCAACGCCGCGCCACACTGCAGAAAGCATATAAACTAAAAGTGTACATAATACATGCAGAGCACCTACGAGTTTTATGCGGTGCAAAGGTACAAATTAGCGTCCTAAAAATACCCCCCCCCATGTTAAAATATGTTAATTTTTCGAGAGTTCATTTACTGGCGTCTCTACGCCACTGCATAGGATATAAAACGGAGACTTTGAAGTAGTTTGATTAATTCAATAGGGAGAGAATGGTAATGGGGCTGCCAAAACCAATAGCAGCCCCATTACCATAAATATACATATTACTCTGAGTTCAATACAAGAACTTTAATTGACAATTAACATACATTATTGACCCTGAACACATAGCGAAAGGACCTCTGAATACAACTATGATATCTCACCTCATGTGTTAGCTTATTTCAAATTCATGTTATACTAATCCCTCGCAGGTATCACTGGATACATAAGCCCCGATTTTTTTGACAGACGAGCCTTTGCCGTACCAAAATTGAGTGAAAGGTCGAGCAAGATGGGCAGATGGTTCTCATCATCAGTAACAAAGAAATTCACAATAGCCCTCTCTTTACCCTTTTCATCAAGCTCAACAAGAGATATTTCCAAGCAATTATACGAAAGACCATCGTTAGCTTTTACCTTTCTCTTGCCACGATATATTAGACGCTGCTCCTCCACCCTGCGCCCTGTGGCAATGGGATATGAGAGACGTTGACCCGGTTTCATTGAGGAGTAATCGAAATTACGGGCATAGGCAAGCATGCTCATCATGTCAAAGACACCTGCATCACAGGTATCGGTGCGAAAAACCGGCTCTCGCTCTGTGCGTGCATAGTGCTGGGAGACCGCTACTTTGCCCGATGGTAAATAGTTGTAATTTACCTCATTAAGATACTTACGCCGCCCTTGTTCCGAGGACTTGCGATAATAAAGCGGGCGCACCTCCCTGCCGGGAATATAAATTGTTGTCAGCGTATCGCGCATCTTGAAGAAGGCATCTGCTTTCTCATTTGTACTGCTCAAAAGCGACATATATTGCGCCTGCTTGCCATTATAGACAGTATCGCGTATAATGAGCTTTGCGCCGCCTGCTCTTACCCACACAAACTTCCAATTAAAATAGAAGACACACTCCAAGGTCTCGCCCGACTTATATGCAGGTTTTGTCTTTATATCCACTGCAATAGCCGGGGCTACAATGAACGATGCAAGAAAAAGAAGTAATAACAATCTTTTTTTCATCTGTTTAATTAAATTTTCTTGTCGCGTTACGGTTCATCTTTTTCTTTTCCTTGTCGGGCTTCTGCTTGGTTATTTCCAAAGGTTTTTGAGTTGTGAGCGGGGCTTTTATATCCCAGTCATCTTGCTCATACTCAAAAAGCGCGCGCAGGTCCAGCATGTGAGGATAGTAGTAAACCTCCTCGGGCTGCAATTTATCTTCATAAGAGCCTGTATCCCACTGATTGTTGTTATTCTTGTCAATGTACAGACGCAAAGAGTATTTCCCGGGTTTTATAAAATAGAAAGCACATTTATTATTCTCGGTACGTGTTCTGCTCGCAACCTTTTCGCCTGCCACAAGTTCCACTACCGCATCATTGCCTGTATGTGGTATTGTGAGATAAAGCACTGCATAATCATCAAGGGTGCGATAGGTCATCTTCTGCTCAAAGGGAGCGGAAACACCTCCATACAAACCTTTGAAAGCTGCAGAATCAATCGTGAGCATATATGTCGAGCCGGGACGCCACTCGGCATACAGATTATATGTACGTATATTCTTATCACTCTGCTCAAAGACGAATGGTATGGGTGTTAGAGTGGAATCCACCACCGATGCAAGATGTATCATGGAGGCATCACTATTTGCAAGAGGCTCTTTGAAAGAGAACTCCACCTCTTTGTTGAAATCCATCATCGAAGCGGCATTGGAAAGGATTAAAAGTTCCTTGGTGGGCGGCACATAGACTGGAGGATTATTTTCGTCATAATCGGGCATTTTGCGCGCCTTCTTAAGAAATCTCTTCTCCTCCTTTTCAAACTTCTCAATTTCTGCTCTTATTACCGCCTCACGGCTCTTTTTCGATGCTATATAAAGCGTATCGGTTCTGGGCACAGGTTGTTGCAAAGAGTCGAGGATATTATATGTTACCGCCACCTCCAACGTATCCTTATAATAGACAGCAGTATCCTTGAACCAATAGCGCAAGGTATCCTTTGTCGCATTTGCCTCTAAAACATACGCATCGTTGCTGTCAAAATTAAGCCCCTTAACTTCTGGAAGTTCATTATTGGGTGCAGCAAAATAGAGCGTGAAGTTACTATGCTCCTCACGGGGATATTTCACAAGATACTGGGTGTAGAATGGCTCTTTGAAAACGCGCAACACAATATCATCGGGGAGATTGCGGGTATATTCCACCATGCGCACGGTATCCACCGTTATACTATCGCGCCATATTGTATCGGCACGCATTGCACGTGTAGCATAAGGGGACACCTCGGTATCAAAAAATGCCACGACCTCGCTCTTCTGGTCAAAGAGGTAGTTCCCATTGGCATCGGCAAGTGCATAAACACGATATTTTCCGGGAGCAAGACCTTTAATCGCAAAGCGACCGCGACTGTCGGTGCGCGCCACACGCTCAAAAGGTTTCTTGGTAAACGCCGTGTCGCTCAAAGAGGAGTGAAGCCCCACCATAATCCCCTTGATAGGTTCCAAATCCTGCGCATTGAGCACGGTGCCCGACACTGCAAGCGTATCTACCGAGTTGCCTGTGGAAAACACATATGCAAAGTTCTCCAACGGATTGCCCTCATTGTTATCTACAACAGCGTCATTGAAATCTATTGAATATGTGGTATTCGGGATCAGTGTATCATAGAGCTGCACTGTAATCTTCTTGCCGCTGTATTTTATTTGAGGCTGCTCAAATTGAGGAGGTGAGATAACCACCTTCTCAAAAGCATTCTCGAGCTTGATATTTTCATCAAACTCAATAACCACCTTGCCATCGGTTACATTTGTTGCGTTAGGCGCAGGAATACCACCCACAAAGATTGGGGGGTCCTCATCATAAGGACCGCCATCGGGAGTACCTATGCTTGCACAAGCAACAAGCAAAGCTACCACTGCAAGCGATAGTAATATTTCTTTAAGCGACATATATCATTACTCATTAAACGACATCATTTCTTCTATATACTGGCGGCTGTTGCTCAAACGGGGCACTTTGTGCTGCCCGCCCAGCTTACCCTTGCTCTTGAGCCAATCGTTAAAGAGGTTCTTACGTGCCACCACAATCTCAAGCGGCTGCAAGGTTATATTCTTGTAACGCTTTGCCTCGTAGTCCGAGTTTATCTGCTGCAAAGTGGTGTCGAGAATATCGGCGAAACGCTCCAATGAATCGGGTTCTTTGGAGAACTCTATGAGCCACTGATGACGGCACTGTGCATTTGCGTCCATGAACACAGGAGCCGCAGTATATTCGCTCACCTGTGCACCGGTCTCCTCACAAGCCTTCTTCAATCCCTTCTCGGCATTATCCACAATAAGTTCCTCGCCAAAGGCATTGATGAAATGCTTGGTGCGCCCTGATATAACAATCTTATAAGGGTCTTTGCTCATGAAACGCACAGTGTCTCCAATCATATAACGCCACAAACCGCAGGAGGTGCTTATGAGCATCGCATAATTCTTGCCAACCTCGACTTCCCACAAAGGAAGCACACGGGGGTTGGGAGAGTCAATATCCTCAAAAGGAACAAACTCATAGAACACATCGTAATCAATCATAAGCATCATCGCAGAATCAGATGGGTCGTTCTGAATACCAAAGAATCCCTCGCTGGCATTATATGTTTCCATATATTTCATGTCGGGCTTGCGAATGAGCTGCAAATATTGTTCGCGATAGGGGGTGAAGGCTACACCGCCATGGAAAAAGACCTCAAGATTAGGCCACACCTCCTCAACGCTATTCTTGCCTGTTATTTCGAGCATATGTTTAAGAACAGCCATCATCCACGAAGGAACCCCCGAGAGGTTGGTTACATTCTTGGTGCTGGCAGCACGGGCAATCTTGTCCATTTTCTCCTCAAAATCACTGAGCAGTGCTATTGACTTTTCGGGCACACGCACCATATTTACAAGCGGGTTGCAGTTCTCTATGAGAATTGCGCTGAGGTCGCCCACAAGGCTACCGGGGAGGTTGTAGTTTGGAGCATGGCTGCCGCCTAATATCAGACCGCGTCCCTTGAACATACGGCTCTGCGGATTATTGGCAAGATAAAGGGCAACCACATCGGCAGCACCTTTATAATGGGCATTCTGCAAACCCGCAGGAGTAACGGGAATAAATTTGCTCTTGTCGTTTGTGGTTCCCGACGATTTTGCATACCACTTGCAGCGTCCCTTCCAAAGCACATCTTTCTCTCCATGACGCATGCGGTCTATAAAACCTTTAAGTGTTTCATAGTTCTGCACATCAACTGCAGCAGCAAATTTCTCGTAACTTGTACAAGTAGCATAGTTGTGCTTAATACCCCACTCTGTGTTTGCTGCCACAGACACCAATCTTTTAAGCACGTCACGCTGAATTTTCTCTGCCTCAGTGGCATACTTTTCTATTTTCTTTACTCTGTGATTTAATACAGACCTTAAAAGTGATGTTTCGTTCATAGTTATGTAGCTGCATAATGCTGCAACAAAGCAAATTATATTAATTATTTATTAAAATTCTCTATACCCTGTTTCAGGAACTTGATATAAGCGTCGGCATCAAGGTCAAATGAATAGGAGCCTGCAAGAGGGTTACCATCGTTATCTACCGGAACGTAGAAAGGCTGTGCATTTGCGCCGAACTTATAGCGTTGCAGGTAGCTCCACTTATCGCCCACGGTGCGCAATTTACGTTTCACGCCCTGCTCTTCCACCTCTATTGGGGTGGGAAGCGGTGTCTTGTCATCTACAAAGAGAGAGATAAGCACATAATCGTCACGCAAAATATCAGCTACGCGGTCGTCGGTCCACACCGAGGACTCCATATTGCGGCAGTTCACACAGCCAAAACCTGTAAAGTCGAGCAACGCAGGCTTGCCCAAACGGCGTGCCATCGCCATACCCTCTTCATAATCGGCACTTGCAGGGTGAACTTCATTGTCATACATATTAAAATCCTGTGTCCACATAGGAGGCGCAAATGCGCTGATAGCCTTGCAAGGAGCACCCCACAAACCGGGTATCATATAAACCGCAAACGCCAAAGAGATGAGAGCGACAAAGAATTTGGGAACAGAAGTCTGCTTCTCATCGGCATCATCGTGCGGGAAACGGATTATATTCAACAGATAGAGACCAAGCAACGCAAACAGCACAATCCAGATAGCGAGGAAAGTCTCACGGTCGAGCAAACGCCAGCCATAGGCAAGGTCTGCCACCGAGAAGAACTTAAGGGCAAAGGCAATCTCCACAAAACCAAGAACCACCTTGATGGTGTTCATCCAACCACCCGAGCGAGGAGCCTGCTTGAGCAGTGTGGGGAAGAGCGCAAACAAGGTGAAAGGCAATGCCAATGCAAGAGCAAAACCAAGCATGCCCACGGCAGGACCAAAGAGCGAACCTGTGGTAGATACCTCCACGAGCAAGAATCCTATAATGGGACCTGTACAAGAGAAAGATACCAATGTGAGTGTAAACGCCATAAGGAATATACTCAGCAAACCGGTGGTGTTACCGGCCTTCTCATCTACTTTGTTTGTCCAGGAAGAGGGCAATGTAAGTTCAAACCCACCCAGGAATGATGCACCAAAGAGCAACAGCAATGCGCAAAAGAAGATGTTGAACACCGCATTGGTTGAAAGAGCATTAAGAGCACTCGCACCAAAGAGCAGGGTTACCGCCAAGCCCAGTATAAGATAAATGACAACTATTGAAATTCCATAGAAAACAGCCTCGCTGATAGCCTTCTTGCGACTCTTTGAACGTTTGAGGAAGAAACTCACGGTCATAGGAATGATTGGCCACACACAGGGAGTGAGCAGGGCAAGGAAACCACCACCAAAGCCTAACAAGAAAGTAATCCACAAAGAGCGTGTAGCAGCAGTGCCACTATTCTGGAAATCCTCCAATTTATCAATTACCGGCGTCCACAACTGGGAAAAACCGTTATTGCTGATAGGGGTTGCGGGCACAAGCACGGCAGCCTCAATAACCTCGGCAGGTTTCTCCTCTTTTGCAACAGGCAGAGGTTCTATTTTTGCTGCAGGCACAACAGCCGGTTCTTTCTTTTCAGGAGCAGCCTTTACAGGAGCAGCAACTGCCGCCTCACCCGTGATGTTGAACTCAAATGCAGTGGGAGGTGTACAATTCTCATCGTTGCATGCACCATACTCCAAATAGCCTTGCAGAGTATATGCACCACCCTTGAATTTTACTTTCTGAGTAAATGAGGCAGTCTCCTCAAAGTATGACACCTGCATACCAAATACAGGATCCATAACCTCTATAGCGCCATCAGCAGGGGTGAGAACACCAACAAGCTCGGCACCTTCCAATGTCTCGAAGGTGATGGTAGCCGCCGTGGGACCGCCCTCGGCAATGTTTGTAGAATAGAGGTGCCAGCCATCTTCAATGGTTGCATTGAACACAATTTTTCCGTTAGCACCATCGACCTCAAATTTCTGCTCAATGGTTACAGGATTAAACATCTGCGCACAAGCAACCTGTGCAAGCACCCCCAAAAAGAGAGACAATAATAATTTTTTCATAGCTATTTTTTATTTTATTTATAATTCCATTGGATTTTTTCTTATTCTCCACTCTGCGGGATATAGGTTATTGGCCCTGTTACCCACATTTTTCACAAAGCCTATCGGCACCTCGTTGTATGTGAGCAACAGATAACCGATGGGAGCATTGGGGAACACAAGTGTTTCGCGATGCAAGTACGCCAAAGCCTGTTCAAGCGACACTTTCACACATTTGAATGCAGAACGCGAAAGAATCTCGCTCATGGCAAGCTGATGCAGTGGCAACAATTTATCGTTCTTTACCGTTGCAAGCGGCACACCCGCGTGCAGAACACGCAGTTTCTGTTGTAATGCCAATATCACAGCAGTATGCTCGCGTGGCAGGGCAGTGATAGTTTCGCCCTGCATAATTATATCATAGCTGTGAGGATTTTTCAACCAACTGAAAACCTCGGGCTTGAATTTTGTTGCAATAGGCTGTACTTTTGCCGCACGAGGCTGCACAACAGGCACATCATCGCCCTCTTTGCGCAACACAGCAAGAAAGAAACCCTCGCCACGGGTAAAGCCAGGGATAAAACGATAAACAGGCAACGCGGCATCGGTGAGAGAACCGGTTACGCCCCAGGCCGAATCAACCTGCAAGGCGACAGGCTCTGCGCCAAGCTCATTCGCAATCCACTGCACGCACTCCTCGTCCTCAGCCACATTGAATGTACAGGTGCTATATACAAGCAACCCACCCGGGCGCAAGCACTCCCAAATATCGGAAAGAATCTCCTTTTGGCGAGCTGCACATTGCCTCACAACCGATTCACTCCACTGCTCCACAGCAAAGGAGTCCTTGCGAAACATACCCTCGCCCGAGCAGGGGGCATCAACCACCACCATATCGAAAAAATCTCTAAAAGAGGAGAAGTCGGCGGGATTATTCTTGGTTACGACAGAAGAGACAGCCCCCCACTTTATCATATTCTCGGCAAGCACCTGTGCCCGCAAAGGCATCGGTTCGTTAGAAACCAGCAAACTGCCCGCAGGCAGACGCTGCAACAGATGAGTACTCTTGCCACCGGGGGCTGCGCATAAGTCGAGAACGCGCGCAGGGGCGCTTACAAGTTGGGTAACAACCTGTGCAAGAAACATAGACGATGCCTCCTGCACATAGTAGCAACCGGCATGAAAGAGAGGATCGGCTGTAAAAACAGGACGCGACGAAAGATAACGCCCCTCGGGAGCCCAGGGAACGGGGGTGCCGTTAAGCATCGCATAGGGCTTGCGGTCGTTAAGGCGCACGCTTGTTATCGGATCTTCGCAGAGAGCCGACAGAAAACGCGAATATCGCTCCTCGCCAAAGAGGACGCGCGTGCATGATTCAAAATCTTCGTTTAATTTTACTTCCATTGCCAATATAATACCCCAAAGGGGTATATTCTCGCACTTAAGTGCAAATATAGTAACAAACGAGCGAAAAATACGAAACTTGTTTCAGTATTTTCACAGCGAGTGCAGAAAATATTCAAGAAACAATCTTAAATATAGTAACAAACGAGCGAAAGTTATGCAAACGAGTGGGAAAAAATTTATTTTTACACGCAACGAGTGCCGCAAAACTTCGCTGAAAGCAAAATACGAAACTTGTTTCAGTATTTTCACAGCGAGTGCAGAAAATATTCAAGAAACAATCTTAAATATAGTAACAAACGAGCGAAAGTTGTGCAAGCGAATGGGTAAAAAATTATTTTTACACGCAATGAGCGCAGCAAAACTTCGCTGAAAGCAAAGTTATGCAAACGAGTGGGAAAAAATTTATTTTTACACGCAATGAGCGCAGCAAAACTTCGCTGAAAGCAAAGTTATGCAAACGAGTGGGAAAAAATTTATTTTTACACGCAACGAGTGCCGCAAAACTTCGCGTTCTCCCTACATAAACAACTTTTTTGAAAGAAATTCAATCAACTTCTTATTGTAGTAAAAATAATTGTTATCTTCGCATAATTGAAAAACAGATATATATGAAACAATATTTAGACCTACTGGACAGAATACTCACAGAGGGAACAAAAAAAGAGGACAGAACAGGAACGGGCACTATCAGCGTGTTCGGTCACCAAATGCGTTTTAACCTTGAAGAGGGATTCCCTTGCCTCACTACAAAGAAGCTACACCTGAAGTCTATAATCCACGAACTTCTGTGGTTCCTCAACGGTGACACCAATGTAAAATACCTGCAGGACAACGGAGTGAGAATATGGAACGAATGGGCGGACGAAAAAGGCGATTTGGGACATATCTACGGCTACCAATGGAGGTCGTGGCCCGGGTACGATGGCGAGCACATAGACCAGATAACCGAGGTGGTGAATACGCTGAAGAACAATCCCGACTCGCGCCGTATCATAGTGAATGCCTGGAACGTGGCAGACATTAAGAACATGAACCTGCCCCCTTGCCACGCAATGTTCCAGTTCTATGTTGCCGACGGCAGACTGAGCCTTCAACTATACCAGCGCAGTGCCGACTGTTTCTTGGGTGTGCCCTTTAACATTGCATCATACTCGTTGCTATTGCTTATGATGGCACAGGTAACAGGATTGAAAGCCGGCGATTTTGTCCACACGCTGGGCGATGCGCACCTATATCTTAACCACATAGAACAAGCTAAGCTACAGCTTACACGCGAGCCACGCAAGCTACCTCGCATGGCAATAAACCCCGATGTAAAGGACATTTTCGGGTTCAAATTTGAGGATTTCTCATTGGAAGATTACGACCCGCACCCACACATCAAAGCCGAAGTTTCGGTATAAATAGACAGGGAGTCATTACAAACTGCTAAACAACCAAAACAATGTACAAAGTAGCACTTATTGCCGCAGTGGCACAGAACAATGCCATAGGCTTCAACAACAAACTTATCTATTGGTTGCCCAACGACCTCAAACGATTCAAGGAACTGACCACGGGACACACCATTATCATGGGCAGCAACACCTTTCGCTCCCTGCCCAAAGGAGCTTTGCCCAACCGTCGCAACATTGTCCTGTCGCGCAAAGAGAGCAACTTCCCGGGGGCAGAGCACTTTACATCACTTGAAGAGGCTCTCGCCAACTGCATGGACGAGGAGATTGTTTACATAATAGGCGGTGAACTGCTATACAGGAGTGCGCTGCCCATTGCGAATATCCTATGCCTCACCGAGGTAAAGGACACCCCTGCCGAGGCGGACGCTTTCTTTCCCACATTCGATAAAAAGGAGTGGGAAGTTATAGAACAGCTCGATTACACCGCCGACGAAAAACACAGCCACGACTACCGTTTTATAACCTACCTGAAAAGGGAATAACACACAGCAAATAGGTTACAATAATACAACAATAAGGAATCGGCAACCTTGCGGTTGCCGATTCCTTATTTGTATATCCCATGTGGGACTCTATTCACTTTTATCGCTGAGATGCGGAATAAACGATTGCAAGTGCCCATGCCTTACGCAGCTCCATTTTCACATCAGTGAGAATACCCATCTGTGTATTAACGTCTGCCTTGATGGAAATCTTCATGAAAGGTTTATCACGCTCAGCCAAGCTCTCACGCTCGTCTTGTACATACTCGCGAATGTGCGAAACATCAGCAAACTTATCGTTCAACTGAATGCGGCTCGACACACCGAGCTTAGCACGATAATCGCGAGTAGGCTTACCTATGTATATATTTGATACCAAAGACTTGCGCTCGAGTTTCTCCAACTCAGTACCCTGAGGAATCTTAAACTCCACCTTCAACTCCACCTCACGCATTGATGTTACAATCATGAAGAAGAAAAGAATAGAGAAGATCAAGTCGGGCAATGACGAGGTGTTCAACTCAGGCATTTCTGCCTTTTCCTTTTTTCCGAACTTACTCATAATTACTTCTGATTATATGTACGGGGTTCAGCCTCCGATATCATTGTTTTATAATACATACGACAAGCAAACTGCTGGTCTTCATTACACTCAGCAAACGGACGTCCGAAAGTCTTTCTTGCCAACTCATCGCGCAATTCGTTATAGGCACCATACAACTCGTTCTCCACCTGGAAGTAGGTATCGTAGTTGGTTGCACGGTCGGTCTGCAACGATATTACATGCTTGTTGGTAACCATCTGCACGCCAAATGGGTCGGGCAGCTTCTCAGAGTGCTTCTCGGGATAGTCGGGACGGTTATCGGGGTTAGCAATAAACTCCTTTGCTAGCGCGCGAAGCTCGGTAACAGGAATAATGTAGGGAGCCTTTTCACCCTGAGTGATAAGAATCTCATTATTCATGTTTACGTTCACCACCAAACTGTTACGCTTGCGAATCTTGGGAGGATCCTGCAACTGTGTTTCATCGGGTGGCTGAGGCAAACGTACCTGCAAACCGCGGTCGGTATCCATTGAAGTGGTTACCAAGAAGAATATGAGCAAGATGAACGAGATGTCCGCCGTTGAACTGGCGTTAATTCCCGGAACTTTTCTATTACCCATTTTAATTACGCTTTAATTTTATTAAATCCTTTGAATATACCCAAAAGGCTGAGAACTGCTGCAACAGTACATACAACAAGAAGCACATACTGCACATATATGCAAACATCGGTCAATATCAAGATACCCTTATCCTCGAACACGGTGTTGTTGATAAGAATGGGAGCATCTGAAGAAATTGCATATGCTGCAACAAACAGCACAACCATCGCTGCAACAGCACTAAGGCTCTTGAGAGCACCTTTTGGGTCTGTCTTAAGATTGGCAATAAACTGAGTGCAACCAAACACGGCAACACACACAATGCCAACCACCATCAATACATACATCCAATAGAGCAATAGGTCGGTGTACTGAGGGTCGGTAACATATGCACCACCCGTAACAGCAGACATATTGTCGTATCCGACGCAGTAGAACATAACAAGCACAACGGCTGTTACCGCCATCAGAACACGGAATATGTAAGATGATATTTTTGTTGATAATTCAGCTTTCATAATTTATATAGTATTTAGAGCTGTTTAAAATTACTTTTTAAGATCATACTTTGCAAGAAGGTCGAGGAGCACAATTGAAGAATCCTCCATATCAGCTGTGAGTTCCTCGATTTTACCAAGAATGTAGTTGTAGAAAATCTGAAGGATAAGAGCTACAATGATACCATAGATAGTGGTAATCAACGCCACCTTCATACCGCCGGCAACGATAGTCGGAGAGATATCACCTGCACGCTGGATTTCGTCGAATGCCATAACCATACCAATCACAGTACCCAAGAATCCGAGTGAAGGAGCCATGGCAATGAAAAGAGTAATCCAAGAACAGCCTTTCTCCAATAGACCGCTCTGAACGCTACCATAAGAAACTACCGAACGCTCAACAGACTCCAAGCCCTCGTCGATGCGCATCAAGCCCTGGTAGCAGATAGCAGCAACGGGACCCGCTGTATCACGGCAGATATCCTTAGCTTTCTCCACGTCCTTAGCCTCCAAAGCAGCAGCGATAGACTCCATAAGCTTCTTTGTGTTTACCTGAGCAAGACTCAAATAGATGATACGCTCGATGCAGAATGCAAGACCGATAACCATAGCAATAGCAACCAAAGACATAAAGCCGGCGTCACCCTCGATGAACTTTGTCTTCAAGATTTTGTGGAAACCCTCCTGCTCAGCCACCTCAACAACTGCGGGAGCCTCTTCGGCTACGGACTCTTCAGCAACAGCTGTTGAATCTTCAGCAACAGCAGTTGAATCACTTACCTCTGTAGCAACAGGAGCAGCTTCGTCCTGTGCATAAACCATTTGGGTACCGAAAGTAAACATACCCAACATTGCAACAATTGCAAAAAGCTTTTTCATTGTGTGTAATTTTTAAAAATTTATATTTTAAGTTAATATTATTCCACAGCGGAAAGAGGGGGATTCGAACCCCCGATACGCTTTTGACGTATACACGCTTTCCAGGCGTGCCTCTTCAGCCACTCGAGCACCTTTCCCTACAGGCAACAACCTGCTATTCGGCGTGCAAGATACAAAAAATTTCATAACTTGCACTCTATTTCACGGCAAAAGTAAGTTTTTTTTTCGAATACATAAACTTTTATGAAAAAACCTTTTGCACAAAACACAAAAAAGAGATGATAATGACTTTTTTTAACATTCTTACATAGATATAAACGGAGAAAATGAAATAAAATTATCTGCCGTATCGATTAATTGGTTATTTTTGCATCAAACATGTGAAAACGGGCAGTACTAAACCACCATTTTATTACCGATGCAAGAGAAAAAAGGTACACTGAGAACGATTGCCGATTTTATAAATCCCTATCGCTGGATTATGGAGGCACGCAACCACGCATTTGATTGCGGCACACTCCCATGCCACTCATTCGATGTACCCATTATCTGCATTGGCAACATCACCGTTGGAGGCACAGGAAAAACGCCCCAGACAGAGTACCTCATAAGACTGCTCAAAGAGGATTACAGAGTAGCAGTTCTCAGCCGTGGTTACGGACGCAAGACTCGCGGATATATTAAAGCCGACGAGCACAGCACAATGCCGATGATAGGCGACGAACCCTTTCAAATAAAAGAGAAATTCCCCGACATAACCGTTGCGGTGTGCGAGAAGCGCGTTGTCGGGGTTGCCAACCTGCTTGCAGAACAGAACCCGCCATCGGTAATTCTGCTCGACGACGCCTATCAACATCGCCACATCAAGGCAGGATTATACATTCTGCTGGTAGATTTTAATCGCCCCGTCTGGGACGATTGCACACTGCCTTTCGGGCGATTGCGCGAGAGCGACAACGGCACCCGCCGTGCCGATATAATAATAGTCACCAAATGCCCTGCCGGCATAACACCGCAACAAATGGAACTATGCCGCAGAAGTCTCAAAACAAAAGAGAGCACACCGGTGTTCTTTTCAACAGTGGAATATGGGAACATCTATCCGCTTTTCGCATGCGAGCAAGCAGCACGCACATGCATCGACAAAGAGTATAACATATTGCTGCTCGCAGGCATAGCAAAGCCGGCACCACTCAAAAAGGAGATTGAAAAGAGAGGGGCACAGGTAACCCTCATGCAATATGCCGACCATCATAATTTCAGCGACAACGACATCAAAGAGATTGCACACACATTCTGCAGAATGAACGGCAAGAAACTAATCTTGACAACCGAGAAAGATGCCACTCGCCTGCGCCGGGCAGCAAACCTGCCACAGGAGATTAAAGAAAGCATCTATGCCATTCCGATAGAGACAAAAATAATTGACAATAAAGACAAAATGTTTAACCAAATAATTTTAGATTATGTTACAGAAAATACAAGAAACCGCTGAGTTTTTGAAATCCAAGATGACTACAGCACCCGAAACAGCAATCATTCTGGGTACAGGTCTCGGCAGCCTCGTAAACGAGATTACCGACAAATACGAGATTAAGTACGAAGACATTCCCAATTTTCCCCTTTCAACTGTTGAAGGGCACTCGGGCAAGCTCATCTTTGGTAAATTAGGCAACAAAGAGATTATGGCAATGCAAGGTCGTTTCCACTACTACGAGGGTTACTCTATGAAAGAGGTAACATTCCCCGTGCGCGTAATGCGCGAGCTTGGTATCAAAACCCTCTTTGTATCCAACGCCGCAGGTGGCATGAACCCCGACTTTATTATCGGCGACCTCATGATTATCAACGACCACATCAATATGTTCCCCGAGCACCCCTTGCGTGGCAAGAATATCCCCTATGGCGACCGTTTCCCCGATATGAGCAAGACCTACAGCCCCGAGCTCATAGCAATGGCAAAAGAGATTGCAGCCGAGAAGGGTATCCGTGTTGTAGAGGGAGTATATCTCGGAACACAAGGTCCCACATTTGAAACACCCGCCGAGTATCGCATGTTCCACCGCATGGGTGGCGATGCCGTGGGAATGTCAACCGTTCCCGAGGTTATCGTTGCGCGCCACTGCGGCATTAGAGTATTCGGCATCTCGGTTATCACTGACTTAGGCGTAGAAGGTATTGTGGTGGAGGTTAGCCACGAGGAGGTGCAGAAAGCAGCCGACGAAGCACAGCCCCGCATGACAACCATTTTCCGCGAGATTGTAAACAGAGCATAAGACGCACATGAACACAGACAAACGAACCGAGATTGCCAAGCTTGGCAAATTCGGCTTAATAGAACACCTCACACAGGGCATCACCACCTCCAACAAAGAGACCAAAGTTGGAGTGGGTGATGATGCCGCTGTGATAGAATCCAACGAAGACACCCTGTTTGCAACCAAGCTGTTTATGGAGGGAATAAATTTTGACCTCACATACTTTCCACTGGAACACCTTGGCTACAAAGTTGCGATGGCAAGTTTTTCAAGCATTTATGCCATGAATGGCACGCCCAAGCAACTTATGGTATCACTTGCAATAAGCAAAAAACTTTGCATAGAGGATGTGGAGGACTTTTATGAAGGAGTAAAACTCGCCTGCAAAAACCATAATGTGGATATTACAGGAACCGATATCACCGCATCGCTCACCGGTTTAAGCATAAGCACAACCGCAATAGGCACAGCACCCAAAAACGCAAGTGTGAAACGCGGCGGAGCAAAGGAGACCGACCTCATCTGCGTTACAGGCAACTTAGGCGCGGCATACATGGGATTACAACTGCTTGAACGTGAAAAAATCGCAACACAAGGATATGAAATTCAACCCGATTTCTCGGGAAAGGAGTATATCCTTGAGCGTCAGTTGAAACCCGAGGCGCGCAAGGAAATCATAGAGAGATTGCGCGAAGAAAACATTCACCCCACCTCTATGATAAGTGTTACCGACGGGCTCTCATCGGAACTTATGCATATATGCAAACAAAGTGGCTGTGGTTGCCGCATCTACGAAGAGCGAATACCCATCGACTATCAGACCGCAGCAATGGCTGAAGAGTTTAATCTCAATGTCATAACCTGCGCTCTAAATGGTGGAGACGACCACGAATTGCTATTCACAGCCCCCATTGCCGACCACGAGAAGCTTGCAGCAATAAAGAACGTACACGTCATAGGCTATGTGGTGAATAAAGATTTAGGGCTCGCGCTCATCACCCGCGACGGAGTGGAGATGGAACTCAAAGCGCAAGGCTGGGTTAAGAACCAAGAACAATGATACTGCACCACATAATACAGACAATATTTGTAATAGCAGGCATTACAGCCATTGCAGCCTCACTCTTCAACTGGGAGTGGTTTTTCACTGCCCGTAATGCCGAATTTATTGTCAAACAAATAGGACGCACAAAGAGCCGGGTCTTGTATGGCATTATCGGTCTATTATCTATTGTCGCCGCAATATATTTCTATTATGAAATAAAAGAACTGCAATAATATTATAAAAAACGAGCAATCCAAGTTGCTCGTTTTTTATAATTATCTGTGTGTTCCCACTATTTTTGTTTCTGGTAGCTCCTTGTTGCGCTTTTCCACATTTGCCACAAGCGCAGAGGCAACCTCCATAAAAGCCTGACCATCGGGAGTCTCCTGCCTCATGGCTATGGGCACACCCGCATCACCACTCTCACAGATGCTCTGCACAAGAGGAATCTGACCTATAAGAGGAATGTTGAACGCCTCTGCCATGCGCTTGCCGCCCTCTTTACCAAATATATAATATCTGTTATCGGGAAGCTCGGCAGGAGTAAACCATGCCATATTCTCCACCACACCCAAGATGGGAACCCCCACCTTCTCATTCACAAACATATTAACACCTTTTATAGCCGCAGCCAAGGACACCTCCTGCGGGGTTGTAACAACCACAGCTCCTGTTATTGCAAGGCTCTGCACTATAGTGAGATGAATATCGCTTGTACCGGGAGGCAGGTCTATGAGGAAATAATCAAGCTCGCCCCAATCGGCATCGGCTATAAGCTGTTTCAATGCATTGCTCGCCATGCTTCCACGCCATAGGACAGCCTGCTCGGGGTTCACAAAAAAGCCTATGGAGAGAATCTTTACCCCATATTTTTCCACGGGGATAATAAGATCGCGCCCGCCTATATTCTCACTATAAGGACGTGCGTCCTCGACACTGAACATTTTGGGGATTGAGGGGCCGAAGATATCCGCATCAAGCAAGCCCACCTTATATCCCAAACGCGCAAGCGCAATAGCGAGATTGGCAGAAACCGTGGATTTGCCCACACCTCCCTTGCCCGAGGAGATTGCAATGACATTCTTCACCTGTGGCAGGAACTTCCCCACCTCGGGGCGTGCAGCCTGGCGGGAGACAACTGAGATATTTCCCACAATATCCACATCTTTGCCCACATATGTGAGAATAGCCGCTTCTGCCGACTTCACAACAGAACGTATAAAAGGGTCAGTAGGCTTATCGAAGATGAGCGAAAAAGAGACCTTGTTGCCATCGATGCGTATATTATCATCTACCATCTCTGCCTCAACAAGATTTTTCCCATTGCCCGGGTAACGCACCTTTGAAAGTGCATCTAATATCAATTTAGGATAGAGTGCCATAAACTGTTCTCTTAGAATTCATAATCTACATCGGCACGCAGCTCTCGCACCTCCTTGCAATAGACCGCCACAGCCTTATGCGCCGGGTGTACCTTGTAGCGATCGAGAGCCTCTCGGTTCTTGAACGTAGATATAAGCACTGCATCATAAGCCGTTGCCGAGGGGTGAGCATTCACACCCACCTCCATTGAGACAATTTCGGGCACAACGCCCACAAGAGCTTCCAGGTGCTCCTTCATATACTGCGCGTGTTCTACGCGGCTTTTTCCACCGGCACCTTCAATAAATCGCCACATTACTATATGTTTAAGCATAACGTTTTATTTACTTGTTTGCAGGCTACTGCGCTTGCTGCGGTTGTAGCTGCGGTATTCATCTAATTCAATCTCCACATCGGGCTCCACAAAAGAACTCTTGCCAGCAAGCCCGAATGAGATATATTTGATTGTAATTCCACGCTCAAGCCACTGAGACTCATAATATGTGCGAATAGAAAGAATATCGCTCACACACTCCTGCGCATACACATCATTTATACACTCTTTCACCGGCAGAGCATTCACCTCGGTAATATATTTTGTATAGGTGAACATAAAATTACTATCGGTTTTCAGATGTATCGTTGCGTCGGGAGCAAGAATGCAGCTGTATCGTTGCAAGAACATCGACGATGTGAGACGCTTTGTAAATTTCTTCATCTGCGGGTCGGGGAAAGTGAGCCATATCTCACTTACCTCGCCTTCGGCAAAAAAGTGGTCTATAATCTCAATGGTGGTGCGCAAGAAACCCACATTGGTGAGGTTATTATTAATGGCATCGGTAGCACCGGTCCACATGCGTGCACCTTTTATATCCACACCTATGAAATTCTTATCGGGAAAACGACGGGCAAGCGCCACGGTATATTCACCCCTGCCGCAACCGAGTTCAAGAACTATGGGATTGTCATTCTTGAAAAAATCCCTGCCCCAATGCCCTTTCATCTCAAAAGGACGGGCATCACCCATAGAGAAGTGATGCTCTATCACATTGGGATATTGCGCCATATCGGCAAATTTCTTTAATTTTCCTTTACCCATAGCAACCTGTTATGCAATAGTTTTATTTTCGTATTCGCTCTTCAAATCTTCGTAGAAGATGACCAATGCCCTTGTTATATACGGGTTTATCCAAAGGAAGCCGATTCCAAGCGAAACAATGCCCAAAATGTACCAACCTATGAATGAGAGTATCAACAGGAAGAAATCCATCTTGTGCCCCTCCATCATAGCCATACTGCGCTCTATTGCCCCATTATATTTGAGTGTGGGTTCATCACGCAGAATAAACAGTGTCTGCGAATAAGCAACAGACTTTATAATGCCCGGAATCACAAGCAACAGAGTCCACAAGCATATATATACGCACATAAGCAGATATGTGCCTGTAATGCGAAGATAGTCGTTATATCCCTCGAACAGCGATTGCACATCGAATGCCTTGCCGCTACGCAGGTTATCAAGAAATATTATTTCGTACGAATAGATCATCGGTGCGGTGAGCAGAATGATTATCAATCCTCCCGCTTTCACGTCTATCGACGATGCGACACTAGTAATAAGGAAATAAACTAACGTTAGAACAGCCGCCGAGCCCCAATTACCGCTCAGTGAATTCCAGGCTGCCTCCCTGTATGCCGAAGAAAATTTCATTCCGAACAAACCATTTATTAAATATCCAACACTGTCACCCAACCATAATTATCGGGCTCGTCGCCATATTGTATCGCACGCAGGTGCTCATATAGTTTTGTGCACACAGGGCCGGGCTTACCGTCCTTTGAGAACACATAAGACTTGCCTGTCTCAAGGTCGTCGATGCGCTCGATGGGAGAGATAACTGCTGCTGTTCCGCATGCGCCCGCCTCTTCAAATGTAGATAGCTCCTCCTCGGGAATGGGGCGTATCTCCACCTTCATACCCATATCCTTTGCAATCTGCTGCAAACTACGGTTAGTGATAGAAGGCAAGATAGATGTAGATAGCGGTGTAACGTAGGTGTTATCCTTTATACCTATAAAATTGGCAGCGCCGCACTCGTCTATATATTTTTTCTCTTTGGCATCGAGATAGAACTCGCAAGAGTAACCCTTCTCGTGTGCAAGCTGATTGGCACGCAGGCTGGCAGCATAGTTGCCACCCACCTTATACTTGCCTGTTCCAAGAGGCGCCGAGCGGTCATACTCACGAATAATCACATAGGGGTTGGTTGAGAAGCCGCCTTTGAAGTAGGGGCCCACGGGGGTAACAAAGATAATAAACAGGTACTCCGACGCAGGGTGAACACCCACCTGAGCACTTGTACCAATGAGCAAAGGACGGATATATAAAGATGCACCGCTCTCATAGGGAGGAATATAATCCTTGTTCAGTTCCACAGCCTTTGTAACCATCTTGCGGAACATTTCCACACTCACCTGCGGCATGAGAATACCATCACAGGTGCTCTGCAAACGCTCGGCATTAGCCTCGAGGCGGAAAATTCTCACCTTGCCATCCTTGCCACGGAAAGCCTTGAGCCCCTCGAAAGCCTCCTGACCATAGTGCAGACAGGTTGCAGCCATGTGCATATTAATATATTCATCGGAGCATATCTCAATCTCGCCCCACTCACCGTTGCGATAGTAGCAACGAACATTATAATCGGTTTTTCTATATCCGAACCCGATATTCGACCAATCCAATTCTTTCATATTTTGTTTTATATCTTTTACAAAGTAAAAATTATATGCAGCCCATTTAGCCACTTGTCGCAAAGGTACAAATAAATACCAAGAAACTGCCCCTTTTTAGCAAAAAAACTTCGAAACCAATATTTTAACCTTATTTAACCTTTCGGGGGGGGTAAATTGAGGTCTTATGATTACTTTTACAAAAATCTTGTAAAAATAACATTAACTTCTTATTGACAATTACAATGAAAAAAACTTACTTAAAACAACTATTCACGGCACTGTTGTTGCTGTGCAGCGCAATTGTAACTGCCAGCGATTTTGAAGCTGACGGAATTTATTACAACATCACTGATGCCACAAATTTAACAGTAGAGGTAGCTTTCAAAAATCGCTATCGTGACGGATACAGCGGTGCCGTTACAATCCCCGCAAGCGTTACCTACAATGAAACCACTTACAGCGTTACAAGCATTGGTAGTTGGGCGTTCATCCGCTGCAGCGGACTTACAAACATTACTATACCAAATAGCGTAACAAGCATTGGAGCAGGTGCGTTCAACGGTTGCACCGGCATCACCGCTGTACACATAAGCGACCTTGCAGCGTGGTGTAAAATAGATTTCAGAGATTCTTATTCCAACCCATTATATTATGCCCATAACCTATATTTAAATGGAGAGTTGGTTACCGACCTTGTTATTCCCAATGGCGTCACAGAAATTAAGGAATATGCGTTCAACGGTTGCACCGGCATCACAAGCATTACAATACCAAATAGCGTAACAAGCATTGGAGGCGATGCGTTCAACGGTTGCACCGGCATCACAAGCATTACAATACCAAATGGCGTAACAAGCATTGGAGTAAGTGCGTTCAACGGTTGCACCGGCATCACCGCTGTACACATAAGCGACCTTGCAGCGTGGTGTAAAATAGATTTCAGAGATTCTTATTCCAACCCATTATATTATGCCCATAACCTATATTTAAATGGAGAGTTGGTTACCGACCTTGTTATTCCCAATGGCGTCACAGAAATTAAGGAATATGCGTTCAACGGTTGCACCGGCATCACAAGCATTACAATACCAAATAGCGTAACAAGCATTGGAGGCGATGCGTTCAACGGTTGCACTGTATTAAGGGAGCTGCACATTGAAGATGGAGACAGCACATTGTCATTGAGTTATAATTCCAGAGGCACAGGCCTATTCTACGATCGTCCATTAAAAACCCTCTATTTAGGGCGTAATTTGTCGTATAACACAAGCTATAGTTGTGGATATTCTCCTTTTTATAAGGTGACCACACTCAAGAATGTTACAATAGGCAACAGCGTAACAATTATTAAAGAATATATATTCGATTGTTGCAGGGGTATCACAAGCATTGAAATCCCGAGCAGCGTAACAACTATCGGAAAATACGCGTTCCATCATAACGGCCTGCACGAGGTACATATCCCCGCAGGTGTAACAAGTATAGGATATTATGCTTTCACGTGTGTTAATCTGCAAAAAATCACTATGGACAAAGACAATGAGGTCTATAATATTCCCGACAACAGCAACATAATTATGAAAGGCGATAGTGTGATATTCGGTTGGCAAGGCGCCGTTATACCCGAATATGCCACCTGCATCGACAATGGCGCGTTTGAAGAGGCAAGTATTACATCCATAACCATTCCCGCAGGCGTAACAAGCATTGGAGATTGTGCATTTCAGGCATGCGTCTACCTTGACGGGATTTATTGTTTGTCGGCAACTCCTGCAACAGCTTACTACAGTACATTCTATTCATTATATGAAAATGCAACTCTTTATGTACCCATCGGTGCATCGGCAGCATACCGGGCAGCCGACTATTGGAAGAATTTTACAAACATAGTGGAGATGGACTTTACCGGCATAGAAGATATTGAGGCCGATGGCGACAACGCCTTACACGGTGCGAAAGATGCCTATTACGACCTAAACGGCCGCCGTGTGAGCGAGCCCGCAAAGGGCGTTTACATACGCAACGGCAAGAAAGTATATGTAGAATGATACAATGCCATTAGGGCAAGAGGCTGACTAAAAAGTCTATACGACTTTTAGATGTCAGCCTCTTTTTTATATAATATACCCTTGCCATATTTGATTGTAAAAAAATAGGCTATCTCTTTAATAAATAGAGAGATAGCCTTGTTTATGTCGGTAAAAAGTTGTAAATTTAGTCGCCAAAAAAATAAAAACCCACAGACATAAACACTACAATGGCAAAGATAATGCATAAATCCTATATTCAGAACGATAACCTTCTTTTTCCTCCCTGTTTGGGTGAATTTATTCCAAATTTATTCCAAATAACGACCCAGTCCGTGTTCTAAACACAATCGTTGATAACCTTGATATAAGCCACATTGAGTCAAGCTACAAAAGTGGCGGTGCAAGCAGCTATCATCCTCGTATGCTCCTTAAAGTCGTTCTTTATGCCTATCTGCAAAACGTGTATTCGGGTCGCAAGATGGAGCAGTTGCTATGTCGTGATGTAAACTTTATGTGGCTCAGCGGTATGCAGCGCCCCGATTTTAATACAATAAATCTCTTTCGCAAGAACCGTCTTGCAGATTCTATTGATGATATCTTCACACAAGTAGTCCATATGCTTGTCGATGCAAAATTCGTTTCACTCGAAGTTCAGTACATTGATGGTACCAAAATAGAAGCCAATGCCAACAAATATACCTTTGTGTGGAAGAAATCGACAAAGAAAAATCAAGAGAAACTTGATTTCAAAGTAAGAAACATACTTAACGAGGCGAGAAGGCTCTTGATAGCGAGTTGAACGATTCCGGCAGTACCACAATGAGTGCCGAGGAAGTGGAAGCCCGTACCAATGAGATACTTGCCAAGATGGATGAGAGAGGCATAAGCAACAAGAAACCATTTTATTTTCTGCAAAAAAGTTGCCGCACCGCAAATTGACATTATTTAAGAATTCGGAAAGGTCGTTACACTACTTAATTATGCGAATCAGCAGTTGGCAACTGATTCATAATTTTATAAATTTGCAAA
>CAYRFX010000022.1:0-32425 GCA_964423665.1 uncultured Bacteroidaceae bacterium | reverse complement strand
TCTCCTTGAAGTCCAAAGAATGGAGCCCTCTTTCGGAGAGAACCTTAAAAGGATAGACGGCATTCAGGCTATAAGGATTGGCTCTGAAATAGCCTGCCAAATAGATGTCTTCCTCCTCGAAAGAGGGGAAGCGGACACTATCGAGATAAATCATGGCTGCTTATCTTCTATTGTACACTACTCTATCCGCTGGCTCACCTCATCTACTCCTTCAATATCGGAGATGCTGGATATAACCTCTTGCAGTTCTGCCGATGAGTGAACGGAGAATGTTACCGAGGAGGTTACTATCTCATCGACGCACTCTGTGGTGATGTGGGAGAGTGATAGTTTAAGTTTGTTTGTGATGCACTCTATGATATCTATGAGCAGATGGTAACGATCGACTGCTGTGATATTTATCTTTACGGGGTAGAGAAAATCGCTATCCTCCTCAAAGTTCACGGGTACAATATCGTCGCCGTGCTGCGATGCGAGCCTGATTGCCGACTTGCAGTCGCGGCGGTGCACGATGATGCTGCCGTCCTCTTTCTTGAAGCCGATGACCTCGTCGCCGGGCAAGGGGTGACAATTCTCGCAACGCTCATACGGGAGCTTGCGCTGCTTGCTAAGAATGCTGTTGAGGCGGGATTTTGCTTTGTATGTGGTAACGTGTTGCAACCAGTCGCGCTTGGGAACGACATTCATATTCTGCCCTATCTCAACACAATCGCCACGTTTGAGCACGGTTTTTATGGAGCAGAGTACTCCGTTCACTCTTGCATACTGAGCGTGCGCGCCAAGCTCGCTGTGTATCTCAAATGCAAAATCGAGTGCCGATGCTCCCGTGGGCAGAATTATGCAGTTGCCTTTGGGGGTAAAGACCATAATATCGTCGTTGTAGAACGAGGAGGTAACGCCCTCCATATATTCAACCTCCTTGCCGTGGAAAGCAATATCTTGCAACACGAGTTTGAATTTTTCGAGCCAGTTGGTGATATTTGTCTCGGAACTTTCTGCCACACAGCCAAACTGCGACTTACGCACCATGCGTTCCGATGATATGTGCACCTCTTCCCATGTTCCCGAGGCTGTGAGCAACTTCACATGGAAACTTTGATAACCGTTTTCCTTGGGAGAGTCGATAAAGTTGGCAACAGAGCCGGGTTTCTCCTTGAAACGGTCGGTGAGCATGGAGTATATCCGCAGGCTCATATCCTTTTCGGAATAGTCGTGGGTGTTGGGGTAAATTATGCGTACATAGAATTTTCCTTCGACGTGCTTGAAGTCGCAACCCGAGGCGTGCATCTTTTTCCAGGTGTTGTACGGACCCCGGCAGCAGAGTTCTGTGCGCCCCATGTAGATTCCGCTTTTTTGCAACATCTCTTCGATTTTCTGCACAAAGGGGGCAAGATTTTGCTCTTTTTGTGCCTGTTCCTCGGCAAGCAGCCGTTCTATGAGGTCATACTCGCGGGGGCAACGATAACGGAAAGATAGGTTCTCGAGCTCGCGTTTGATGTGATAGAGGCCCAAGCGATGGGCAAGCGGCGCATAGAAATAATCGGTCTCACCGGCTATCTTCATCTGCTTGTCGGGGCGCATGCTGTCGAGCGTGCGCATATTGTGCAGGCGGTCGGAGAGCTTTATGAGAAGGGCACGAATATCGTAGTGAATGGAGTCGAGCATCTGTTTGTAGTTATCAATCTGCTTCGACGAGTCGTAGTGCTGTTTCTTTTTCTTGGTAATTACATTGACAAGGAAGGCCACATCGGAACCGAAACGTTCCTCAATATCTTCTATTGTATAGGGGGTATCCTCCACCACATCGTGCAGGAAGGCTGCAATAATAGGATTCGCACCCAAGCGCAACTCCTCTGCCACAATACGTGCAACAGCTATGGGGTGAATTATATATGGCTCACCCGACTTGCGGCGTTGCTCCTTGTGTGCCTCACGCGCAAGCTCATACGCGGCTCTGATTCTGTTTATATCTTCGCTTGACAAACGACGCGACAATGTCGCCAGCAGCTCATCTACACCTTTGTCTATTTCCTTATATTCCATAACTCCTCCGTTGTATCACTAAAAAACATTTTCCGAAGATGCGAATTTGCTAAAAAAATATCAATAAGCAAATTGTTTTTCGTTTTTTATGGGGAAATTGTGGAAAAAAGTAAGAAAGACTTTAGCCACAAGCAAAAGTTCGAGGGTTTGCTCTAAAATTCTCGGTGTTATTTATCGGCTATTCTCTCTATCAAACTACAAATCTTTATCTCCTTTCTGTGCCGACAGAAAGGAGCAAAGAGCTCTGCGCATATGGTCGCTTTCTTAACGGAAAACTTAGCTATTTTTTGTAGGCTCCGGAATCGTGCGGTATTGCGTTGTGAGAAATTTAACGGCATACCGCACTACGTCCTCGCTTTTTCTACAAAAAAAGAACGCACGTTTTCCTATAAGCTTTAATGCGCACCAATAAAAACGCAGAGCGCAGTTCTTAACAGCAAAAGTAATTCTAAAAACAAGCCGGCACCGTAAGAGAGACAGTTAAAGACCGTCGCTGTTTAGGAAAAAGGGCGAGGCTTAGCGAGAGGAGCGACTTGAACGTCTCGCGTGCCGGACCTTTTTGCTCCTTTTTGTGCAACAAAAAGGAGATAAAAGAAATAAGATTAAACAAAAAATAGTTCATAAACCACCGAGGAGCTAAAAGCAAGAAAAATTAATAGCTTTTACATTCGTCTATTGATGCCACTTATTAGGGTATCCCCAGACTTTGCAGGTAAGCCAAAACTTTACTGGTATTGCTGATTATTAAAATAATAAAGAGGAAAAACCCTCAATCAAAGGGTCATCCTCTTTACAATAGACTAACAATTGTTTTATTAATTCTCCTTCGGAACAAGTTCAAAAAAGCCACTGATTTCTTGCTGATCGATAGCTTGACGAACATTGTAGCGTTTTATCTGATCTTCATAACCACGTTTGGATACTTTTATTTCTATCTGTACATCGCGTGAATTTTCATATGTCAATCCCAAGATATTAAAGCTTCTGGTTTCTTCTAATGGAGTTGTTGTGAGGTATGTCTCATTAGTGTTTTTAACCTGTGAAGGAATATTTGAGATAACACGATAAGATATGCGAGCACCACGAGGATCGCTATCAAAATACCAACGCAAGATTGTACGCTCCAATTCGGTAGCACCGGGGTTATCACGAGATACCATATTATTCGCCTCACCAGCTGCAATTGTCGGATCTTTGGTATAATCATTGTCCTTAAAACTAAGAAAATACTGTTTCATCTCGGGTTTGGTAAGTGCACCAGAGGCAAGATCCACACCGAGACCGATAACACCTGAAGTTATAAGATTACAAAAAAGTGTACCGGCAGCCACCTTCTTGTTAATAGTCAAACTGTAAGGCTCATAACCTTCAGCCTTAGCTATAACAGAAGTAGGCGAGAAACCACATTTAATTTTCGTCTTAAACGGAAAGCTAACATTTTTATATTCTTTGTCATCAATAACTAAAGTTGCATAATCAACATCATCTTCTGTCACAAATGTAACGTTGCGACGTGTTTTTCCCGTTAAAGTACCGCAAGAAGTTACAATCACTGCAACTACCAGTAATAAGATTGTAAACAAACAATTTTTTTTCATAGTTAAAAAGTTTTAGAATTTATAAAATAATAGGTTAATAATGGCTAAACTTTTGTGGAGATACAAATACTAATAATGACGATGACGATATAATGCCCATTGCAACAGAATGGGCATAAACAGCAATGTCTTCAAGTAATTGAAGACCAAGTAATAACAATAATAAGAATGGAGATAAAAAATATAAAATATTATTTGACATCTTTCTTTATTAAAACGAGTTATACAATCAAGCCTGATGACAACCGTTTATAAGAAAGAAAACGTGGGTAGCTTATCTGCAAAGAGGTACGACCAAGCACCCACACGAACATAAGCACACCCACGCTATACGTGGGCATTTATTGTGCTTATTGTTTGCTCGTGTTAAAAATTGGTCGTTTTCTTTGCAAGAAACAATAGCCTAAATGCCATCAATAAAACAAATCGTTTTCCAACGATTCGCCACAAAGATACGAAATCTTTTATAATAATTCCCAAAAAAAACAAATAATAAAAAGTTTTTTATCAACAACAGATAAAAGAAGAGGAATAATAGCAGTTTTAGGGAAATAAAATGCGATGCATTTATTCATAAATTCGGCATAATTGACTATATTTGCAAAATTATTGCAACGAAGGAAAGCAAATCTTCAAAGGAATAATTTTATAGCGCAAAAACAAGAATAAAAAAAATAGAACTATGATAGAGCAGATTAATTCATTGCTTGAGGAGATTAAAGGAGTTACAGCTGCCAATGCCGAGGAATTGGAGGCTCTCCGCTTGAAATATTTGAGTAAAAAAGGTATTCTCAACAGCCTTATGGCGCAGTTCCGCGAGGTGCCTGCCGAGCAAAAGAGAGAGGTGGGAGTGAAGCTCAACGAGCTGAAGAATGCCATTCAGGAACATATAAACAGCCTGAAAGAGCAGTTGGAGACAAGCGACGAGGAGATGTGCGAGATAGACCTCACACGCCCTGCCTACCCTCTTACAATAGGCACACGCCACCCTCTTACAATAGTAAAGAACGAGATTGTGGATATTTTTGCACGCCTTGGCTTTTCCATTGCCAACGGCCCCGAGGTTGAAGATGACTGGCATGTATTCTCGTCGATGAACTTTGCCGAGGACCACCCCGCACGCGACATGCAGGATACATTCTTTGTGGAGGCTCACCCCGATATTATTCTGCGCACACACACAAGTAGCGTGCAGAGCCGTGTGATGGAGACGAGCAAGCCCCCTATCCGCATTATTGCTCCGGGACGTGTTTATCGTAACGAGGCTATCAGCTATCGTGCACACTGCTTCTTCCACCAGTTGGAGGGTTTGTATGTGGACAAGAACGTTTCGTTTACCGACCTAAAGCAGGTGCTGTTGCTCTTTGCACAGGAGATGTTTGGCAAGGACACGAAGATACGCCTGCGCCCCTCATATTTCCCATTCACCGAGCCCAGTGCCGAGATGGATATCAGCTGTAACATCTGCGGCGGAAAGGGTTGCCCCTTCTGCAAAGGAACAGGCTGGGTGGAGATTCTCGGTTGCGGCATGGTAGATCCCAATGTACTTGAGCTCTGCGGCATAGACAGCAAGGTGTATTCGGGTTACGCATTCGGTATGGGTATCGAGCGTATCACCAACCTCAAATATCAGGTGAAAGACTTGCGACTGTTCAGCGAGAACGATGTCCGATTCCTGAAACTTTTTGAGAGCGCAAATTAAAAATTATCAAATAGAGAGTCGGCAACAATGCAAATGGTTGCCGACTTTTTTATAAAGAACAGCTGTTTTTAGTTTATTCAAGAATATGAGCACAACTTTATATCTTGTACGCCACGGCGAAACGATAGAGAATTCAAAAGGGTTGTTCCAAGGACAGACACCCGGACACTTGTCGGAGAAAGGAAAAGAGGAGGCACTGAGCCTGCGCCCGCGCCTTGCAGGCATGACCTTTGATGTGGTGCTGTGCAGCGACCTCAAACGTTGCTTGGACACAGCTGAGATTGCACTCGAAGGCATTGAATGCACCTTTATTAAAGAGCCTCTCTTGCGCGAGCGAGACCTAGGCAACCTTGCGGGCACCCCCATTAAGGGAGCGGTTCTTAACGAGACTGTGGAGACCGAGGAGTCTATGGCAAAAAGAGCAAACGCTTTCCTTGACAAGATTAGGAAAGAGTACCCCGGCAAGCGGGTGCTTGCATTCAGTCACGGTTTCTTCTGCCGCATAATGCAGGCAGGGTTAGAGGGAGTAACCCACCGCGATGTAACCCTTATGGGCAACTGCGAGATAAGAGAGTTTGTTGTTTGATTGTAAAGGAGCTTTATGCTATGAAAAAATTGTTTACATTATCTGTTATATTCATTGGTTTAATCACGCTTTTCACTGCATGTAGCAGTTCCGACAGCAAGGGTGAAACAAACCCGCTTGCAGGTTGGTGGTACATAACAGAGAACGGCAGAATCATATCATTGGATATTGATGATAATGGTACAGGAGATGCTACCATATATACATATACAGGCGATGAATGGACAACACAGATATTGCCTTTGCAATATACCATAGCAGATGGGAATATTGCCATAAAAGCCGGGAATGATTATACATTGAGCGGCAAGATGGCTATAACCGGCTCTTCGCTGTCTGTAACAAACGAGGAAAATGTTTTTATGTTTACCGGCTATGATGGCAAAAACAAAACAATAGAACATTTACAAAAGGAGATTGAAGAGAACACCTTAATTGTTACCCCGAACAACGAGATTATTCAGGAAAATTTTTGGAATAGTGAGGTAAATGCACAAACAGCTGTAGCAGGTATTTATGCAAGATTAATTGATTTTGAATACAACCAAGCTAATATTGGAAATATACGCATCACAGGCAGAGACCTAAGCGACAGAACAGACAAGATAACACCTCAATCGAACAATGTTACAAATTGCTGGAATGCCGCATATGCAGCAATAGCAGCATGTAATAACATTATCGAGCACGCCCCCGAAGAGTACAGAATGTATGCAGACGAAGCAAGAGCCTTGCGTTGCCTATTATATTATAATGTTGCCCATCTATGGGGAAGTGCTCCTTACGTTACAACAACAGACATTGAAGCCGCTATGAACTCACCTATACTGAGCAAAGAGGAGATTTTTACAATAATAAGCAATGAGACTGATATGCTCCTTGGAGAATTTGAGGGCAGTATAGTTGCAGGAAATTATGGGATAGATGCAGCCTCTTTACTTGCAATAAAAGCAGAAATTGAATTAAGCAGAGGAAACAAGAGAGAAGCAGAAGAAATTTTGCTGTATTGCCAACCAAATTTCAGTTTATACATAGATGAAAGTAGAGAGAGCATATGCTCAATTTTTGGAGAGGCGATAAAACTATATACTCCCCAATATATAGAATTATTAAAAGCAGAGGCACAGAATAACGAAGACCTTCTTGCGCTGTGGGAGGATATCGGTACACACGCTTATGGCTATTGGGCTATGCTCAAAAGAACCGGAAAGGCACAAGATGTCACAGGTTGTAAAGAGCACGAACTGCTGTTGCCGTTCCCAGATAGTGAACTCAGATATAACGCAAATTTAATACAAAACCCGGGATATTAACAGTAAAGAGGTCTGCTATAGCAGACCTCTTTACTGTTATAATGCCATCATAAGACTGACGGTAAAGTTGCGTCCGGGCGCGCTTATTCCACTGCTGTATGGGCGGTAGCGGCGGTCGAGAATATTTTCTAATGTAGCGTTCATTGCTACACCTTTTACGATACTGTATGATGCACGCAGGTTGAATGTTATCCATGCGGGAGAATAAGCATTACCGGCAGCATCGAGAGCATATATTTCTGTTTTTTCCTTCTCCTCGGCAGGCATATCATCGGCTGCACATTCGGCTTGGAATTGTGTATAAGCCTCAACGGAGAGTTTTGAGCTGTTATACCCTATTGCAACCCTGCCAAAGAGAGGTGCGGCGTGGCGCGAGGGGGAGGTCTCCCCGTTATCGAGTTCTTCACGCCCGCGCTGCCAGTTTATACGCGCCGTTGCATAGAACCATTTTGCAAATTTTGCATCGAGCGAACCTTGAACACCCCACACATTTGCAACAGCTGCATTCTGCAACGCCTGTACACGGCACTCCTCGCCACCGAACTGCATGGTGTTGCTGCCATTGAAGATATAATCGCGGCGCACTATCGCATCGTGCAAGCGGGTGTAATATGCGGTTATGCCCGCCTCTACCGAAGAACCGAACATTTTTGCTATACCTATTTCAATATTATCGGCATATTCGGGTTTCAGCGAGGGATTGGGCACCGTTACACAACCATCTACACTATCGAACAGCTTGCCCATATCATCTACATTGGGAGCACGGAAACCGCGAGCATAATTCACGCGCATCAGCCAGCCATAAGCCGGTCGCCAATTAAAGCCGATATTCCCGCTGACACTGCCGGCATCGGCACTCTGCTTTGTGTCAAACGGTACCTCATAGCCTGCTGTGGAAAAATCGTTATTAATATAATAGTGATTATAACGCAAGCCCGTTGCCACATTCATTCTGTTTGTAATATGCCACTCGGTTTGAAGATAGATGCCTGCACTGTACCATTCAGCTTTTGGATAGCGTGAAGCCATTGCCGATTGCTGCCCTGTAACCACATCGGTTGCCACTCCTGTGGAGCGCACATTATTCTGCACATATTCGGCGCCATATGAGACTGTGAAGTCTTTTGAGAGATTTTTAATAAAATCGGTGTTTACGCTCCAGGCATCGACCTTCTCGGCTTGTGTCTCGCGGACCGGGTTACCGAGATTACGGCTTATGCGGCTCTCCTCGAAACGTTGCAGAGCGAGATTTACACGCATTGAATCGTAGGCGAGAGTTCCGGTTGAGTGCTCAACACAAAGATGGTTCATAATCCATTTTTGCGGGCCGTAGTTCCACTCGGCATAACGCGGCTTGCCGTTACGCATACGCTGATGACGGTCGTAACGGGAATACTCAGATGTGCGGCTTAAATGAAAAGCATATTCGAGATTCCAATCGGAAGAGGGGGTGTAACGGACCTTTTGCATAAAGTTCACCTGCGAATAGCCGCTGGGCGACTGCTTGCGAACTTTGCTATTGGAAACTACTTTATCGAACACGCCATCGCTGTTATATGCAGGCACCACGATATATGGCATCACGTATTTCTCGGGCCCATGTGTTCCTTGTTCGAGGTCGTCGTATGATGAAGTTGTAAAACTTGAAAGGATAGCCCAACGACGCCACCCCACCCCTGCATGAATGTGGGTGGTAAATTCATTTGATGCCGTGGCTGTGCGAGCGGTTGCTGCGCCATAGAATAATGGGGTATCGCCGGCGGAAAGGCGGGGAGAGAGGGTCTTGAAAACCATAGCTCCTCCTATGGCATCGCTACCATAGCTGACAGCACCCGGACCAAAGAGAACCTCGGTTTCCTCCACAGCAAAGGGATCGAGAGATATTACATTCTGAATGTTTCCCGAGCGGAATATGGCACTGTTCATGCGCACACCGTCTATGCTGTAAAGCAGGCGATTTGTGGCAAAGCCGCGTATCATGGGGCTGCCACCGCCATATTGGCTTTTTTGTATAAAGACCTCGCCTGTGAGACCAAGCATATCTGCCGCTGTCTGCGGATTATATTTGTTGCTCTCGTCAAAAGTTATGCGGGATACCTTCACCGGCTGCGACTCGCTATCCCTGCACCAGCGGCTCGAAGAGATGAACACCTCGCCGAGGCTTACCATGAGGCTGTCCTGCGCTTGCAAAGAGAGGGTGACAAGCAGGAGAATAGATAATATGGTTGTGTGTTTCATAGTAAAAAAATTATTTAACAAGTAACTTGCCGGTTTTGCAATATCCGCTCTTGTCTGTTGCCATATAGAAATATACACCTGTGGGATAGCCTGCCGTGGAGACATCGAACCTGTCGATAGCCGATGTGCTGAACATTATGGCTCCACCCGAATCGTATATCACAAGAGAGACCTGCCCCGAGAGCGAGCGTGTTTCAAAAATAAAACTTTCACCGGCAGTGACCACATTACCATTTACGAGCAAAAGTTCTTTATCGGCACGAGGCTCATCAATGGCAGTTTCTACAACGGGAATTCCACCTTTTATCATCTCTTTAATCGTTTTTGTGCTACTTCCCTCGGGTGTTGTGACAGTGAGAGTTATATCATAGCTTTGGTTGGGCGCAATGGTTATCACCGGATTGCGCACATTATCGGCACTTATTGACAAGGGAGCGGGTGTTATGCTCCACTTCCACTCGGCATTTTCCTGATTTACGATACTGTAACTATCGAGTTTTATTTCTGTGGGATAAGTGGCTTGCGTATTATCGCCGGAGCCGGCATTGAGTATCAACGGCTGGGCAATGGGTGTGAAAGAGGCATCAACGAGCGGACGCTGCCATATACCATTGTTTGTTGCAAGGCGTATTACCCCTTCTTTATAAAATGGCAACATGCGGTTGAGATTCATGACTGCAGGCAGTCCATCGCTATAATCTATCCAGCCACCGGTTGTGTCGTCGCGATAGAGCACCCTGCCGCGCGGTGTGGTGTAGGATTCATTCAAATAGCCCATAGTATAGGCTATGGCGTAAGCTGCATTTTTCTCATTACCCGTGAGGAAGAAACGCCCTACCTGATGTTTCTCCGTATTTCCTTCCCAGTTGGGAAAAGTGAGCCCCTCGTCCAACTTCTCCCAAGAGGCTCCGTTATCGGTTGTGCGCCAGAAGCCTGCCGGATTACCATCGCTCACCCATATTTCGTCCTCGTTTGTAGGGTGGATCGCAATCTTGTAGTTTATACTATAGGTCATCTCATCGGGGATAGGATACTCCTCGAATGTGGCACCGGCATTGAGCGAATAGAATATGCGCCCCCAGGTGGAAACAACAATCTTATCGGGGTTGGAGCGCGAGAGTGCCACTGCATTTATTGGCTTGTCAAAGGTATATACGGTGGAAAAAGATGCTCCATCATCGCGTGTGCGCCACAGGGTTTTGTGCTCATCGTCGTAACTACCCTGTACAATGTAGAAACATTGTGCATAGCGAGGATCGAATTCAAGCCCTATTCCGTGTTGCGAGGATTCTTTGGGATAGGTCCAAAAATCGAGAAACGGCACAAACTCGTCGCGCCAATCGTCGGGCATTATAACATTTTCGGAATCGCTGAAGGCTACCTTGCGCGGGTTGGATAGAAAGACATAGCCTGTGGGACGTTCTGAACCGCGCATAGAGAGGGAAACGCCGTTATAGCGGTCGAGCTGGGACATATTCCCGTTGTGGTTGCGCCCGCCAACCATAACATCTTCGTTCCAGCCCTGGTCGAAGCCCCACATTTCCGATGCGTAAAGACCATGTAATCGGGGCTGAGCATCGGAGAGGAAGAAGTCGTTGCTGTATATCATTCCGCCATCGGTGGACAGCCATGTATCGCCTGTGCCATTTGTCTGCACACACTGCATATCGCAATGGAGGTCGAAACGCCCGTAATAACCGCCTATATTTTCCAAGGTTTTTCCCCCGTCGGTTGAGCGATAGAGCTGTATTATGCCCACGAGTAACTCTTCGGGATTGGTTGCCGATGCGGTACATACAAGGTCGTAATATCCCTGCCCTCCATTCTTATCTACATATTCGAGTTGTTCCACGGGGTCGGTAACTGTGAACGTACTACCGCCGTCGGTACTCTTATAAAGCAAAGGAGGACCGCTGAAATAGAGAGGGCCGGGATTAGACAACTCGTTTCTGCGACATGCCCACAAATACACATAGTCGCTACCGGTTGGCGCTTCGCTTAAACCAATGCGAGCACTGATAAGGGGCTGGTCGTCGAGGGTGAGAAGCTGCCACGATGCGCCACCATCGGTGCTTTTATATAGTTTCACGGTATTTTCCTGCTCTATTGCCACATAGCAGACATCGGGGTTCTGCACCGAAAATTTTATATCGAACACCATGCCGCCGAGCAGCCACTCCCACGACACACCGCCATCGGTGGAACGCCATAATTGCGCTCTGTCACCGGCGAGAATGACATTATCATTGGAAGGGTGAAAGAGAGCACAACTTGTGCGGGCATACGCAGCCTTTTCGGGAGTTATATTATCCCAATTATCTCCACCATCGTTACTTATCCAGAAGACTCCACCGGCACCGGCAAGCACGCGATTGGGATTTGTTGTACTTACATCGACGGTGGTAATCTCGCCAGCCATCCACTCTCCGTTATTGCAGGGGTGCCAGGTTTCCCCCTTATCCGTGGTGCGGAAAATCATTCCCGTTTCGGAACCGCAATACAGGATTGATGGGTGGGAACGAGAGGCTTTGAAACGTTGTATATTAGCCTGTGCTGGTGATACCTTTTTGTGAAGGTAGTCATAGGTTACTATTGGAGAAATCACCTGCCACTGCGAGGAGGGAGAAGTTGCCACACCTGTGCGGGCTGTGCGCCTTTGCTTAGCAACTTTGGCAGCATTGTTCACATCGCTGTGGTATGTTGCGGCACGGGGTAATTTTATGATTCCGCCGGGCTGCACAAAGCGAAGATAAGCTTGCTGAAAACGACGAAAATGGTTCACAACCTGTTTTGTATCGCGCGACTTATGGCGCGCGCCAGGTGTATTTCTCAAATAGACCTCGAAACTATCGACCATAGCATTGTAGTCGAGGCCATCGGGAGCGGCAAGCTGCGCCATCCACATCGGCGAACCTGCCGGCAAATAGTTTAACTTATATGGGGTATAAAGCGAATCGCTTTTTTCTGACACGCGCGCTCCTGCTCCCAAAAGGGGAATAATGCAAAGAGAGGATAAAAGTATGTTTCTTAATTTCATATTCCTATTTGATTATAAATTGTCCGAAGAATTTTTGTGTTGCACTCTTTATAGAGTATATATATACTCCCGAGGCGAGATTGCCAAGTTCCACCACTGCACTATCGCTACCTGCCTGAATAGCTGTTTGCAGCAACAACTGTCCCTTAGTGCCGTGTATTGTAAGAACCGCATCATCTACAAGACCTGTGGTTACAAGCGACAACATCTCTCCATGTGCAAGGATTGCATTTTTAACCCCCACTTCGCCCACGACATTATCCCCGACAGATGTGCTGCTTTCTATCGTTATCATGTTCTTTATTGTGCGTGAGGAGGTGCCGGCCTTGGTTGTAACAGAGAGTGTTACATCGTAGTTCCCCGGATTACCGAACACCACGCGTGGGTTACGCGCCGTGGCATCACTCACATATTGGGGTTGCGGCGAGAAGCTCCATTGCCATGTGGTGTTTTCGTCCTGCCGGGCAATGCTGTAGCTATCAAAATGCACCTCTTTCTGCGGATTGGCTGTGAGATTGCCACTGCCGAGATTAAGCGCCATGGGTTGTGCTACAGGGATAAAATCGCGATGATAGAGAGGTGCCTCCCAAAGCCCCTGGTTGGTCGCCATTCGAAGAACTGCATCTTTATAGAACGGGACCACCTTGGAGATGCGTGCACCGGGATTCAGCCCGCTTGAATAATCAATAAAATCTTCCATAGAGTTATCGCGGAAATAGACCTTGGCTCCATCGTAGGTTGTAACATAGCAACTGCCAAAATTATCGCCTACAAGAATTATCTGGTGTACGCGAATATCGGAGAGGTTGGCAAGGTCAAAAGGAGCCCAGCTGTTGCCACCATCGAAACTCTCACTCACAGCCCCGTAACGGTCGTTACAAATAACCAGCAGATGGTCTTCGTCGTTGGGATCAACCACCACGCGGGTATAATGCAATCCATCGTCAATATCGGGGAAGGGCTGCGCTGCACAGGGGTGAAATGAGAGACCGCCATCATCGGAACGCCACACATTCCAGTTACCCGATATATATATGCGGTCGGGATTAGTGCGGGCAAATTCGTAACTATAGAACTCTTCTCCTTCGCTGTCAAACACTTTTTGGAACGAGGCTCCCTCGTCATAGGAGAGATAACCCTCCCAAGTGTTTGTCATATCCTGCAAAAAGACTTTGAGTGCGTAACGGGGGTCTGTTGCAATATCGCCATTTATGCGGAGCACCTCGTAGGGTTTCTTCTCGCTGAACCACGTTCTGTAATCTTCCTCGATGGTTCCGTCGAGCTCGCGCGGCATTATGCGGGTGGCGGCATCGGTAAAATAGACTTTCCACGGGTTACTCTTCATCACATAGCCTGTGGCAATCTCCACCCCGCCGACATGAACTGTATTTCCCTCGCCGTAGGTTGCTGCGTGAACCACATCGCCATTATGCCATCTACCGGCGGCCATGACATCTTCGTTCCAGCCTACCCCGAGACCTTGATAATCCGATGCATATATGCCATCGTATCTGTCCTCGCCTTTTGTTTCAAAAAAGTCGCTCGAATATTTTATGCCGCCATCGTTGCATATCCATGTATCGCCACACGGGTGCATTGCAAAATCCTGAATATCGCAGTGCATCCAATCGTGGCGCTGATATCCGCCGATACCATGGTCGCGATAATTGCAGGCACCCTCCTCTGTTGAACGATAGAGCGAACAGAGCCCGAATAACACATGGGAGGGGTTCGCTGCCGAAGCACCTATCATCATATCGAAATAACCCTGCCCCCCACTCTCGTCCATTATGGGAGAGAAGGTATTATCCCAGTGCCAGCTGCCCTTGTTCACGGTTTTATCTTCCCATGTTTCACCGGCATCTTTTGACAACAATATATAAGGAGTGCCTGTCCCCCCGAGCGGACCGCGGTCCTGCCCCCATTGGTCGCAGGTGACAAGTGCATACACATAATTTTCACCGCCCGGAGCCTCGCTCACCGCCAAACGTCCGCAGATCATCATATACGGCGGTATCTCTTTTTCCTCCCAGCTTAGACCGGCATCATCGGATACATATATACCTGCCCAGGGACCTGCTGTTTCACGGCGTATAAGGTATATGCGGGAGGGATTACCGGGCTGCAACTCGTGGTCGAAACAGGCACCATACAATGTGCACGAGAAGGATTCCCCACCATTGGAAGAGATATAAAAGCCGCCACCGGCATTATCGTCATTGTTTCCGCCGGCTGCGACGGTTATTATTTCGGTATCATCGGGGTTTATACGAATTGAATTCACGCGGTTGGAAATGTCGCCGCAACGCACCCAACTATTACCACCATCGGTGCTTTTCCACAGCCACGGACCACCACCCACATATACTATATTATTATCTGTTGGGTGGATTGCGATACTGTATATTGAACCGCCAAAATTGTGTTGTGGAGCACACGCCGTCCATGTGTGCCCATGGTCGGTGGTCTTGAACACCACACCCGCCTCTGTTCCGCAATAGAGAGTTTTATTATCGCTCAGGCTGACGGCTATGCGAAAGACACACACCTGCGAATCCTTGCGCTTAACTACTCCGTTTTTATTTTCATAGGTGCGATTAGGACCTATATTGCGCCACAACTGTGGCGCATCACCTATTCTTGCAGCTCGTGATGATGTTGCCACAGAGCTGTTCATCGAATCGACCAGCGCTGCATACTCCCGGATTGACGGAAGAACTATTGAGCCGTCCTCGGCAACATGGTTGCGATAGGCACTCATCCAACGGCGGTAAAAATTATAAGCAGGCTTGTGCTCAACCGTCTTCACGCGCACATTAACATCACTTGCTTTCCATTCATTGAAAAGGGATTGCATCTCTTTGAAGTTCACACCCGAAGGGTTCTCTGCTATGGCACGCATCCATTTGGGTGCACCGGCGGGCAAAGGCTCGGCCGTGTAGGGGTTGTAGCGTATCTCCTGTGCGCTCATGGCTATGGACGCGACAAGCCCTAATGATAAGATTATAGCTTTTGTTCTCATAGTCGTGAAGGGATTATTTTCCCTTTTGTTTTTAATTATTGTACTTTTGCAATTTTACATAAACATTTCTAAAAATACTTATACTATTTATATAATATATGTTAATAAAATTTATATTTACTTTTTTGTAATAAAATTGAAATTGAACAGGGGCACGATTAAAAGGTTTTTTAATATTATTGCCCATGGTATTGATTTTTTATTCACACAAAAACACTATTTTTGCAATTAGAACAGTTAAATAGGTGAACGCCATTATACAGATATAAATGAGAACTGCGGAACTATATAAAAAGGTAATAGAACATTTTGAAGAGGCTATGCCCATAGCCGAAACCGAACTCAACTACTCCACCCCTTTTGAACTGTTAATAGCGGTTATTCTTTCGGCACAGTGTACCGACAAGCGGGTGAACATGGTTACTCCCGACCTTTTTGCACGGTACGACAGCCCGTATGAGCTTGCCGCCGCACACCCCGACGAGGTTTTCAACTACATTAAAAGCATATCTTACCCCAACAATAAGGCAAAGCACCTTGTGGGAATGGCACAAAAAATATGCAGCGATTTTGGTGGCGAGGTGCCTGCCACGCTCGAGGAGCTGACCACCCTGCCCGGTGTGGGACGAAAAACCGCCAATGTTATTCAGGCGGTGGTCTTTAACAAAAGTGCGATGGCAGTGGATACACATGTGTTCCGCGTGAGCCACAGAATAGGGCTTGTGCCCAAAAGATGCACCACGCCATACAGTGTGGAGAAGGAGCTGATGAAACATCTGCCCGCGGATATTATACCAAAAGCACATCATTGGCTGATATTGCACGGGAGATACACATGCAAGGCACGCACGCCCGAATGCAGCAAATGCGGGTTGAGCAATATGTGCAAAGAATACAAGAGAAACATCAAGAAATAATTTTGTTGCCCGCTTTTTGCAGGAAATTAAAATAGTTTCCAAATATTTATAAAATATTAGTGTGTAATTTAATTAAAAAAATACTACATTTGCAAGGTATGGTCATGTACCAAACAATGAGATAAAATATCATTACTAATTATATTAAATTTTCAGTAATTATGACAATTGACAAATTTGATTTTGCCGGTAAAAAGGCAATCGTTCGCGTGGACTTCAATGTACCTTTGAACGAAGAGGGTAAAATTACCGATGATACCCGTATCCGCGGTGCACTTCCCACACTCAAGAAAGTATTGGCAGATGGCGGCGCACTCATCATCATGTCTCACATGGGCAAGCCCAAAGGCAAGGTGAATGCAAAATTCTCTTTGAGCCAGATTGTTGATGCTGTTTCTGAGAAATTGGGTGTTGCTGTGCAGTTTGCTCCCGATTGTGCAAAGGCTGCCGAGGCTGCCGCAGCTTTGAAACCCGGTGAGGTGCTCATGCTCGAGAATCTCCGTTTCTATCCCGAGGAGGAGGGCAAGCCCGTGGGTATCGACAAAGAAGACCCCGCATACAACGATGCAAAGAAGGCTATGAAAGAGTCTCAGAAAGAGTTCTCAAAGACTCTTGCTTCTTATGCCGACTGTTACATCAACGACGCATTTGGTACAGCTCACCGTCGCCACGCATCTACAGCTGTTATTGCCGATTACTTTGACGCAGACAACAAGATGCTCGGTTATTTGATGGAGAAAGAGGTGCAGGCAGTAGATAACATTCTTAAAGATATCAAACGCCCCTTCACTGCTATCATGGGTGGTTCAAAGGTTTCTACAAAGATTGGTATCATTGAGAACCTCATGGACAAGGTTGACAACCTCATCCTCTGCGGTGGTATGACATATACCTTCGCCAAGGCTCAGGGTGGCAAAGTAGGCAACTCTATCGTTGAGGACGATAAACTGCAACTTGCTCTTGATATCATTGAGCAGGCTAAAGCTAAAGGTGTAAACCTTGTTCTTGCTACCGATTGTGTTGCAGCAGATGACTTCTCTAACGATGCTAACACACAGGTTGTAGATGTTAAAAACATTCCCGACGGCTGGGAGGGACTCGATGCAGGTCCCGAGGCTCGCAAGGCTTTTGCAGCTGCCATTGAGAATGCCAAGACTATCTTGTGGAACGGCCCCGCAGGCGTATTTGAGTTTGACAATTTCATCGGTGGTTCACTTGCTATTGCCGAGGCTATTGCAAAGGCTACAGCAAACGGTGCATTCTCGCTCGTTGGCGGTGGCGACTCTGTTGCTTGTGTAAACAAGTTCAACATGGCAGACAAGGTATCTTATATCTCAACCGGTGGCGGTGCTCTTCTTGAGGCTATCGAGGGTAAAGTTCTCCCCGGTGTTGCAGCTATTAAAGGCGAATAATAAGAACTTTAATTTATAGATTCATAAACAGCGTGGTTTTCCGCGCTGTTTATGTTTATAGACAAAATCACTATATAATAAATGGAAAAGGAACGTATTGCAGAGATTAACGAGAATGTCATTAAATTCATAAATGCCGGCAGATTGAAAGATGCTATCACCTCGCTCAGTGAGGGTATCGACGATTTGCAGGACTGGTCTTTGCGAACACGTTTCAACCAGATGCAGACATCTTATAATTATCTGCTGGAATACATGCGCAACGGCACCCCCGACCCCACCAGGGAGAATATTTACAGAAAGCTTTTGGGAGATTGCCTGTTGCTAAACGAACAAATATCCGTTGCACGCCTCACCGAGGGCGGAAATACATTCTACTTTCACAACCGCCGCAAATACAAGAATCTCGACGACTTGGAAAAGATATACAATTCCTTGTGCAACAACACCGAGAAGCGGGAATTGACCTCTATAATGGGTGGCAACGACAGCACACCCGACACGAACCTGGAAGAGGAGCACGAGCAACTGCTCGACACCATATATAATATGATATGGTGCAGCAGCAACTGGCAAAAAGGCGACACAGAGCTGATAAACAAAATGATTGACGATGTTGCTTTGAATGCCGACGACAGGGCTTTAATAATAAGTGCCGTTACACTGAGCCTGCTAAATTGCTTTGAACCGGTAAAGGTGATTACTCTTGTAAAAGCAACAACAAATGAGGAGGCACAATTGGTTGCACGGGCTGTGGTGGGTGTTATAATCATTCTGTATGCAAATTTCGATAAAATCAAATACTATCCCGAACTGATTCATGCGATAGAGAGCATGAGGGAAAATGAGATGACAAGGCGTTGCATTGAAAAGGCACAGGTGCAGCTGCTATACTGCCGCGAGACGGTGAAGATTGACCGTAAAATGCGCGAAGAAATTATCCCGGCAATGCTAAAGAATCCCAATCTTGACAAAGACAAATTGGGAATAGACATTATTGGGGAGAATTATAGCGACGAGGACAAGAACCCCGAGTGGGAAGAGTGGCTCGAGAAGAACAAGATAAAAAAGAAATTGGAGGAGATGAGCAACTGGCAGAGCGAAGGTGCCGATGTTTACATAAGCACATTCTCGCAGCTGAAAAGATTCCCTTTCTTCAATAGTATAAAAAACTGGTTGCGCCCCTTCTCTTTGAATATTCCTGCATTATCGAATACTGTAACCAAGGATTTATTAAAGAAGAACAATTTGCTGAACGGCATATTTTCCTCGACAAACTTCTGCAACAGCGACAAGTTCTCGTTCTGTCTTGCTTTTCAGAATATTCACAAAGACCAGATTGATATGTTTGCCGAAGATATTTTTGGAGATGAGGATATAAGCAACAAATTTGGAATTACCCCGAAATTGTCTCCCGAAGAACAGATTTATACTTACAGCAATATGTATATACAGGATTTGTACCGTTTCTTCAGGATATCAAACTTCAGCAAAGACTTCTGCGACCCGTTCAGCACATCGCTTAATCTCATGGAGAGCGAATATCTTTCGCCACTTGTGAGCTCCCCCGATGCGCTATTGCATATTTTCAACCACCTTGCAAACAAATGCTATTATAACGAGGCTGTTTTTGCCGGTGAGATTTATGAAAGTCATATATACAATGGTGATGTTGAATCTACCGACCTTTTTTATCAGAAGATGGGTTACTGTTTCCAGAAAGAGGAGAGATATAACGAGGCTATAGAATATTATACGCGAGCCGACATTATAAGACCAAACAGCCCGTGGACTTTACAGCATATTGCACAATGCTATCGCCTCAACGAGGAGACAAGCAAAGCTTTGGATTATTATCTTATGGCAGAAGAGATTAGCCCCGACTCGCTGCCTTTGCTGAGACAGACAGGAGAGTGCCTTACCGCGCTCAAACGATATGAAGAGGCGTTTGCGCGTTTCTTCAAGCTGGGGTATTTGAGCCCGGGCAATATCAATGCGTTGCGTGCTATTGCGTGGTGTTCGTTCCTCACTAAAAAAGAGGAACAGGCACGCTCTTATTATCAAAAAATCTTTGAACTTGAAAAGGGCACATTCATAGATTATATGAATGCAGCACATGTGGAGTGGATAGCGCATAATAATGTGGACGCTATTGAGCTTTACAAAAAGGCAAAAGAGATGTGCGGCGACGATACAAAATTCTTCAAGACTTTCAACAAGGACCGCATTGCTCTCGAGGAGCGTGGCATCACGTTTGACGAGTTCAACATGTTACGCGATTTGATTATCTAAGAACTTTGCATAAAAGTGGCAGAAAGCTGAAGAACTTTTAGTGCCGCGACAATGTTATTCATTCATAAAAAAAACTTTTTTATGGATTGGATAATTGGACTTATGCGTTTACACCCCGAAATTGCCATATATTTGACATTGGGCACGGGGTTTCTTATTTCGAGAATACATATCAAAGGATTCAGCCTTGGTATTGTAACGAGTGTATTGCTTGTCGGGGTGATTGTGGGGCAGCTGCACATTCCCGTTGGCAGCACATTAAAATCGGTTGCCTTCCTGATGTTTCTTTTTGCCATTGGCTACAAGGTGGGACCACAGTTTTTCAGCGGTTTGAAAAAGGAGGGGTTGCCACAAGTGTATTTTGCTGTGGTAATGTGCCTTTTTATTCTTCTTTCCACATGGATTATTTCGCTGATTATGGGATATGGTGCCGGGGAGGCAGCGGGATTGCTTGCCGGCTCTCAAACGATAAGCGCGGTGATTGGTGTTGCCGATGACACGATACGCGGGCTGGGAGCGGACAGTGCTGCACAGGAAAAGATGATAAATATAATCCCTGTTGCATATGCCGTAACATATATCTTCGGCACTGCCGGCTCGGCATGGATTATTGCAAGACTGGGACCGCGTCTGCTTGGAGGATTCGACAAAGTGAGGGCTGCTTGTCGCGAACTTGAAAGAAGCCTCGGCAGCAACGACAGCGACAAACCCGGATTCGTGGAGGCGAAACGCCCTGTTGTTTTCCGTGCATACAAGATTGAGAACGAATGGTTTGTTGACGGGCGCAGTGTGGAGGAGCTGGAAAGGTTCTTCGACCTGCAGGGGAAACGTCTCTTTGTGGAGCGTATAAGAAAGAATGGCAAGATTATCGACAGTATAGGAGCGCATGAGCATCTGCACATAGGCGATGAGGTTGTTCTGACCGGCAGACGAGAATATGCCATTGGAGAGGAGAAATGGATTGGGAGCGAGGTTGATGATGATTCAATATTGGAGTTCCCGGTAATGGTAATAAAAACCCGTGTTGCCGGCAACAGGCGACGCCACTCGTTTAGTTTTAACGGGAAGAGCGTGGGCGAGTTGCGTGCGCAGCCATTCATGCACGGGGTGAGTATTCAAAAGATTCTTCGCATGGGAGTGAATATTCCCATTTTCAACGGCACCAAGCTGAACACCGGCGATGTTTTGGAGATTGTGGGAAAGAAATATGAGGTGGAGCCTGCTGCAAAAGAGATTGGCTACCCCGCCCCAAGCGGAGATACCACCGATGTTGTGTTTATGAGTTTTGGTATTCTCATTGGTGCCATCATTGGCAGCCTCACACTGCGCATAAGCGGAGTTCCCATAAGCTTGAGCAGCAGTGGCGGTGCGCTCATCGCCGGCTTGCTTTTCGGTTGGTGGAGGTCGCACCACCCCACAATCGGTGCAATACCCGAAGGCGCCCTGTGGGTATTCAACAACCTTGGTCTTAACATTTTTATTGCGGTCGTGGGTATTACTGCCGGACCGGGATTTATTGAAGGGTTCAAAGAGGTGGGGCTCTCGCTGTTCATTGCAGGCATATTCGCCACCTCGCTACCGCTCCTCTTCGGGCTGTATATTGCAACACATTGGTTCAAGTTCCACCCGGCAATAGCACTCGGTTGCTGCGCCGGAGCACGCACCACCACTGCGGCTATAGGAGCACTGCAAGAGACCATCGGCAGCGACACACCGGCTCTGGGATACACTGTTACATATGCTGTGGGCAATACTCTGCTTATCCTTTGGGGTGTATTCATCGTATTATTATGCCAATAAACCATTTAACATATATTATGGATAATTTACTGACACAAAAAAGCTTGGCTCCCGATTTTGAAAAGGAGATGGAGAAAATAAGCCCGTTTGAGCTGAAGGATCGTCTTATTGAACTTGCCGATGAGAGCATACGCAAAATGATGCGCACAATGCTCAATGCCGGCAGAGGCAACCCTAACTGGATTGCGACACTGCCACGAAAAGCCTTTTTTCTGCTTGGCGAATTTGGGATAAACGAATGTTGCCAGGGTGATGAGTTCCCCGAAGGGCTTGCAGGACTGCCACGAAAGGAGGGTATTGCCAAAAGATTAAAGGCGTTCTTGGCAAGCAGGCAGAAGGAGCAAGCCGCCATATTCCTGCAAAAATGTTACAGCTACATGATTGACGAGCACAAAGCCGATGGAGACGAACTTGTCCATGAGTGGGTGGAGAGCGTTATAGGTGACCAATACCCGGTGCCCGACAGGATTTTGAAATTCTGCGAAATTGCTGTGCGCGACTACCTTGCACAGGAGTTGTGTGCCGAAAGACCCCCACAGGGTGATACCGACCTTTTTGCCACTGAAGGCGGAACGGCTGCCATGTGTTACATATTCGACAGCCTGCAACAGAACTATCTGTTGCAAAAAGGAGATAAAGTTGCTTTGATGACACCGGTTTTCACTCCATACATTGAGATTCCGCAAATGAGACGTTACAGATATAAGGTAACCAATATCCCGGCAAACAAGATGAGCAAAGATGGGCTGCACTTGTGGCAATATGATGAACGTGAGATTAACAAGTTGCGTTCCCCCGACTACAAGGCGCTTTTCATTGTGAACCCAAGCAACCCGCCCAGCTATGCCATAAGCAACGACACGGTGGCGCAGCTGGTGGATATTGTGGAGCGATGGAACCCCAACCTTATGATTGTAACAGATGATGTCTATGCCACATATATACAGGGATTCCAATCGTTATATGCCGCCCTGCCCCACAACACAATTTGCGTTTATTCATTCTCAAAATATTTTGGCGCCACCGGTTGGAGGCTTGCCGTTACTGCACTGCACCGCGACAATATCTTTGATAAACTGCTGAAACGGCTGCCACGCAAGCGAAAAGGAGAGTTACAGGAACGATATGGTTCCATTCGCCACAATGTGGAGGAGATGCGTTTCATAGACCGCATGGTTGCCGACAGCCGCCAGGTGGCACTGAACCACACTGCCGGTCTTTCGCTACCGCAACAAATGCAGATGACGCTTTTCGCACTCTTCTCCATTATTGACAAGCGCGAAGGCGACAAGTTCCGCGAGAACATGCACTTGATTATTAACCGTCGTTTGCATACATTATGGAAAAGCATGGGATTCACACTGCAACCCGATCCTCTGCGGGCCGGCTATTATTCCGAGATTGACCTCATTGTGTGGGCAAAGAAATTCTACGGCAACGATTTTGCCGATTATCTGCGCCTCAATTACAGCCCGCTCGATGTTGTGTATCGCCTTGCAACGGAAACATCTCTTGTGGTTCTAAACGGAGGTGGGTTCGACGGACCCGAATGGAGCATCAGAGTGTCACTTGCCAATTTGAGGGAGGAGGATTACTCCACCATAGGAGAGTGTGTGAGAGGTATTCTCGATTCTTATGCCGAGCGGTGGAAGAGGAGCCTGCCGGCTATCGAGTAATAAATCAAAAAGACTCGCTACTTTTAATGAGTAGCGAGTCTTTTTGATTTATTACTCTTTACTTTTTCTTATTGACCATAGCATCAATTGCCGCAACAGCCGTTACATTGAGAATCTCTTGAACAGAACTTTCAAAATCAATAAAGTGAATAGGTTTGTTCAATCCCATCTGAATGGGTCCTATAATCTCAGTGTCGGGGCTCAAAGCCTGCAACATCTTGTATGAAGAATTTGCAGAATTGAGGTTGGGGAAGATAAGGGTGTTAACATCTTCTCCTTTTAGTTTGTTGAAGGGATATTTGTTATCGCGCAACTCGCGGTTCATTGCTACGTTCACCTGCATCTCACCATCAATCTTCCAATCGGGGAACTCACGATGCAGGAACTCCACTGCGTTCTGCACGTTTTCGGCACTGCCACCCTCGTCTGTTCCAAAATTTGAGTATGAGACCATTGCAATTTTGGGCTCGTGGTTAAAGAAACGTACCGATTTTTCTGCCAATCGGGCAATATCCACAAGCGTTTCGGTGGTGGGGGCACGGTTGATGAGAGTATCGGCTACAAAATATGTTCCTTTCTTTGAATTGAGTATGTGCATTGTGGCAAAATGGTTGAAGCCGGGCTGAACTCCAATAACCTCTTTTGCAACTTTGATGGTGTTGGAATATTTTGTGTAGAGACCGGTGATGAAGGCATCGGCGTCACCTGTCTCCACCATCATCATACCAAAATAGTTACGCTCAAACATCTTGTCGTTTGCCTCTTCAATGGTGTAACCCTTGCGCTGGCGCTTGCTGGCAAGAATGCGCGCATAATGCTCGCGACGAGATGCCTCATTGGGGTGACGAAGGTTCACTACCTCTATTCCTTCGAGGCTGAGACCAAGCTCCTTGGCAAGCTTTGCTATTATCTCATCGTTTCCGAGGAGAATAGGCTGGCATATGCCCTCCTCTTTTGCTTTGACGGCGGCTTTCATCATTGAGGGGTGGGCACCCTCGGCAAACACGATGCGTTGTACATCGGTGCGTGCCATCTCGTATATCTGCTGGGTGAGCTTCGACTCACGACCCATAAATTCAAGCAGGTGTTCTTTGTATTCCTCCCAATCGGTGATGGTCTTGCGTGCCACTCCACTCTCAATAGCAGCCTTTGCCACAGCTGTAGATACCTCTACAAGCAGACGGGGATCGACAGGCTTCGGTATGAAATAGTCGCGACCAAAGGAGAGGTGATTAACATGATATACCTTGTTCACAATCTCGGGAACAGGTTGCTTGGCGAGATTGGCAATGGCGCGTACCGCTGCAAGTTTCATTTCCTCGTTTATTGCCACGGCTGCGGTGTCGAGCGCGCCACGGAAAATATAGGGGAAACCTATCACGTTGTTTATCTGGTTGGGATAGTCGGAGCGACCTGTGCTCATAAGCACATCGGGGCGGCTGTCCATTGCATCTTCATATGTAATCTCGGGTTCCGGATTGGCAAGTGCAAATACAATGGGGTCTTTTGCCATTGAGCGTACCATATCTTTTGAAAGTACATTGCCTTTTGAAAGACCAAGGAAGACATCGGCACCCTTGATTGCCTCTTCGAGTGTGCTGATATCGGTGCGGGTGGTTACAAACTCTAATTTCTCGGGGGTGAGATTGGTGCGGGTGCTGTTGATTACACCACGGCTGTCGAGCATCACCACATTCTCTTTTTTAACACCAAGAGCTATATATAATTTTGTACAGGAGATTGCAGCGGCACCTGCACCGTTCACAACCACTTTAACCTCTGATATATTTTTGCCGTTTACTTCCAAGGCGTTCAAGAGACCTGCTGCCGAGATTATAGCTGTACCATGTTGGTCGTCGTGCATAACAGGGATATCGAGTTCCTCCTTCAAACGGCGCTCGATTTCAAAGCATTCGGGAGCTTTAATATCCTCTAAGTTTATACCGCCGAATGTGGGAGATATAGCCTTTACCGCCTCGATGAACTTGTCGGGGTCGGTCTCATCGACCTCAATATCGAACACATCGATACCTGCGTATATCTTGAACAAGAGACCCTTACCCTCCATAACGGGCTTGCCGCTGAGGGCTCCGATGTTGCCGAGACCAAGCACTGCTGTACCGTTGGAGATAACAGCTACAAGGTTTCCCTTATCGGTATATCTGTATGCATTTTGAGCATCTTTTTGTATCTCTAAACAGGGTTCTGCAACACCGGGAGAATAGGCGAGGCAGAGGTCGGCCTGTGTAAAATAAGGTTTTGTGGGAACTACCTCAATTTTTCCGGGGCGTTTGCCCTCGTGGTAGTTAAGTGCATCTTCTTTGTTAATCTTTGCCATATTGCATATTGTTTGATGCCCGCAGGCATCGGGTTTCTATTTTCTTAAATGTTTATAGTTGAGCGTAGAACTCATCTCCTGCCACACCCACTCCAAAGAGTGCAAAATCGTATTGTACCGGGTCCACGGGCGAGAACTCTCGCAGGCGGGAGGTTAATTCTTCCACTGTTTTTCTGTCGTTCTGTGTGCGGGTTATAAGCCCCAAATTGCGCCCCGTGCGTGCCACATGCACATCAAGCGGAATCATCAGTTTCGAAGGACTGACATTATGCCATATTCCCAAGTCCACGATTCCATCGCAACGGCACAGCCAACGCAACATCATGTGCAAGCGTTTGCATGCCGATGCGGGCTTTCCCTTCCCTGCCACGGGGTTGGATATATGCCTTGACAATGTTCCGCCATTTGCAGCAGATAACTCGCAACGCAGGGAGGAGAGCCCTTCCCACACATCACATTGTGCAAAAAGCGGCTCCATGGAGCCATATTTTGAGTATATACTGCGCAAACCGTTGCACAGATATACAAAGTCTCGCACGAAAAATGTGCGATGTATATTATCACTCCCGCACAGAGAGTGATATTTCTCACTCATAATATAATCATAGGGCTTGCCATCCATTATCCCGGAAAGCATTTTGTAACCCGAATTGATTATCATCTTGCGGTTGCCCCAGGCTATAACCGAAGCCAGGAGTGCCGCAATTTCTATATCGCGTTTGTCGGTAAAGAGATGAGGAAATTGCACCGGGTCGTCTTTTATAAACTCTTTCCGGTTATATTGCGCAACCTTTTCGTCGAGCAGCTTTTTAAGCCTTTCCATCACCCTGTTTATTATAACTCCTCTATTGCTTTTGCCATCTCCGCTGCAACTTGGGGGCTCACCGGCACAAGTGGCAAACGAAGAACATTTTCGCATTTACCCATTATATTGAGTGCAACTTTTGCTCCGGCAGGATTGCCGTCAATAAAAAGCAACTGGAATATTTTGTTGTATTTGTCGTTCAGCAACCGGGCGTTATCGGTTTCACCTGCCTGCATGGCACGCACCAGCCTCACGAGCTCCACGGGAAATGCATTTGAAAATACCGATATCACTCCCACTCCGCCCATCTTCATAATATCTACGGTGAGTGCATCGTCGCCCGAGAATACATCAAAATCTTTTGGTTTCAGATCCATAAGACGGGAAATCTGCTGCAAATTGCCCGATGCCGCCTTCAAACCTACTATATTCTTGCATTCACGCGCCAAGCGCACGGTTGTTTCGGGGAGCATATTCACTCCTGTGCGACCGGGTACATTATATAAATATATAGGCAACTCTGTTGCATCGGCTATTGCCTTGAAGTGGCGATACATTCCCTCCTGAGTGGGCTTGTTATAATAGGGCACAATGGAGAGTATTGCATCTATGCCTGTGAGGTCTTCTGTTTGCAACTCTTTTACCACGGCATAGGTGTTGTTACCACCCACACCAAGCATTATGGGTATGCGACCATTTACCTGTTTTATGATGCGCTTTCGTGTTTCGCGTTTTTCTTCAATGGAAAGTGTAGGTGTTTCTCCTGTCGTACCGTGAACACAGAGAAAATCGGTCCCGCAATCGAGGTGCATCTGCACCAAAGCTTCAAGGGCGGGATAATCTACCTCGCCCGCTTGCGTAAAGGGTGTTATTATCGCAACACCCGCTCCGGTTAATCTTTTTGGCATCATAAACTATTAAAAATATTTTTTCGTGGCAAAATTACATCAAATATTGCCAATAATGGAATTTTTTAACAATAAAAAATTAATTTTTCTTTCAATTTGTAGAATCAGAAAGCATCTGCAAGAATTCTTCCTCGCTTATCAGCCTAACATTCAACTTGTTAGCTTTTTCAAGCTTTGCAGGTCCCATATTGTCACCCGCGAGTATAAATGAGGTGGATTTGCTCACACTACCCACATTTTTACCACCATTCTGTTCTATCATCTCCTTGTATTCATCGCGGGAATGACGGGCAAAGACACCGCTAATGACAATGCTCATGCCGGCAAGTTTATTGGTGCGACTTTGCAAAACAGCCTCCTCAATCTCAAATTTGAGACCTGCCACCCGCAGTTTTTCCACAATTTCCTTGTTCTTCTCGTTACTGAAGAACCTGCTTACACTTGTGGCGATGCGCTCGCCAATCTCATCGACAGCCATAAGGTCGCCAAGCGATGCTTGCATAATTGCATCGATATTTCCAAATGCACGGGCAAGGCGTTTGGCTACGGTAGAGCCAACATAACGTATTCCCAACGCAAAAAGCACACGTTCAAAAGGAACCTCACAGGATTGCTTTACTGCCGAAAGCAGATTATCCACGCTCTTTGCACCCAGGCGCGGCAACAACAGAAAGTCCTCTTCCTGTAATTGGTATAAATCGGTTACATCTTTTACAAGCCCGTAGTTGAAAAGCATCTCCACGGTCTCGGGACCTATGGTTTCAATATTCATAGCCTCGCGAGAGACAAAATGCTCGATGCGAGCGCGTATCTGTGGCGCGCAACCACGCTCATTGGGGCAGTAATGGGCAGCCTCTCCCTCGTTGCGAACAAGAGGAGTGCCACAAACCGGACATTTTGTTATAAAACGCACTTTATCGCCCAAGAGAAGGCGGGCATCAGTATCAACACCTGTTATTTTGGGAATTATCTCACCACCCTTCTCTACATAAACCATATCACCTATGTGGAGGTCATATTTCTCTATTATGTCGGCATTGTGCAGTGAGGCACGTTTCACTATTGTGCCGGAGAGAAGAACAGCATCGAGATTGGCAACAGGCGTAACCACACCGGTGCGACCCACTTGATAGGTAACCTCGTTGAGGCGAGTGAGAGCACGCTCTGCCTGGAATTTGTATGCAATTGCCCAACGGGGCGATTTTGCAGTGTAACCAAGATGCTTTTGCTGGCGTAAAGAATTAACCTTCAACACTATGCCATCGGTTGCCACGGGCAACTCCTTGCGTGCGGTGTCAAAATAATCTATGAAGGCGAACACCTCTTCAAGAGTGTGGCACTTGCGAGTGGTATCAGATATTTTGAAACCCCATTCGCGGGCAGCCATAAGATTTTCATAGTGCCCGTCTGCCGGGAGCTTCTCGCCAAGCATATAATAGAGATATGCGTCGAGCCTGCGCTTGCCTACTTCCGCCGAGTCTGTTAATTTGAGCGTGCCCGATGCAGCATTGCGGGGATTGGCAAAAAGAGCCTCTCCATTGCGTTCACGCGCGGCATTGAGTTCCTCAAACACCTTCCAGGGCATGAGAATCTCACCACGAATCTCGAACTCGGCAGGCCAGCCATCACCCTTTAATAACAAGGGCACAGAACGTATGGTTTTTACGTTTGCAGTAACATCATCGCCCTTTTCACCATCACCACGCGTTACAGCCTGCACCAGCTTTCCGTTCTTGTATGTGAGAGATATTGAAGAGCCATCAAATTTAAGCTCGCAACAAATCTCAAAATCCTCATTCAATGCACGTTTCACACGCTCATAAAAATCGGCAACCTCACTTTTTGAGTATGTGTTGCCAAGGGAGAGCATGGGATATTTGTGCGCAACCTGCTTAAACCCCTTTGTTATATCACTCCCCACACGCTGAGTGGGCGATGAAGGGTCAAACATCTCGGGGTGAGCCTCTTCGAGGCTCTGCAACTCGCGCAACAATGCATCAAACTCAAAATCGCTTATTGTGGGCGATGAAAGCACATAATAATTGTGATTATGTTCGTGCAGCTGGCGACGCAACTCCAATATACGTTCTTGTGGATTCATTATTTTCTATTTTACAAAAAAAACGACAACACGCAAAAAGCGTTTATAGTTGCCAAAGAAGGCGCATACACAGTGCCGGCAGGCATTGTAGCGCTTTATAAAAGAAGCTGTGTCAAAATACGAATTTTGGCGCAGCTTCTTTGGTTTATAAGAATTGCAAAATACAAGGTGTTGAATTTTAAGGCAAAAGAAGAGCAAAAAAACACTCAGCAGAGCCTTAGAAAGTGTTGTCAATTATAACACACCACCTATATATTTCGGTTCCTTTTTATTCAAAAAATGTACCGCTTACTGCAGAACAGAGGTTGTGAAAGTAATAATAATATAATTCTCACCTGCCGATTTTGCAGTTACATTATATGTGATACCGGCAGTTCTGTCAATCTTCACAAAACCTGCACCAATCTTGGAGAAGCCGGCATTTACAAGAGCATTACCATACTCCAACCATTCAGCATTGGTTGCCGCATACAAATAAGAAATAGAATATTCTGTTGACAAATAAGCCTCGGCAGTGAGGTTAAACGCAGGGAAAGCCTTCATGAGAGGAGCAATCTCCACTTGCTGTGCTGGCGTGAGCTGCCCCACCACATAACCTTTCTTTGCCAAATTCTTATAAACCATGCTCTGCATGCTGCACGATGTGGTGAGTGTTGCCACAAACATCATTGCCACCAACGAAAAAAGGAGAAATCTTTTCATAACTATATTGAATTAAATTAAAAATACAATACCCACATTGCACTACTCCACGCAATGTGGGTACAAAGATACGAACAAACGAGCGAAAGTTGTGCAAGTGAATGGGAAAAAATTTATTTTTACACGCAATGATTACTATTTAACGTAAAATGATATTATTTTAGAATAATAATTACTAGTAATTGACAAATACCACGTCAATGACGGGCTATTTCCACTGTTCTAAACATTTATAGGGTTCTTCAACCTACCTAGCCAAGATTGTATAATAAACTTTATCAATAAATTTTTCATAGTCATTAAGTATTACTGCACCATCAGGAGCAATACTTGGATATCTGTGTCTTGAAAGTATCATTGTAGGTATATTATTGCGGTAGTGCTCTAAGTATTCAGCCTTAGTGGTTACTCTATATTCATTAACCTCTGGCATTGTGTGAACAACATATATCAATGTTTTATTGGGTGTATGATAAAAACAATCCACATCATCAAAAGAAAGGCGGCAATATTTCGTAATATTATGGTCGGTAAATTCCTCCCATTTGGATAATTCCCCGCTATTTTTGTAATATGGAAGTTTGTCAAGAATGATGAAAATCTGGAAATACGGGCAATTAGCTGTTCTTATATTCGCCGTTTCTCCTAGCATATTTTCAAAGTAATTGTTTGAATTCTGAGAATAATTCTGCATAACAAACTTAACGGCAATACCGGCAACATCCTTTTGTGTATGTTTGTTTTTTATGGTAATATCAACCATTTTATCAACATATCGACCTTTAATACTAGCCTCTCTGTCATCGCCATATCCTTGTGATTTAACGTCATAATTCGCACCAAGTCTATTAGCTATATCGTGTGCAATTGCTCCATGAAGAGGCTTCAGTTTTGCTGTACTTCGTGAAGTACCTATTGACACAAAAGACTTAAAAGAGTCTAGGATCTTCTCCAAAAAAACTTGATTGGTCAACATATTGTTTTTCTGATTTATATGTAATGTAATGATTTATATACTGTTGCACATCTTTCGAGTTAAAGGTATAATATCCTCCACTCTTATATTTCTTAAGAAGGCTTACATATTTTGCAAATTCTTCTCTTTTAAGGATGTTTTTGATATCTTCAAATGGGATATTCAAATTACTAATAATATATAATCCGCTATATAGCCCACATCCCGATTTTACAAACTCGATTTTTAAATCCTTTTCAGTACGGAGTAAGGTATTAATTGCTATTTTGTCTTTCCACACATCAGTCAATGCCTGTGTTCTACCATACTCGTAAAATGTTGGATATTCGGCTCTACCTTTCAACAAATCTTTTTTATGTTTATTGAAATATTCGTAAACATCTGTATTTGAAAGGGCTATTTCCGGTGGTAACAATTTCCCTTTTTTATCGTAGGGAAATAGACACTTACTCCACTTACCTGTTGATGCTTTTAGTGTTCTTATCGTAATGTTAGACTCTGGTATTCCGTCTCCGATAAAAACGTTATCCGCCAGTGTGGCAAAACCATTCTTGACAGAAACATAAGTAGGACATTTTTGAGTCTTGATGTCTCGTAATACATTGAGACTTTCTTTATCAGATAGATAGAAATATGAGTCTATAAAACAATCATCCAATTGTATGCGATCGCAGAATGTACGACAACAGTTTATACCATCAAAAGTATAGTAGTCAAAATGTGTATCTTTTTTATCCTTCGCAAATAAAGAGATAATAGTATATGCGGTTGCATTTTCAAATGGTTGAAAGTGTCCTAAATCTACCAAAGAAACAAGATTTTGCTCTTTTAGAATATGTAATCTCATATTTAGAGCTGCAATACTATTAAGCCACGAACTTGGCGTAATATAGCATAATCGACCAGTTGAATTGAGCATACGGAATCCCAATTCAAAAAATGCCAGATATAGATCG
>CAYRFX010000021.1:0-32705 GCA_964423665.1 uncultured Bacteroidaceae bacterium | reverse complement strand
ACCCCATGCGTGACAGGCATGTATTCTAACCAACTGAACTAACGCACCATTATGTTTGCTCTGTTTTTGTCTCAAAGCGAGTGCAAAGGTATGTATTATTTTTTAATCTGCAAATATTTTGGCTGTTTTTTTACAGATTTTTTTTGAAAACAGTCAAATCGGCATATTTTCCGTTGCAGAAATGCCACTCGGGGAGCACTGCCACGGGTATGTAGTTGCTGCGGAGGAACATGTTTTTTGCTACGGAGGTGTTGTCGGCGAGGGTGTGGGCGTATAGCATTCTCATATTGAGCGCATCTTTGGCATATTGTTCTATGGCTTTTATGGCTGCTCTGCCGTAGCCTTTGCCGCGGTGCTCCCTTAGCAGGGTGATTCCTATCTCTGCGCTGCGGTTTATTGCCGAGTAGCTTGTGAGGTCTATGAGTCCTATTGTTTCTTGGTTATTGCTGTCGGTTATTGCTAAGCGCACTTCGCCTGCTGTTGATATATCTTGTGGTTGCTGGGCAATGTATTGTTTCAGGGTGTATCGCGAGTAATTTACTCTTGCCGAGCATATATCCCATGTGCTGCTGTCGTTCTCAATGGTGTAGAGCAGTTCGAGGTCCTCGGGTTCAAGTGCTCGCAGGGTTATTTTTTTTGCGGTATTCATTGTTCGTATGCCGTGAGTGTAAATATATCGGTATGGGTTATTATGGTGTTGCTGCAGGGGTAGAATGTTCCCACTCCCACTTTGCCACCATCTTTGCGGAAGGTTTCCATGATGTATGCATAGCTGAAGTCCTCGGTGTCATATATTATATATGCGGTGTTTTTGCTGAATGGTGGCAGGGTGTGTGTGGGGCGGCTTTTTTCATCACCCTCAATTATTGTTATGTCGAGGCACCACTCATTGGCAATGGCTTTTATCTTTTCACTGTTGTGTCCCACATATACATAATTGTAGTTTTGTGCCTCTTTTGGTGGGAATATGAAGCTCTTTGCGCGGTTTGTATATTGTGCCACCACGGCTATTATGGCTCTGAACAGTATTGCGGCTTTTATGGGCAGTGTGAGCAGGAATCCATAGTGGCGGAAGTGTTTCTTGAAGAAGATGAGCATTGCCGTGTAGAAGATGTGCACATATTTGAATGTGCTTTTTTGCGTGCTTTCTCCTTTGTAATGCAGTATGGGCGATGGTATATAGAAGTTCTTGTACCCCTCTTTCAGCAGGCGATAGGAGAGGTCGATATCCTCGCCATACATAAAGAATGCTTCGTCAAAGAGTCCGATTTTGTCGAGTGCGCTTTTGCGTGCAAGGAAGAAGGCTCCGGATATTATCTCTATTTCCGATGCTTGCTCCTTGTCTAAATATTGCATGTAATATTTCCCAAATGTCTTGCTCCTGGGGAAGATGGCACACAGCCCACTCATTTTGCATAGTGCTGTCCATGGTGTGGGCAGCCCACGGCGCGATTCTTTGGCAAACTTTCCGTCGCTGTGCAGCATCATTGTTCCTAACCCGCCTAATTCGGGGTGCCCGTCGGCAAATGTTATTGCATCGTGCAGTGTCTCTTCGGTTACTATTGTGTCGGGGTTCAGGAATAACAGATATTCTCCGGTGGCTTTTGCTGCCGCTTGGTTATTTGCTTTGCCGAATCCTACATTCCTTGGGTTTGCAATAATGTGCAGGTTGGGGTATTGTGCTGCGGGGAATTTCTCTCTTATGTATGCAGGAGATGCATCTTGGCTGGCGTTGTCCACCACAAAAATCTCCATGGGAATATCCTCTCTCCCGGCTTTGAAGAGGGAGAGCAGGCACTGTTCCAAATAGTTCTTTACATTATAGCTTACTATGATTACCGATAGCTTCATTCCTTGGGCTCTTGATTGTTGCAGTAACTTTCAAAGGTGGTTTTTGTGGGGTAGCTGTATATTGCCGCGGCAATGCCCAGCAGTGCGCAATAGAGCGAGCTCTCGTTGTCTATTGCATAGTAGAGTGCAATGTTTGCCATTATTACCACAAATAAGATGCTTGTGCGTGCATTGCTCTTGTTCCGATAATATTCGATTAAATGGGCGTTTTTTTCTTTTGCGGCGCGTGTCATTTGCATGGAGAATCCCTTGATTGCAAGCGGTATGAGGATTATTGTCAGCATCACGCCTGCAACCTCGGCAATGTAGCGTGCCGTGGGGGTTATGCCGGGTATATCTTTTGCTATAATTCCCGTTTCGAACAGCACTGCCAGCAGGGTTGCCAATGTTGCATATACCCAAAAGACTGTACGCACATTTTTTATGATATTTTCTTTCTGCATAGTTCTTATATTGTTTTTCCCGTGAATGGGGTTCTGTTTACAATAGAGCGTCCGAGTGTTACCTCATCGGCATATTCGAGCTCGTCTCCCACGGATATGCCGCGCGCAATCACCGATAATTTTACATCATATTGCATGAGTTTGCGGTATATGTAGAAGTTTGTGGTGTCGCCCTCCATTGTGGAGCTCAGTGCAAGGATAATTTCCTTGACATCGCCGCGTGCCACTCTCTCGATGAGGCTCTCTATCTGAAGGTCGGCGGGTGAAACACCGTCCATGGGCGATATGATGCCCCCCAGCACATGATACACTCCGCGATATTGCATTGTATTTTCCACAGCCATCACATCTTGAATATTCTCCACAACGCATATTGTGTTGTGGTCGCGCAGGGGGTTGGCACAAATGGGGCAAATATCGGTGTCGGATATACTATGGCACTCGGTGCAATATTTTGCCTCTTGTTTCAGGCGCAATATTGCATTGGAGAAGGCGGCAACCTCCTCTTCTTTGCGACGTAACATGTGCAGCACCAAGCGTGTGGCAGTCTTGCGCCCTATGCCGGGAAGCTTGCTGAACTCATTCACCGCTCTTTCCAGCAGTGCCGATGGGTATTCTTGGTTCATATATCTCTCTTTTTGCTCTCGTTTTCAATTGCGAAGATAGTGATTTTTTGTGAATTTACCCTCTGCCTCCTATCTTATATCAACGTTTACGGCTGCGGGGAACACTCTTTCGGGGTCAAAAAAGAGTGCGCAGCTCTCAATCATTGCCTTTGTGCATGGTTTCACCTTGCCGTTGAATGCTGTGCGCCCGTTTACGATTATTGTAACGGGTTTTGAGAGGTCAATATGTTCCTCGTTCAGATATATGGTTATATTGCCTTTCGTCGCAGGGGTGTAGCTTTTTTCAAACACCATTGGAATATTTTGCAGGCTTTGTATGGTGGTGTAGATTACGTTTCTCACGGTAATGTTTATCGTGTTGTCCTTGCGACTCACCTCGTAGCAGGTGCGCTGTTGTTCGTTGTCTGTCGCAGGCTCGTTCACGCGCAGGTTATAGAACCCTTTGCGGTGCCTGCCATACATCTCATAATCTTCCCAGTAGAAATATTCGGGATGTGCTATGCGCTCAAACTGCACGAGCCACGGTGTGGTTGCCTCGTAATTTATTCCGTGCCCCATATTGGGAATAAGTTCTATTTTGTGATTGTATAGCCCGGGGTGTGCTGTGCGCAGGCTGTCGAGCGTCTTTGCCGCAATGTGTGTCATGTAATTGCGCCCGAATCCAAAATCCTTTTCTCCTGTGCGTAGCGAAAAGGCTATGTTTGCAAGGTTCTCGGCAGGGGCATTCTGCAAGGGTTCGCCACCTGCCATGGGACCTGCTCCTGCAAGATAGTCGGCGTAGAAAGATGCGAGTCGTTGGCTGCCGTATCCGCCCTCGGATATTCCAAAGAAGAATATCTTGTTTGCATCAATATCTTCCGATAAAAAGGCGAGACGCAGCAGTTTTTCCCACGCCAGCTGTTGGGTGGGGATAGCCCAGCGATAGTGTTTCTCACTCGGTATCTGAGGAATAAAATAGAGCGAAGGGGCGTCGTTGAAGGTTGTGCATAAGTCGTAGCCGGTGGCCCACTCCTGTCTCTTTGGGCCCGACCCGTGCATATAAAGGAACAGCGGGTAGCCGTTTTCGGGTTTTTCCCCTTTCTTCACATAGTGAAATGGCATTTTGACATTCTGTTCGGGGTGCGATTGCATTGCCCAATAAAGCGTGTCTTTTATGCCACTCTCCACGGCTGCGGGCAGTTTCTCCTCTTGTGTTGCCTCCACAGCGTTGCGCCAGCACTCCCACACGGCTGTGCGCATTTTGCTTATTTTGTTGGCTTTTATGTTTTTATTAAGGTTACAGGCTGTGCTGTCGCAGGTGAGAACGGAGATAAAGAATTGAGTTATCTGCTCGCGCTCTCGGTTGTTTATCTGTGCATGCGTGCCGAAGATAGTGCTTGCGATGAGAAGGGCTGTAATAAAAGTCTTTTTCATGATGATTAAGGTTTTGGTGCGAAAATAGTTGTTTTTTATGAAAAGAGCAATCTTATCCCCCTGCGTGCGAGCGTGTTTTAATATTTTTAGTTAAATGATAGGTCTTTTTTTTTGTGAAAAATAACAAAAAATAGTGATTGCCCGTTTTTCTCCTGCATGCTAATTTTGCACTCCTTAAATATTAGTGTATAGATAATTATATGTATATAAAGAATTATATTTATTTGTTTTTGATGTTGTTATGGGCTGTTCCGGCAGTTTGCGCAACCGGCAATGCCGGAATACGCGATGGAAATACCATTGCCGGGCATGTTATAGATGCTGCGAACGAGGGTAATATCCCGTTTGCCAAGATTTTTGTTGTGGAGACCGGCAAGGTTGTTGTGGGCAATGAAGATGGTCAGTTCGAAATATCATCGTTGCCTGCCGGCAAATATACTTTGCGCGTTACAGCTATGGGTTATGAGGTTATGACCAAAGAGGTTGTTGTGAGCAATGATTTTGCAACAATAGTACACTTTAAGCTGAGGGAGGAGGCGCAACTGATTGACGAGGTTGTTGTCTCTGCCAACCGAAACGAGATTAGCCGCAAAGATGCTCCGGTTGTTGTATCTGTTGCCAATCTCAAACTTTTTGAGACGGTTAATTCGGTGGACCTTGCAAAGAGCCTCAATTATATAACCGGCTTGCGTGTAGAGAATAACTGCCAGAATTGTGGCTTTCCACAGGTGCGCATCAATGGTCTCGAAGGTCCTTATTCACAAGTTCTTATAAACAGCCGCCCCGTGGTTAGCGCGCTGAGTGGGGTTTATGGTCTTGAGCAGATTCCTGTGAATATGATTGACCGCGTGGAGGTTGTGCGCGGTGGCGGTTCGGCTCTTTTTGGTGCCAATGCCGTGGGTGGAACCATCAATATTATCACCAAGGACCCTGTGAGCAACTCATTCTCTTTGACAGGCAACCTCTCTTTGCTGGGTGGTGAGAGTTGGGAGCAATATATGGGTGCCAACGCTTCATTGGTGTCAAAAGATAACAGTTACGGCATTGCGATTTATGAGAGTTACCGCAACCGTAATGATTATGACCACGATGGCGATGGCTTCTCCGAGCTTGGGCAGATAAACATTAATACATTCGGTTTGCGCGCATACTACCGCCCTACCCATACGAGCCGTTTCAGCGTAGAGTATCACACAACCAACGAGAAACGTCGTGGAGGAAATAAATTCGACTTGCAACCGCATGAGAGTGATATTACCGAGCAGACCGAGCATATTATCAACAGCGGAGGTATCACATACGACCTTGGCTGGAACGAATATAACAATAAACTCTCTCTCTTTTCATCTATCCAGCACATCGACCGCAACAGTTATTATGGTGCGCAGCGCGACCCCAATGCGTATGGCAAGACCGATGACCTCACTTGGGTTGTGGGTGCCACCATCACCAACCGCATGAAGAATTTTCCCATTGCTCCCGCGTTGCTCACTGCCGGTGTGGAGTATCAGCAGAACAGCCTGCACGATATTATGACTGGCTATAATCGTGATATGAAACAAGAAGTGCGCATTGCCAGCGCATTCTTGCAGAACGAGTGGGACATGGACGATTTTTCTCTCCTTGTAGGTATGCGCATGGATAAGCATAACCTCATTGATAACCCCATTTTCAGCCCTCGAGTGAATTTGATGTACAAGCCGAGCGATTCTTTTCAGGCTCGTCTGACATACTCCACGGGTTTCCGTGCGCCACAGGCTTATGACGAGGATTTGCACGTTACTGCCGTTGGTGGTGAGGGTGTGCAGATTGTTCTTGCCGAGGGTCTCAAGGAGGAGCGTTCAAACAGCTTCAGCGGCTCAGTAGATTGGAGCACTCGTTTCGGTCATTGGCAGGCAAATATTCTCTTGGAGGGTTTCTACACCGGTCTCGATGATGTTTTTGTGCTCGAAGAGATAGGGGTAGATGCCGATAATAACCCTGTTCAGGAACGTCGCAACGGCAGCGGGGCTCGTGTTTATGGTGCAAATATTGATGCAAAGATTGCTCATGGCAAGGAGTTTTCGTTGCAGATGGGCTTTACCGCACAGCCGTTATAAGAGTCCCGAGGCTTGGACCGAGGTAGATGGCACTCCGCTTACCACCGAGCGCATGATGCGTACCCCCGATTATTATGGTTATTTCACAATAACATCTTCTCCGTTGAAGAATTTTGAGCTCTCCCTCTCGGGAACCTACACCGGCGATATGTGTGTGCCGCACTATGCTGGTTATATTGCTGCCGACCGCATGGAGGAGTCTCCCTCTTTCTTTGACTTTAACTTCAAGACTGCTTATACATTTGTTTTGCGCGACCACATTAATCTTCAGCTGAATGCCGGTGTGCAGAATGTGTTTAACAGTTTTCAGAAAGACCTTGACAAGGGTGAGTTTCGCGATTCGGGATACTTCTATGGTCCCACTCAGCCACGCACCTATTTCGTAGGTATTAAAATTACACATTAAAGTAATATAATGTTAAACAACCGCACACAACGCCGGCGTTGTGTGCGGTTGTTTATGTTTATATGATTTTTGTCGTTTCCGAATTTTAGTTATCTTCGCACAAAATATAGTACGATGAAGAAGCCTGTAATAAAAAGTGCCCGTTTCGTTATCAGCAACAGCGATGTAAAGAAATGCCCTCAGGACAATAAGCCCGAGTATGCCTTCATAGGGCGTTCAAATGTGGGAAAATCGAGCCTTATAAATATGCTCACACGCCACAATAAACTCGCAATGACCTCTGCAATGCCGGGTAAAACATTGCTTATCAATCACTTTATTGTGAACGACGAGTGGTATTTGGTTGATTTGCCGGGATACGGGTATGCCAAGCGCAGCAAAAAGCAGAATGAGCAGCTTGAGCATATAATATCATCGTATGTGCTCTGCCGCGAGCAGATGACCAATCTTTTTGTGCTTGTCGATTGCAGGCATGCTCCGCAAAAGATAGATTTGGAGTTCTTTGAGTGGCTTGGCGAGAATGGTGTGCCTTTCTCCATTGTATTTACAAAAGCCGACAAAGTTACAAAGACTGCTCTTGCAAGCAATGTGGAGACCTACAAACAACGCCTGTTGCAGGAGTGGGAAGAGTTGCCCCCGTTGTTTATCACTTCATCGGAAAGCGCGCTTGGGCGTGATGAACTCTTGGCATATATCGAGGATATAAACGCGTCATTAAAATAAGAAATGTATGAAAAAGACAATTTTCTTCCTTTTTATCGTGTTTTTTGCCGTGTCGTGCAGCACCGATAGCTATAAGATGAGCGGTTCTTTCCCGGCTGCAACCGACGGAACCATTGTATATATGATTAATCCCGATGAAAATATGACCGTGGTGGATTCGGCGGTTGTGAGTGGTGGCAGTTTCGATTTTTCGGGTGGCATGTATGAAAGAAGTGTGCGCATGCTGCTGGTCGAGAGTAGCGCCGTGGGTGGTCCCGTGGTGCTTGAACCGGGTCTTATAAAGGTGAATATAGATGGTGAGGTGGTGCGTGGCGGTACCGATGGCAATGAAATCTTGCAGCGTTTTGTTGATGCGAATAATCATTTGAGTGGTTTGGAGCGCGCTACATCTCCTGCATTTGTAAAAAACATGTCTATTGGTAAGGAGATGCTCGATAGTCTTGTTGATGCGCGTGAAACAGCACAGCAGAACCTTGTAGAGTATTCACTTTTGGCAATAGAGAATAATATAGATAACGGGCTTGGCTTTTATATTCTTTCTCAGGTTTATCAACGGTTAGAAGCGGCGCGCCTTGCCGATATCCTGTCGCGCCTGCCTCTTTACTTGCGCTCTTCGCGTTACGATGTTATAGATTCTCATGCACGGCATCTCGTGGCAGCCGAGCAACGCAAGGCGACAACAGCCGTGGGCAGGGATTATCAGAATTTTGAGTTATCCGATTTGAACGGTAAAAAGGTACTTTTTTCCAATATTGTGACAAAGGGCAGATATACTTTGTTGCAGTTCTGGGCAAGCTGGTGTGCTCCCTGCCGTGCCGAAATACCCGAAATAGAAAAATTGCATGCGAAATACAAGCAACGCGGGCTTTCTGTGGTGGGGCTCTCTCTCGACTCTGATATTGAGGATTGTCGCAAGGCTGTTTCGGCATTGGGGCTCTCTTTTGCTCAGTTGTGTAATCCGGCGGGAGGCAGCAGCGAGGTTGCCACTGCCTATGGCATTGATGCAATCCCTTCAAATATCCTTATTAATAATAAAGGAACAATAATTGCCCGCAACCTTTCTCCTGCCGAGCTCGATGCTCTTTTTGCCGAGGAGTTGCGTTAGTGTAATTTTTTGCAGCCTGCGTTTTTATGCAAATTACAAAAATTTGAATTTGTATAAAAAATATCCCCGCATGTGTGAAAAATAGATAGTTTTATCATTTTTTTTACCTTGCGGGTGTTTATAGGATTTTTTTTCATATTTTTGCAGAAATTTTGTGTAAAAATTTGAATATTATCTGCATATATATTCAAATGATTAGGGGAGAGTCGGCATGCTGTTGGTTGTTCGTTATTTGAAAAATCGGCGGTTGTGTCGATGCCGTTTTGTCGTATTTGGTTGATAATAACTTAAATATTATAATAAAAAAGATGAAAAAAGGAATCCTTCTATTTGTTTTCCTTTGTTTGCTCTCAATCCAAGGGGCTCTTGCACAATTTTTTGTTGTGCAGGGTAATGTAACATCTAATGAAGATGATATGCCCCTCATTGGTGTTGCGGTTATGCAAAAAGGAAGCACAAATGGTGTTGTTACCGATATTGATGGTAACTATACCATAGAAATAAGAGGAACCAAAGAGGCTACATTGGAGTTTTCCTATATGGGTTATGGGAAGCAGGAACACAAAGTAAGTGCCGCTACAAAGGTATTGAATGTTGTGATGCAGTCTGAGGTTCAGGAGATTGAAGAATTTGTTTATGTTGCCTATGGAGTGCGCAAGAAGGGTACTATTACCGGTTCGGTTGCCACGGTAAAAGCCGAAAAGGTGGAAAATGTTCCCACTGCCGGTTTCGACCAGGCGCTGCAAGGATTGACACCCGGTATGACCGTAATATCGAGCACGGGTGAGCCCAGCGAGCCTGCAACTTTCCAGATTCGTGGTACAAACTCAATAAGCTCGGGCACCTCTCCTCTCTTTATTCTCGATGGAGTGCCCATTACTGCCAATGATTTTAACACTATCAACCCCGCCGACATTGAGTCAATAAACGTGCTCAAGGACGCCTCATCAACCTCTATCTATGGTGCTCGTGCGGCAAACGGTGTTGTGGTTATAACCACCAAGCGAGGTACAAATACCGAAAGAGTGAACGTGACATTCCGTTCACAGTGGGGTTACTCCGACCTTGCTCACGATAATTGGAATCTTATGAACACTGCCGAGCGCATTCAGTTTGAAAAGGAACTGGGGCTCGATAAGGGGCAGGATTATAACATTCTGAGCAAAACAGATATAAACTGGATGGACGTTGTCTTTAACGACAAGGCGGCTTTGCAGAGTTATGACCTCTCTTTGAATCATGCTACCGACAAGCTGAACTACTTTGTTTCTGCCGGCTTCTTCGACCAAGATGGTATAGCACAGGGCTCTACATTCCGTCGCTATAATATGCGCGTGAATGCCGATGTAAAGACCAACAACTATTTGAAGGTGGGTACAAACACCATGCTCACCTACGAGGAGGCTCAGCAGGCGTATGAGGGTGGATATTCATTGGATACTCCCATCTCGGCATGCCGCTTCATGCTCCCCTACTGGAACCCTTATAAAGAGGACGGCTCTATTGCTTCTGCCACAGATGGTTCGTGGACAGGGCGTGGTTACAACCCTATTGAGGTGGTCGATTACAACCCTCAGTTGATGAAGAAATATAAGGCAATCAGCGTGCTGTATGCCGAGCTCACACCTATAAAGAATCTTACTCTTCGCACCCAGTTGGGCGTGGACTTCACCCACTCTACAACAGATATGAAGTCTTATCCCAGTTTTGTGGGAAACAACAACTCGGGTACAGCAGGTCTTGCTACAAACGACGCGGTGAACCTCACTATCACTAACACAGCGAACTATTTGTTCGATATAGATAAGAAACACAATTTCAATGTTATGCTTGGTCAAGAGGGTGTGGATTATCGTTCCGAGGGCTTCCAGGTGATAACGCGTGGTCAGAGTAACGACGCATTCACGCAGCTCTCTTCGGGAACAAGAGCCTCTTCGTGGGCAAACAGTTCGTCGAGCCACTCGTTCCTCTCGTTCTTTGGTCGTGGCGAGTATAACTACAAAGAGAAATATTTTGCCGATTTATCATTGCGCACCGACGCCTCTTCACGTTTCGGAAAGAACGGCCGTTGGGCAACATTCTGGTCTTTGGGTTTCATGTGGAACCTGCGCAATGAGAAATTCATGCAAAAGGCAAATGATTGGCTCACAAATGCACAGGTTGCATTCAGCACCGGTACATCGGGTAACTCTTCTATCCCCGATTACGCCCACATTGCATTGGTGGGCAGTGGCTACAACTACGATGATACCCCGGGTATTGCACCCATCACACAGGGTAACGAGGACCTCAGCTGGGAGAAGCTGTGGACAACCAACCTTGCATTCCATTTTGGGCTTTTCCATCGTGTAAATGCCGATGTAGAGTTCTATTACAAGAAAACCACCGATATGCTTATGTCTGTTCCCCAGTCGTATGCCAACAATGGTTTCGGCAGCCGCTGGGACAATGTGGGCGAGATGGTGAACAAGGGTGTTGAACTCTCTGTAAGTGCCGATATTATACGCACCGATGATTTTGTGTGGAGTGTGAATGCAAACGCGTCATATAACAAGAACGAAATTACCGAGCTTTATAACGGCGTGCAGGAATATGTTGTCAGCACCACAGGTACAAAATGGGTAGTGGGGCACTCCATCGGTGAGTTCTACTTGAACCGCTATGCAGGTGTAAACCCCGCCAATGGCGACCCTCTGTGGTATGACAAGAATGGTAATATTACCAATGAATACAGAGAAGGCGACAAGGTGATGATGGGCGTGGACTACATTGCTCCTTGGCAGGGTGGTTTCGGCACATCTGTTAGCTACAAGGGATTGAGCCTCACAGCACACTTCAGCTGGGTTAAGGACCGCTGGATGTTCAATAACGACCGTTTCTTTGAGGAGAGCAATGGTCTATACTCTGTCTATAACCAATCGAAACGTCTGCTGTATGATCGTTGGAAACAACCGGGTGATATAACAGATATTCCTCGTTATGGAATTACACCGCAATTCGATTCTCGTTTCTTGGAAGATGCTTCGTTCTTGCGCTTGAAGAATATCATGTTGAGTTACGAACTGCCCGGTTCTTTGCTGAAAAAGACCAAAGTGTTTAGCAGAATGCGCCTCTATGTGCAAGCTCAGAATCTATTTACAATAACAAAGTTCAGCGGTATCGACCCCGAATCGGCAAGCCATCTCTATGCTGCCCAATATCCGATGTCTCGTCAATATACCTGCGGCTTGGAGTTGTCATTCTAAAATTTAGGGACTATGATGAAGAATATAAAAATATTTACAATTCTTGCTCTGTTTGCATTCAGCGTAAGTTCGTGTTTGGACAAATATCCCGATTATGCTGTTGAGCAACACAAGGCAATTACAAATATCAACCAGGCAGAGGAGGCTGTAATAGGTATATACTCCACCTTTATGAACAGTGCTCTGTATAGCGGCTACCTCACTCTGTTGCCCGATATTCAAAGTGATTTGGTTTACGCAATCAATGGTTACTCCAACAAATACGGCTCGGTGTGGCGTTGGGATATTCAACCCACAGACCCGGAGATTGAGGCTGTGTATGCAACATTGTACGAGGTTATAGGTAATAGCAACTTCTTCCTCGATAATGTAAAGAGTTTGCAGGCTACGCTCACTAACGACGATGAACTCGATTATCTTGAAAGGCTCTGTGGCGAGGCGTATTTTGCTCGTGCTCTTGCATATTCGGAGCTTATAAAGCTTTATTGTGTCGATTATAAGTCCGATGAGGCTGCAAAGAATGAGCATGGTGTGGTTATTACCGATAGCTATTATGGTGAAAAGAATATAACCCGTGCATCGCTTTACGACTCGTATCGCTTTGTAATTGAAGATTTGGAGCGTGCAGCCAAGATGCTTGCTCTTGATGAGGATTACGACCCCGATGTAGATGGTGAGCTTTTCAATGCTTCGCTTTATTTCAATGAATACACCGTATATGCTCTGCGTGCGCGCATCGCGCTTTATATGCGTAATTGGGACGATGCCATCAAATACTCCACCAAAATTATAGGAAGCGGCTACTATGAGCTTGCAAGTGCAACCGATGAAATATCGTCGGGTGTGAGCTTCTATCAATATATGTGGGAGAATGATGCTGCTTTCGAGGTTATTTGGAAGGTGGGTTTCACTGCTACCAACTATGGTGGTGCCTTGGGAAGTGTTTTCTGGAATTTCGACTATTCGAACTACTACCCCGATTATGTTCCCGCAATGTGGGTGCTTGAATCGTATGATGCAAACGACCTGCGCGATGATATCTGCTTCTACACCGTTACCACAGGACACAGCCACGGGCTCAGCTGGCCTTTGCTCTATAAGTATTATGGTAACAAGGATTTGTATAACTCTGCAATGCTTTTGCATGTAAGCATGCCCAAGGTTTTCCGCCTCTCGGAACAGTATCTCATACGCGCCGAGGCTTATGTGCGCAAAGCTACCCCCGATTATAACAAGGCTGCAAAAGATATTGCGGCTTTGCGTGCCAAACGTTATACTACCTCTTATGGCGGCGGTGTTGCCATGAACGAGGAGAATGCTATGGAGATTATCGAGGGAGAGCGTGTGAAGGAACTGTATATGGAGGGTTTCCGCTTGCAGGACCTCAAACGATGGGAGAAAGGTTTCGAGCGCGAGCCTCAGGACCAGTCGTTGGCTAACGGCAGCAAACTGAAAGTGGAGGCTGATAATCCTCTCTTTGTTTGGCCTATCCCTCAGCATGAGATAGACGCCCCCGGTTCTAATATTCAGCCTAATAAAAGTAACAAATAAAAAAGGAAAGGATTATATATGAAAAAGATATTAGCAAATTTATGTATAGTCTCTGCTCTGCTTGTCTCTGCAGTGTCGTGCAGCACCGACCCTGAGTATGTTACATACACAGGTCCCAACTTTATAATGTTTGCCGACACACTCTTTGAACTGCCCGTGCAGGATAACAATGAGGTTTTTGAGCTGCCGGTGGTTGCCACACGCGCGTGTGATTATGATCGCACACTTGCAGTGGAGATTGTAGATAGCAAGAGCAATGCTACCGAGGGACGTCATTACTCATTAAAGTCGAATACCATCACCATCAAGGCGGGTGAGCTTGTGGGTAATGTTGAAGTTGTCGGTTATCACGATAATATAGAGATTAGCGACTCCATTGGCTTTGCTTTGCGTCTTATCGCAAGCGAGGATTCAAAATCGGATATTTATGGCATTGATACAAACGTATGGTTGAAAAAAGCATGTAAATTCGATATTAATGCATTCACGGGTTACTGTTTCATAATATCAACCTTCATCAATAATTATGTGCAGACAACCGATGGTCGTCTCACATATTCCGTTATTGACCCCGAGAATGAGAACACCATCATTATGAAGGACTATTTCTATGATGGTTACGATGTGAAAATCAAGTTCCTCACCGATGATATTCTAAATCCTCTTATTGAGTTTGAGGAGCAAGAGTTTGGTCCCACAAGCGAGGCTCTTGGAACTCTCTATGGCGAGGAGGGCATTATTAACATGTACCAGCCCACGATGTACACCTCTTATTACAGCAGTTGTGAGAAATTCATATTCCAATATATGACACTCTATGTCCCCAGCATGGAATATCCCAATACGGTGGGCGTCTTTGCGAATGCTGTCAGATGGATAAGCGACGACGAGGCTGAGAAACTTAAACGTGAAGGTTATTAATTAAAAACAGGAGGAAGAAATTATGAAAAAGATGAAAAATATATTTCTTATTAGCATGTTTGCAGTTGTCGCTGTGGCTATGGCTGCTTGTTCAAGCGATGACGACACTCCCACAACCCCGGCTACATTTGAGCTTGTGAATATGGGAAGCTATGATGTTGCCGAGCTCGATGAGAAGGATTTTATTGTGAGCACAATAGAGTTTGCAACAAATAGCAAATGGTGTGTAAGCTCCGACAAGATGTGGGTACTCTTCTCGGCTACCGAGGATGGCGAGTTTTTCAATGACCTGCGCGGCGAGAGCGGCACGCACAAAATATATATGAAGATAACAAACGATGGTCGCACATTTGAACCATCGAGTGCCAATGTTACAATAACCTATGGTGCCGAGGAGTATTCTTTGGGTACTATAGACCGCAATGCCAAGAGCCAATCATCGGATATCTTAGATGAAAACGGCAATGTGATTGAGGAGATTGTGATAGACGAAACCGCATCGGCTACCATATCTATAAAAGCCAACTATGAGTGTGGGATAAAGTCCTATCCCGAATGGTTGAGCGAGCCTGTCATTTATAACGACAGCTACATTCTCAGTATAGACGAAAAGTATATCCCCTATGCTTTGTCGGGAGATTTTGTTATCACCTCACTCGATGGCAGCGTGGAAAAAACCTATACCGTGAACTATGCCGGTATGTCGCCCACAGTTGTGCGCATATCGGGCGACTACAACCCATGGGGTTGGGAGATTGCTCTTGATGGAAAGACCTTCCGCAGCGAGGGCACCTCTCTCGAAGGCGAGAGCGAGGAGCTTCTTGTTGAGAATCTTCTCCCGTTTACCGTTATGTGCTTGAACTACGATTGTTCATTTGTATGTGCCACAGAGAACAGCGATGGTTCGTTGTCTGTGGAAACCAACGCATGGTTATGGGCAGAGCGTGCCTCGGACGATGTAAGCATGGTTTCTGTTTATGCAAAGCCTTTCAATAATACTGATGCACGTTCTCGCAAAGGTTATCTCTTTGCCGTTCCCACAGGCATGTATAATGAATTTATCGCAGCCATAAACAGCGCAGCCGATGCTGTTACATTTGTTGATGAGCATGTAGATTATGTGCTTGTTGAGGCTACGCAGAAAGATATTTTTGCTCCCGACGGCTTCCTCATAACAGATGGAACAGGCGCCATAGTAGAGTGTGTGGAAGAGACAGACGAGAATATGTACAACTGGGTGAGCAGCGAACTTAGCGTTACCGATGTTTATACTATTGATGGTGTGAATGGTGCAACATACGTTGTAAATACTCTTATTGTGCCCGAGGAGGGTACTCCTGCATTTGCAATTTACGATGCCGATGGTTCTGTTCCCACCCGTCGCTGGGGCTCTCCCAAAATATCGTTGAATGCCGACGGCTATTATGAACTGACCTTGAAGGTTCCTGCTGCCACCAACTTTACCAAGCCTATGATTTTGCGTCTCCACAGAAACAATGTAAACATCAAGGCTCTAATCATCAAGCCGGTTAATAACTGATATAAAGAATTAGGAAAATGAACAAAAAGAATATATCATACCTCTTTACCATGCTCTTTGCCTTTTTGGCAATGAGCTTGGTAGGTTGCTCCGATGATGAGACGGTGCAACAGGGTGAAACTTACGGCTATGTTCAGTTCAAGCTGTACAAGAGCGAATCTGCCGAGGGGCAGGGAGCCGGCAGCCGTGCAGTGGAAAAGCTCGACAAGCTTTCCGATGCCCACAAAATAAAAATTGTGTTGCAAAGCGGCAATAGCACAATAGTGCAGACTTTGTTGCTGAACTCATACAATGCCGAGACAGCCGAATATGGTTTGCGAAGCGACAAGATGAAACTTATCGCGGGTGATTACAAGGCGATAGGATATACCCTTTACAGCAGTAAAGAGGAGGAGCTCTTGTCTGCCGATATACCAAATTGTAACTTCACTGTTATTGCCGGCGGCTTGGTTACAAAGGAACTCTCCGTTGCTGTTGCCGGTCGCGGAAAGGTGTCGTTTAAGGTTGTGAAGAATATCTTGTCTGCCACACGCGCCACCGAAGATGATGAGGCTTTCCCATTTGGGAATATCCAGTCGATAGATGTTACCGTGCAGAACCGTTTCACTTTGGAAAAGACAACCTTTACCAATATCCTTTCCACATATACAGAGGACTTCAGGGACGATGTCGCACCCGGTAAGAACACAGAAACATCATATTTGGAGTGCGATACAGTGTTGTGGCTCCCTGCCGGCACATACAAGGTGTATTGCTTTACCGCATATTCCGATAAAAAGGGTAAGAAACAGCTTGGAGAGGTTTATAACACCACAAGTGCAACATTCGATGTTCTCGATAACGAGCTGACAAAAGATGTTGAGGTTCCTTTTGATATAAGAGGCACAGAGGAGTATATAAAGGACTATATTGCTCTTAAAGAGATTTGGGAAGCAATGGACGGTCCTAATTGGAAATATGCCGGTGAGGTAGAGGCAATAGGTAGTAATTGGTATTTTAACAAGGATATCGATTTATGGGGCGACCAGCCGGGTGTGCAGTTGCACAGCAATGGTCGTGTGGCCACAATATCATTGGAAGGCTTTGGTGCAAAGGGTGTTGTGCCATCTGCCATAGGGCAGCTCACGGAACTTGCAATACTCTATCTTGGTAGCCACTCCGAACAGCTTGGCGGGCACATATTCCCCGAGATGACGGAGGAACAGAAGTCGTTCGTACGTTCCGATTACGAGAGAAACAACTTAAAGAAGGACTTCCGCACAAATCTATCAGATGAGTGGCAAAAGACCATCATTCACGAAGGTGGCGACAAAGCTACATTGAAGAGTGTGCAGAAAAAGGCGATTCAATTTGGTGATAAAACCAACCAAATTACAGGTATCTCAAAAGCCATAATGCGCTGTACCAGGCTGTCGCAATTCTATATTGCCAATTCGCCCATAACAACCGAGAATTTTATCGTTGATGACATTGACGAAAATTCTATCTATGCCGATGAGGAGGATTCATGGAGTTGGGAGAATTTTACCGAACTCACAGATATGGAGATTTACAATTGTACAGAGATGACTTCTTTGCCCATGGATATGCTCTCTAAATTACCAGAATTGCAGATTATCAATCTTGCATGCCTAAAAGGTATCTCGGGCGAGCAGTTGCGTGCCGATTGGATTGAATTTATCAACGGAAACAGCGGTAGCAAGATTCAGGGTATTTATATGGGATATAACAATTTGAAGGAATTGCCCGAATACGAGGACCTTAAAAAGATGGTTAAACTTGGCTTGATAGACCTCACAAATAATCAGATAGAGGTTCTTCACCCCTTTGGAAAGGATATCAATCTTGCAACCGTTTACCTTGATTATAACAAAATCAAAGAGGTGCCCAATGTCGATGGATATTTCTGTGGTTACAGCCAAATGGAGACCTTCAACATAAGTAATAATCAAATAACTATGTTCCCCGATATATTCAATCCTCGTTCGGTATATACCTGCCAGTCTATCGACTTTTCATATAATCAAATCAGTGAGTTTGAGAATGGTGAAAATTTTCGTGGTTTGAATGTTCAGCAGGTGAACCTTTCGAACAATAAGTTGGAGATCTTTCCCGGTGTTCTTTTTGCAAAGAATTCACCTATAGGTTATCTTGTTTTGTCCGGTAATGGAATGAAGGAGATTCCTGAAGGCTCTCTAAAAGGCGACAATGCTTATTTGTTAGAGGCGATAGACTTAAGCTATAATAAACTGAGCAGCCTGCCCGACGATTTTTATGCTCGTAACCTGCCTTATCTCACAGGTATAGACCTCAGCTACAATAGTTTTGATGAGTTCCCCACCGAGCCGTTGAGCATATCGGGATTGGCGCGTTTCTTCATACGTTACCAAAGTGACGAGAATGGCAACCGATGTCTGCGAGAATGGCCCACAGGTTTATGGCAACACATAGGTTTGCGCTACTTCTTTATTGGTGGTAACGATTTGCGTAAAATTGACGATACTATTCCTTACAACCTCTATTTTCTTGAGATTTCAGACAATCCCAATATTACGATAAACGTATCTACTGTTTGTGACTATATCTATTACGGATATTATTGGCTCATTTACGATAAGACTCAGGATGTTCGCGGTTGCGAAACATTGGAGTTAGAGAATTAACCTTAATCAAATTCTTTAAATGATGAAAAATATTTTGAAAATAACATTAGGGTTGGTTGCCGGTCTGTTTGTGCTTGCCGCTTGCAACGACAATGATGATGCGGCACCCGTAACCTTTTCGCTCGATAAGGAGAATATAACTATGGCGGCGGAAGGCGGCAGGGAAAGTATTATTGTTAATGCGGCCGATAAATGGTCTGCGTCTACTTCTGCAACGTGGGTACAGGTTATGCCTGCCAATGGTATTGGAAATGCCGTCTGTGAGGTAGTGGTTGATTCTTCGCTTGTGAATGGTGTGCGTGAAGCTCAGATTCGCTTGGTTTCGGGTACAGAGGTGAAGAATATTACCATTTGCCAAACTGGTTTTGCAAAGTCTATTACTCCAAAAGAGAAAGAGATTACAATAGAATCCTCCGCTGCTTATGACGAGCGTTATTTTGAAACCACAATAACCACTAACGTGGAGTTTAAGGTGGAGTTCAATTACGCATCGGTCGATGTTGATTGGCTCAGCATAGAGGATACAAGCGTAGAACTCGATTATGGCGCACGTCCGCGTACCGTGAAACTTCGTTTCGATTGGAAAATGAACACGGAGCCCGAAGAGCGCATTGCCGAGATAAACCTTGTGCCGGCGAACAGCAGCGATGAGATAAGCGAGCCTGCTGTAATAATTGTGTCTCAAAAGGCTGCTGTGAAGATTGAGGATAATCGTGCAGGAGACTCCATTGCTCTTATCACAATAACAGAGTTGCTTAATTGCTGGAGCGACACTTGGGATACCAGCGAGCGTATGAACAACTGGGACGGTGTTACTTTGTGGGAGGCTACCGATGAAGACTTGCCCTGTCCCGAGGCTGTTGGTCGCGTGCGTTCTGCTTCTTTTGCATTCTTCGAGACCAAAGAATCACTTCCCAAGCAGATAAAGCATTTGAAATATTTGGAGTCTCTTTACGTGATGTCAAACGTGAACACAATGCTTCTGAGCATTGAATTAGGACCGGAAATCTGTGAACTTGATTATCTGAAAGAGCTTGAGATATTCTCCTATGGTATAACAACGCTCCCCGATGAGTTTGTGGAACTTGGAAATTCGTTGGAGGTTCTTGATTTGAGCGCAAATAACTTTAATGAGATACCAACAATGCTCACTCCCGAGAATTTTCCAAAACTCAAAGTGTTGCGTATGATAGGTTCTCGTCGTTGGACTACAAGCGATTTGCGCAAGAAGGACAGCTACGATGATGGTTTGGGTCTTCACTTTAAGAGTTATGTTACTGATGACAATCAACTGCGTCGTCTTATGTTGTGGGAAAATCTTGAAGAACTGCGTCTCTCTAACTGTTATATAGAAGGTCAGTTGCCCGACTTTATAGTAGGGGAGGACGGGGTAATTGCATACACGCAAGCCGATGTAGATGCTTTTGGCAGCGATACAATACAGTGGCTTGCCGATAATAAAATGCCTAAAATTCTGCCTAATATGGAATTGATGTCTATAAACCTCAATTTCTTTACGGGAGAACTTCCTCAATGGTTGCTCTATCATCCTCGGTTGATGGATTGGTATCCCGACTTGTTAATTTTCAATCAACAAGAGTCGGGTATTGATTCCGATGGTAACAAGACGCGTTTCGATAATGTTCCAACCAACTATGAATATTATTATACGGTCTTCCCCAAGATGCGCGCTAAATATGACCTTGAAGAGGAGGCAGAAGAAAGCTATTAATATCCAAGAGACATAAATAGAAGTATGAAGAAAATATTTTTATATACATCGTTATTGGTTGTATTTTTTGCAGTTTCCTGTTCCGATAATGACATTGCAGATGCCGTTACAACCACTACTACCGACGAAGAGGTAACAATACCCGAGGGCTCTGTTGAGGGTGAGCTTATTATAAAGTTTGCCCCAGAGATGACCGAAATTCTCGATAATCTGCCCATTTCTCGTGCGGCAGGCGAGTTGAAGACCCGCTCGGGTATCCCATCGACCGATGAGGTACTCGATATCCTGAATGCTTATAAGTTTGAGCGCGTCTTTCCTGTTGATACAAGAACCGAGGAGCGCGCCCGTGAGGCTAATATGCACTTGTGGTATCAAGTTTCATTCGACAAAGATGTTGATTTGAAGGAGGCTATGGAGCGTGTTTCACAGCTTGGCGAGATTACCAAGGTGCAGTGTAGCCGCAAAATATACAGCCTTGGTCGCAGCCGTAAGGCTGCTGACGCCACAGCAAAGCTTGTGAAGGACCTTGCTTCGTCGGCAACCAGCAGTGGTTACAGTTATAAATTCAATGACCCGGGGCTTCCCTCGCAGTGGAATTATATCAACCATGGTGATTTTAATTTTGTGCAACCTTGGGCAGATGTTGTTGCCGGTTGCGACACCGGTTGCGAGGAGGCTTGGGAGAAGTGTACAGGCGACCCTTCGATTATTGTGGCGGTGCTCGACGAGGGTGTTATGTGGGAGCACGAGGATTTGAAAGATAATATCTGGGTGAATGAAGCCGAAGAGTACTATTCCGATACCGATGCCGATGGCAATGGTTACAAAGGCGACCGCTATGGCTATAACTTTGCTACCGACCGCGCATATATCTCCACAACCGGTTCAAACGGCACCGGTCACGGAACACACGTTGCAGGCACTATTGCAGCTGTAAATAATAACGGCATTGGAGTTTGTGGTATTGCCGGTGGTGATGCTGCTGCAGGTCAGCCCGGAGTGAAAATTATGATATGTCAGCTCTTTGATGATGAGTATCAATCTACTCTTCTTAACGAGGCACGAGCTATAAAATATGCTGCCGATAATGGTGCCGTGGTGTTGCAGTGCAGCTGGGGTTATCTCTCGTCTGAGGTTAATCAGAGCCAATATACTCCCGGTCCTGCTACAGAGAAAGAGTGGGCAGCTCTCTATCCCTTGGAGAAGGAGACTCTCGATTATTTTATAGCAAATGCAGGTTCACCCAATGGCGTGATTGACGGTGGTATAGTTGTTTATGCATCGGGTAACGAGTTTGCCCCGGCAGCATCGTTCCCGGGTGCCTACTCGAAATGCATCTGTGTAACGGCTGTTGCAGCCGATTTTACCCCTGCATCATACACCAACTATGGTCCCGGCAACGACGTTGCCGCTCCCGGCGGTGACGGCGATTATTATGGCGAGCCATTGTCCGACTATGAGAATGGCGGTATGATTCTTTCTACTCTTGTAGAAGAGGGCAAGCAGTCTTATGGCTACTACGAGGGCACTTCCATGGCATGTCCGCATGTTTCGGGTGTTGTGGCTCTTGGTCTTTCATACGCAGCACAGCTGCGCCGCCACTTTACCCGTGAAGAGTTTGTAAATCTCCTGCTGGAGACTTCGAGCGATATAGATTCCTATTTTACGGGTTCCAAGAAAACCTGCTACAACCACACCGTGAACCATTTGCAATCGACAACGGACCTTGCAAAATATCGCGGTAAAATGGGTAAATTGGTGAATGCTGCTGCACTGCTCAATGCAATAGAGGGTGCAGGTCATGAGATGCGTCTTCCCAATCTGTATCTTGCTCCAGCAAAGGGCAACACCGATAAAGCGCAAACGATAGACCTTGCACGTTATTTCATAGACGGAGAGAGCAAGAGCTATTCATGCTCAGTCGCCGATGCTTCAATAGCTACAGCCGAGGTCAATGGTACTAAGCTCACTGTAACAGGTGTTGCCGTTGGTATGACAACTGCTGTTGTAACAGTTGATGGCAAGGAGCATGTTATAACAATCACCGTGCGTAATAATGCAAACAGCAACGGCTGGATGTAAAAACCGATGAATATGAGAAGGGGGTTCGTAGTTGTGTCTTTTATTCTTGCGACGGCATTATTGTTGCCTGCAACAATCTGTGCGCAGGTAAAGAAACGTCCTTCGCGCGCAGCCATGGATTCTCTGCTCAACCCCACACTCTCTCCCGATGCCGAAAAGATTCTCTTGTTTGAGAGGGTAAAAAAGTGCATCGGAACAATAAATGAGAAAGACTCTGCGCGTGTGGTGCTCTTTCCGTTCCGCAATGTGAGTGGCAAGGCTGTAAAGATAACGCGTGTAAATACTCATTGCGGGTGTACGGCGGCAACCTTTCAAACGGAAACAATAGCTCCGGCTGCATCTTCTGCGATAGCCATCAGATATAATCCCAAGGGGCGTGCGGGAACAATAGATACAAATGCCTTTGTGTATGTTGATTGTGCCGGTTCCCGTCCCGTTGCGAAACTGACAATCACAGGCAATGTAATAGATGAGAGCGAGTGGAGCCATTTGCCTTGTATTATGGGTTCGTTGCGCCTGAAACGTACAAGAGTAAGTTTTGAAAGAGGGCGTAATGAGGCGCGTATCCCTTGTGCCAACACGGGCGACAAGCCTCTGAAGCTGAGCGCGCTGATGTTGCCACCCTATGCAACCTTTGCAACCGAGCCACAGCTCTTGCAACCCGGTGAAGAGGGTGATATCGTCATAAGCATTAAAGCGGGCGAGGTCGGGGCTGCAAAGCGGTTCTCGATAATTGTAGATGGAGTGGAGGGGAGTATCTCCTCGCGTACAATAAAAGCAATGATAGAATAATAAACGAATATTAAATATAGAAATATGAAGAATATTTTCAAATTGATGCTGCTTCTTCTCTTGGTATTGCCTTTCCAAGCATGCAGCGATGATGACGAAACAGTTCGTCCCACACTCGAGGTTACTCCCAATAATATCGCCGGTATCTGGGAACTGCACGAGTGGAGTGGCAGCAGTGAGGCTCCTGTTGTGTATGTGGAATTTATTCGCAAGGATAGAAAATTCAAGATATACCAGAAGTTTGACAGTATGTACCCCCGCGTGATAACAGGAACATATAAATTGGAGGAGGATTATTACAAAGGAACCGTTATTACCGGCAAATATGACAACGGTACAGGTAAATGGAATAATGACTACATTGTTCAGGCTCTTTATGAGGACGCTATGATTCTTGTTGTTGATGGCGGTGATGCCGAGACGCATACTTATGTGCGTGTTCAGGAGCTGCCTGCTGAGATAGCCGACGAGCTTCTCTCCTCGGAGGAGGCTGAGGAATAACAATATTACCGGCAAATTTGCCGGTAATATTGTTATATGCGGCTATTGTCAATTGTCAAAAAAACATATAAAATCAAAAAATAATCTATTGTTTTAACAAAATTAAAACAAAATGTATATCTTTGCATTATAAATAATGCGCAGATGTCCTCTGCGTGCTTTCAGCAGAATAATCAGATAAATTCTTTATAGTTTCCAGTTAGTGAACTAACCACATGCATCTCTGCATTTATGGTTGAGTCTCATTGTAATAACTTATGTATCATATAGAACAATTAAGAAGCAAAGAGATTGCCGAGCTGCAATCCATTGCAGGAGAGTTAGGCATCAAAGGTATAAAATCACTCGACAGAGATTCTCTCATCTATCGTATTCTTGACGGGCAGGCTTTGCAGAACAGCCAGTCGGGTGCTCCTGCCGTTGTAAAGGAGGAGACGCGTATGCATCGTCGTGAGCATCGTCGCAACAGAATACAGCCCGATGCTTCAAATAAAGTATATACAGCCACCGGCGACAAGGCTGTTAAACTCGATAAGAATGAGCCTAAGAAGGTGAAAGAAGAGGCTGTACCTGTTGCTCTGTTCGAAGAAATAAAGGAGGCTCCTGCGCCCTTGGAAGCAGCCTCTGTTCCCTCCGAAACTGCCGAAACGGTTGAGCCTGCAGCTCCCGCTCCCAAGAAACGCGGTCGCAAGCCCAAGAATCAATCGGCTCCTGCAGTGGCAGAGGTTGAACAACCCGCAGCCGAGGAGGTTGCTCCCGCTCCAGTTGCCTCCGAAACTGCCGAAACGGCTGAGCCTGCAGCTCCCGCTCCCAAGAAACGCGGTCGCAAGCCCAAGAACCAATCGGCTCCTGCCGTTGCAGAGGTTGAACAACCCGCGGCTGAGGAGGTTGCTCCCGTGGTTGCCGAGGCGGGGGAGGCTTTTGTACCTATAGAAGAACTTCCCTCCGATAATAAAGAGTTGCCGGCAGAACTTATCGGTAAATTCGACAAAAACCGTCAAGAGCAGCAGGGGACACGCGGTGATAAACAGCGTCGCCAGCGCATAGAAAGACCTCGCCAGGAACATACAGAGCAGCCCGAGCGTGCTCCCCGTCAGGAGTATGATTTTGCAGATATTCTGCGTGTGGAGGGTGTTCTTGAAATTATGCCCGACAACTACGGCTTCTTGCGTTCTTCCGATTATAACTATCTCTCATCGCCCGACGATGTTTATGTGTCGCAGTCTCAGGTAAGGCTCTACGGGCTTAAAACAGGTGATGTGGTAGAGGGTATTATACGCCCCGCAAACGCCGGCGAGAAATATTTTCCTCTTGTAAAGGTAAACCGTATAAACGGTCTTGCGCCCGAACTTGTGCGTGACCGTGTTTCATTCGACAATCTTGTGCCTCTCTTCCCCGAGGAAAAATTTACTCTTTGCACGGGTAATTACGACAATATGTCGGCTCGTGTGGTAGATTTGTTCTCGCCCATAGGCAAGGGGCAGCGCGCGCTTATTGTGGCGCAGCCCAAGACCGGTAAAACCATGTTGCTAAAGGATATTGCCAATGCCATTGCTGCCAACCACCCCGAGGCATATATGATAATGCTGCTTATTGACGAGCGTCCCGAGGAGGTAACAGATATGGCGCGCAGCGTTAATGCCGAGGTGATAGCCTCTACATTTGACGAACCGGCAGAGCGTCATGTGAAGATTGCAGGCATTGTGCTTGAACGTGCTAAACGCATGGTGGAGTGTGGGCACGATGTGGTTATATTCCTCGACTCTATTACCCGCCTCGCACGAGCATATAACACTGTTTCTCCGGCTTCGGGCAAGGTGCTCTCGGGTGGTGTAGATGCAAATGCGCTTCACAAGCCCAAGCGTTTCTTTGGCGCTGCCCGTAATATTGAAAACGGAGGTTCGCTTACAATTATTGCCACAGCTCTCATTGATACAGGTTCAAAGATGGACGAGGTTATCTTTGAGGAGTTCAAGGGCACAGGTAATATGGAGCTTCAGCTCGACCGTTCTTTGAGTAACAAACGTATATTCCCGGCTGTAAATATCGTGGCATCGAGCACCCGTCGCGATGATTTGTTGCTCGACAAACAGACGCTCGACCGCATGTGGATATTGCGCAAATATCTTGCCGATATGACCTCGATGGAGGCTATGGAATTTGTAAAGGACCGTTTGGAAAAGACAAAAGACAATGGCGAGTTTCTTATGAGTATGAACTCGTGATTGTAGTTTCAAATAATAGATATAAAAAACACCGCTTTCAAGCGGTGTTTTTTATATCTATCTGTGCTCTCTTGTGTAAATTTCTATTTCTTCGTCTTCCTCCGAGTAATTAATTGTCTTAAGTGTTAATGTGCTTGATGTTATAGAAACAATCTTATAATAACAATGATATCCAGAATTAAATCGGATAATGTCAAAATAGAGATCGTCCCCTACTAATTTGTATTTCATATAGTCTGTTGCTGCGTCGTTGTTTCTGTTATCGCTGACGTAACCAGTTTCGCCCTCGCTAAAGTACAATGCACCGTTACCTTCTACCATAAACCAAAGACCTTCTAATGATTCTTTGTTGATGGGTAGTATGGTTTCATTATCGTCGCTGCTACAAGCGGTAAATGTTGTGCACATAAAGATAGCAAGCAGGCAGGGTAGCCATCTGTAAATAAGTAACTTTTTCATAGTTTTAATTTTTAGTGTTAATGATTTTTTGTTTAGCTTACCACAAAGGTATAATTAAATGTTCTAAAACCACCCCCGTTGTTAAATTATGTTAATTATAAAAAGCAGTAGCAAAATATTTTGCCACTGCTTTTTATATGTGTAGTAAATTGTTTCTTAGAACGGCAGGTCGTTGGGATCGTTCTCTGCGCTGAAATCTTGCACGGGGACTTTTGGTACATCAAACGCGGCAGTCTCTGCCGGTGTATTTACGGGTGCACTACCTCTTTCAACACGCCATGCACGAATGTCGTTGAACCAACGACCGTTGTATTCGCGGGCGTTAATGTCAAATGATACGGTCATTTCTTCACCCGCCTGAATATTGAATTGTGCAATCTTGTCGCTACCAAAAACATTGAAACAAACCTTTCTGGGGTATTGCTCATGTGTTTCAATAACATATTCCTGCATTTTCCACTCGTTTCCTGTCTTTGAGATACCGCCTCTTTCGGGCAGTACAGCAATAATTTTTCCTGTAATTTCCATAATTCTTTACTAATACCCCGCGAAAATAGTTCTTTTCTGCCCGAAAAACAATTTTTTTGCCATTTTTATTATGCAATATTATATTTAGTTTTATCTTTGTGGTTGTTACGCGCGCGTGCGCATTAAGGCAAAATAAATAACTAAATTTATATAGATATGAACTTTACTGTATCAAGCTCACAGTTGTCGTCTCGTTTGCAGACAATAAGCCGTGTAATCGGCTCTAAGAATCCTATACCCGTGTTGGATTGTATCTTGTTTGAATTGCATGGCAACACGCTCACTCTCACAGCTTCGAGTACCGATAACACATTGAATACCTCTATGGAGGTTGTTGAGTGTTCCGAGGATTTCAGTTTTGCTATCTCGGCAAAGATTCTTATAGACTCTCTTAAGGAGATTTCTGAGCAGCCCCTTCGTTTTGAGGTGAACAAGGAGACTTTAGAGGTTAATGTACTCTATCTCAACGGAAAATACAGCATGGTGGCTTATAATGCCGATGAGTATCCTTCACCCGCAGTGCTGGGCGAGGATTCTGTGGCAATATCGGTTCCTGCACGTCTGCTTGCCAATGGTATCTCTTGCTCGCTGTTTGCAACTGCAAGCGAAGATGCCGATCGCCGTTTTATGACTTGTGTATATTTTGATTTTGACCCCGAAAGCATAACCTTGGTTGCGACCGACGGGCACAAGCTTGCACGTTACCGCGATTGCTCAGTAACAGGTGCCGAGAAGTCGGCTTTCATTCTTCCCAAGAAACCTTCTACACTGTTGAAGAATCTTTTGGGCAAGGACGATGAGCAGGAGGTTCAGATTGAATTTGACGGTCGTTTTGCGATATTTACAATGGGCGAATATAAACTTATCAGCCGTTTGCACGATGGTCGTTATCCCAAGTACAACTCTGTTATTCCCCAGAATAATCCTCACAAGCTCACAGTAGATCGCGTTGCGCTTGTGAGCGCGTTGCGCCGTGTGTCAATATTCTCTTCACAGGCAAGTATTGTGAAACTTCATATCGAGGATAACAAGATTATCGTATCGGCACAGGATACCGATTTCTCAACCTCTGCCGAGGAGAGCATCACATGCAGCTACGATGGTGTGCCCATGAATATCGGTTTCCGCGCAATGTTCCTCATTGATATTTTGAATAATATTCCCGGTCAGGACGTGATATTCGAGCTTGCCGATCCTTCTCGTGCAGGTGTGATTGTTCCCGCAGAGCAGATAGAGAAACAGGAGTTGCTTATGTTGCTTATGCCAATGATGTTGACAGAATAACAAACAATGAAACTGAATCTTAAAAATCCCCTTATATTCTTTGACTTAGAGACAACGGGTGTTGATGTCTCAAAAGACCGCATTGTGGAAATATGCTATATAAAGGTTTTCCCCGATGGCAGTGAGAAAGAGTATTCGAGGCGCATAAATCCGGGAATGCATATTCCCGAAGGGGCATCTGCCGTGCATGGCATATATGACGACGATGTGAAAGATTGTCCTCGCTTCAAGGAGGTGGCAAAGGAGATTGCTGCCGATTTTGAGGGTTGCGACCTTGCCGGTTTCAATTCCAATCGTTTCGACCTTCCCATGCTTGCCGAGGAGTTTTTGCGCGCACAGGTGGATATAGACCTTACCCGTCATCATGCAATAGATGTGCAGGTGTTATATCACAAACGCGAACCACGCACATTGTCGGCGGCACACAAATTTTATTGCGGTACAGAGTTTGATAATGCGCATAGTGCACTTGCAGATACTCGTGCCACTTACGAGGTGCTGAAGGCGCAGCTCGACCACTATGATGATATGGAGAACGATGTTGCCGCTCTTGCAAAGGAGAGTTCTTTTACACGCAATGTGGATTTTGCAGGTCGTTTTGTGTATGATGATGCCGGTTGCGAGGTTTTCAATTTTGGAAAATACAAGGGCGAGTCTGTTGCCGCTGTTCTGCGTCGCGACCCCGGCTATTATGGTTGGATGATGAACGGCGACTTTGCCTTGAATACCAAGCAGGTGCTTACAAGGATAAAGCTACGCGAATTTAATAGATAAACAATGCTTAAAGGGAAAAAGATAGTTTTAGGTGTAACGGGGAGTATTGCTGCTTACAAGGCGGCAATACTCGTTCGTCTGTTGGTGAAGCAAGGTGCCGAGGTTCAGGTGGTTATGACACCGTCGGGCAAGGAATTTATTACCCCCCTCACACTCTCCACGCTTTCGGGTCGTCCTGTCCTTTGCGACTTTTTCAATAGTGGCAACGGCGAGTGGCATAGTCATGTGGAGCTGGGCTTGTGGGCCGATGCCATGATAATCGCTCCGGCAACAGCCTCCACCATGGGCAAGATGGCAAACGGTGTTGCCGATAATCTGCTTGTTACCACATATCTTTCCATGAAGGCACCGGTGTTTGTTGCTCCGGCAATGGACCTTGATATGTTTGTTCACCCCTCCACACAGCGAAATTTGCAGGTGTTACGCAATTATGGCAATCACATAATAGAACCTGCTGCGGGTGAGCTTGCCAGCCACCTTCGTGGCAAGGGACGCATGGAGGAGCCCGAAAATATTGTTCGGGCACTCGAGGATTTTTTTTTAGCCGCTAATTCGCTTGCCGGTAAACATATCCTTATTACAGCCGGTCCTACGTATGAAAAAATAGACCCTGTACGCTTCATAGGCAACTATTCATCGGGGAAAATGGGTTTTGCCCTTGCGGCAGAGTGTGCCCGTCGTGGAGCTGATGTTACGCTTGTTGCCGGTCCGGTCTCTTTAAGTACCCCTCACCCCTCAATAAACCGCATAGATGTGGAGTGTGCCGAGGAGATGTATAATGCCTCTGTCGGGGCATTCCCTTCTTGTGATGCGGCAATTCTCTGTGCAGCTGTAGCAGATTATCGCCCCGCCACCTGTGCTGATAAGAAGATAAAACGTACGGGCGAGGGTATGACCATTGAGCTTGAAGCAAACAAGGATATTGCTGCCGCGCTTGGTAAGGAGAAGAAAGAGGCTCAGCGTCTTGTGGGATTTGCTTTGGAGACCAATGATGGCGAGATTAATGCCCGCGAGAAACTATCCAAAAAGAATCTCGATTTTATAGTGTTGAATTCGCTTGCTGATAAAGGAGCAGGCTTTGCTCATGATACCAACAAGGTGTCAATAATAAGCAATGATGGGGTAACAGATTATCCGCTTAAAAGCAAGGCAGAGGTAGCGCGTGATATAATATCGCATTTGTCGCGTCTGCTGCTCCTTGCAGTGATGCTTTTGCTGCCTGCATGTGCGATGGCAACGGGCGAGGAACTCAATGCAAAGGTTTCACTAAACCGCACAAAAGTGCAGAGTGCCGATTCGGAGGTATTCGAGCAGCTCAAAGAGGGTATAACGCAGTTTCTGAATGAACGTAAATGGACTGCAAGCACTTATGAAGAGGAGGAGCGTATAGATTGTACCTTTAATTTTGTTGTGGAAAAATACTCGTCCGACGGTTCCTTTACCTGTTCCTTGATGGTGCAGGCTACCCGTCCGGTCTATGGTTCTACATATAGTACCACAACATTCAAATACGAGGATAAAGCTATCACATTCACCTATCAGCCCTATGACCGTTTAGATTTCAACGAGGATAATCTCGATAATAATCTCACGGCAGTTCTTGCTTTTTATGCCTATATGATAATAGGCATGGATATGGATACAATGGGTGACCTTGGGGGCAGTGAATGGCTTAACAAGGCTCAGAATATTGCCAACAATGCTCAAACATTGGGCGATGCGGGGTGGCGTGCCTCAAGCAGCGAGAATAACAGATATGCCATTATTGATGATTATATGAATGGTGCATTGGAGCCTGTGCGCAAGCTGATGTATAAATATCACCGCTTCGGGCTCGATGTAATGTATAAGAATGTGGCAAATGGTCGCAAGGTGATAGGTGAGTCCATAAATATGCTTAAGCAGGCATACGATGCGCGCTCATTGGCATACTTTCCCAAGCTCTTTTTAGAGTATAAGAACGATGAACTGTTGAATGTATATTCGTCCGGTGCAATAAAGGAGCGTTTGAACGTTCAGAAGATTGTTACAACCATAGACGCCTCCCTCTCTTCCTCGTGGGAGAAACTTGCGGAGAATCACGATAATCAGTTGTAGATGTTAAAATCAATAATAATTAAGAATTTTGCTCTTGTTGAGAGCGTCGAGGTGGATTTTTCCTCGGGCTTTTCTGTGATTACCGGTGAGACCGGTGCGGGAAAGTCGGTCTTTCTTGGTGCCATTGCCATGATGCTGGGGCAGCGTTCCGACGTGAAGGCTATACGAGAGGGGGCAGACCGTTGTGTGATTGAGGGTCATTTTGATATATCTTCATTTGCATTGGAGGTTTTTTTTGCAGAGAACGACCTTGACTACTGTGCCGAGGATTGCATTATACGTCGCGAGCTCTCCTCCACAGGGCGCAGTCGTGCTTTTATAAATGATTCGCCGGTGGCGGCTTCTCTTCTCAAGGAGCTCGGCTCTCGCCTTATAGATATACACTCCCAGCATCAGAATCTTCTTCTCGGGGACAGAAATTTTCAGCTTGGGGTGCTCGATGTGTTGGCCGACGATGCAGAGTTGCTGGATAGCTATCGTCTTAAATATGTCGCATACTCACAGGCGCAAAAGGAGGTGGTTGCCCTCAAAGAGATGCTCGCAAGCAGTGCTCGCGATGAAGAGTGGTTGCGTTTCCAGGTAGAGGAGATTGAGATTGCCGGTTTGCGCGAAGGCGAGCAGGAGGAACTTGAACAGGAGCAGCAGGAGCTCTCTCATGCCGAGGAGATACAATCGGCTCTTTATGGCGCATATAGTACCATAGATAATGAAGAACAGGGGCTCTTGCGCTCGTTGCGCGATGCTGCTAACGTTTTGTCGCGTGTATCTGCCCATTATGCGGCAGCAAAGGAACTGAGCGAGAGATTGGATAGTAATTACATAGAGCTGAAAGATTGCTGCGAGGAACTGCAGCAACGTGCGTCAAAGGTGTTATTTGCTCCCGATCGCCTTGAGTTTGTGGATAAACGCTTGGCTCTTATATATGATTTGCAGCAGAAACATCGTGTGGCATCATTGAGTGAGCTTATTGCGGTGGGCAAGAGCTATCGCGAGCGTCTTGATAAGATAGATAACAGCGATTGGGAACTTGAACAGCTTGAGAAGCGTTGCGCGGCATTGCGCGAGGAACTTGTATCTGCGGCGCATCTTCTGACCCGGGCACGCAGTGCTGCGGCAGATGTGTTGAAGGGCAGTATAACGGATATTCTTGTAAATCTGGGCATGCCTATGATACGCTTCGAGGTGGATATAAAGCCGGCAAACGATTTTGCTCCGTCGGGCAACGATGTGGTTACGTTCCTTTTCTCTGCCAATAGCATAAGTGCTCCGCAACCGCTTTCCGATGTGGCATCGGGGGGAGAGATGGCGCGTGTGATGCTTGCCCTCAAGTCGCTCATAGCAACCAATCTCAACCAGCCTACTCTTATATTTGACGAGATTGATACCGGAATATCGGGTGTTCTTGCCGAGCGCATGGGGCGTCTCATGCAACAAATGTGCCGTTCGCAACGTCAGGTTCTCAGTATCACCCATCTTCCTCAAGTGGCAGCGTTAGGAGCATCGCACTATAAGGTGTATAAAGAGGAGACACCGAAAGGAACCCTTACAAATATTGTTAAACTAAGCAAGGAGGAGCGTGTGCATGAAATTGCACAAATGATGAGCGGCGAGGTTCTTACCGATGCGGCTTTGGAAAATGCGGCTC
>CAYRFX010000020.1:0-32752 GCA_964423665.1 uncultured Bacteroidaceae bacterium | reverse complement strand
GAAACTCACCGATAAACAGGTGTCATTGGTTCGTTTCATAGAAACTCACCGATAACAAAACGTTGTTTTGTCATTCCGAACGTATGTGAGGAATCTCATGCTCGTTTGTGGAAGATGATGCCTTAATGAGAAATAAAATATTTTATCCATAGAGTCTCTATTTTTTACAAAAGCATATATCTTTGCACTATGAAACAGGATGTTGAGATATTAAAGACCGACAATACCGATGATATTCTCAAGGATGTACAGAATATCATTGAGCAGACACGCAATTACGCATACCAAGCCGTGAATGCGGCTATGTTGCAACGTAATTGGCTGTTGGGTAAGCGTATTGCTGATGAAGAGTTGCAGGGCGAGAATAGGGCAGAGTATGGCAAGGAAATTATCAAACGACTTGCCGACTATCTTACCAATCTCTATGGTAAAGGATTTACTAAGAGTAATTTATATCAATTTGTGCAGTTTTATAAGTTCTTTCCTGAGATTTTCCACTCACTGCGTGGAAAATCTCAAATCCTATCTTGGACACATTTCCGCGAATTGCTCACGGTATGTGATGAGACTGCTCGTCACTGGTATATGCAGGAGGCCGCAAAAGAGATGTGGAGCGTAAGAACGCTTCATCGTAATATATCGTCGCAATATTACTATCGTTTATTGCAATCGCAAGCAAAGAACGTGGTTATAGATGAAATGAAGAAGATTACAGCACCTATGCAGGGAGATAAGTTTGAGTTTATCAAAAATCCTGTTGTTGCAGAGTTTTTAGGGTTGGCGCAAAATACTAAATTTTCTGAGACTGAATTGGAGAGTGCTATTATCACCCATCTTCAGAAATTCATAATGGAATTGGGTAAGGGGTATGCCTTTGTTGCTCGTCAGCAGCATATCCGTACAGATATGGGCGATTTTTATATCGACCTCGTGTTCTACAACTATATTCTCAAATGTTTTATGCTCGTTGATTTGAAAACAGAGCAAATTAGCCATCAAGATGTCGGACAGATGGATATGTATATCCGTATGTATGATGAGTTAAAGCGAACGGAAGGTGATAATCCAACAATCGGACTTATACTTTGTTCTCGCACAAGTGAGGATATGGCACGATACTCTATGCTCAAAGATAATGACCGCCTATTTCAAGCAAAGTATCTAACATTCTTGCCAACTAAAGAAGAACTATCAAATGAAATAGAGCGTCAAAAAATGATATTCAGATTACAGCAGGAAAAGGATACTGCCGAAGAATAATAAATAGGGAGCTGTCGCTTGCAACATACACAAACCGGATGTTCTAATTCCATAGAAGATGTTATATTTTGTGTCGGTAATTCAAAAAAAATAGAGTTACCGATAAAGAATCGAAAGCATTTCTTACTTTCTTCCTAAAAACAGTGCTTCCTCTTTTCAAAGAGGGCAGCACTGTTTTCTGTTCTTCTGCCTAAAATAGTGCTCCCATAATTTAGGGGAGCTGTCACGAAGTGACTGAGGGGTATAGTATGTTTTTCGTTTTTATCTCCTCACCCCTGCGGGGAGCTCCTCTTTATTGCAAAAAAGAGGAGCACTGTTTTTTTTGTTCTTCTGCCTAAAATAGTGCTCCCATAATTTAGGGGAGCTGTCACGAAGTGACTGAGGGGTATAGTATGTACTTGCATTTTTATCTCCTCACCCCTGCGGGGAGCTCCCCTCGTTTCGAGTGGAGGAGCACTGTTTTTTGTCCTTCTGTTCTTTGGTCTGTTGTCATGTCGAACGTATGTGAGACATCTGTTTATGCAGGTGCTTGTGAGATTCCTCCCTTCGGTTCGGAATGACAAAATAGAGCTCTCTTGTCAAAACTGATAAATTTTTTATAAAAAACAAATCTAAGAGGCTCATTTCTATTAAATTATTTTTATAAAAATTTGAAATTTTTGCACAATTGTTGTTGCGATTTGTATAAAAATATCTACTTTTGCATTTTGGTATGGTTTGTATAGCCCTCATTGGCTCCATACGTAACCTGCCGATAAACTTTTGAAAGAAAACAAAATAAAACCATTAAAATAAATGAGAACAAAACATTTCTATTTGTGTTTGCTGTTGCTGGTGTTGGGCACGGCAAATGTGTGGGCAGATAAATATTATATGCCCAAAAGTTACAAGTCGGGGGGTAACCCGCGCTACACCGACCTTGCCACAATGGTGGGGCAGAGATTCATGATTTACAACACAACCATCAATGGTGGTGAGGACCGCACCGGTTTCTTCTACAACGATGGTGTGAAAATTGTGCGCGACAAGACAAAAGAGCGCGACCTTTATGTGTATAACGAGAAATATGTTTTTACATTGGAGGCTTTTGATACCGATAACGATGGTACCACTGATTATTACGCAATTAAATCTGTTACAAGCGACACATATTTGGATATCAACGGTTCCACCCTGCATGCAACACCCGTGCCCTTGTATATAAAGAACTGGGCAGATGCCGGAACTGCGGGCTGGGCACGTTCCGGTGTGAACTATGAGAACTACCAGTATAACATTATTGCTAATGAAAAAATAGACAACGATGTGTTTATTGTGTCATCGTCGGCTACTCACATTGCAGATACCAAACACTACTGGAACGGTACTGTAGCAGGCTTTGATATCTGGAGCGATGGTCACCCCTTTGCATTCTACCCTGCAAATGAGGTAACAAGCGGCGATTATTTGCAAGACCTCCACATCTTCAGCCGCGGTGATATCTACTCGGCACAGGTAATATGGGGCTGTGTGCAGAGCGATGCCAATATAACCACAAGCGATGCTCAAACAACCTCTTTGCTGATTGATGGTGATGCCTCCACAGGTATCAGCACCGCGGGTAACTATATTCAGTTCAATCTTGGCGATGCCGCTGTGCAGAATATCTACATCTATCTGCAACGCGGCGACGAAAACTATCCCACAAGCGTGAAGATACAGGCGGGCAATGATGAAAGTAGCATTGCAGATGTTGCGGGTGCGGAGTATGAAACCGCACTTGCCGACAATCAATCATTTACACAAGAGATTGACCTTGGTGCTGCATACAAGTATATCCGCGTGGTGAATACCACTGCCAATGCCACTGCCATGGCTCTCTCCGAGGCTTATGTTCTCCCCAAAGATCCTAATACCGAGAACGCCGTAAAATATTTTGATGCGTTGGAAACTGCAACGTATGATATTTATGGTTATGCATCGGCACAACAATATACAACTCAAGTGGCAGAATTTAACGAAGAGTATTCCTCTGCAAAGTTGCTCTCAGGTGTGCCCCTCCCCGGTAATAAATACCGCATATATGCCGATGCCTATGTTAGAGACGACGAGGTGTTTACAAATCAAGAGATTTGCTTGTATGATGCAACCAAGGATACAGTTCACATTAAAGGACAGGGTGCATATGCTGCAGCCGATACCGATGCCCGCAAGTACTACGAGTGGTATTGCGAGCAGACAGCCGATGGCAAATTGGTGTTCCGCAACGTTGCCGACCCCACAAAGTACCTTGCCAATAATGGTAAAGTATCTACCTCTGCTTATAAGTGGACATTCAGCACTGTGGAGACACACCGCTTTGGTGTGCCCTTGAAAGATGTTTCGGGTGAGTATCTTGCTGTCATTAATGATGGCTCAGCCTGGGAGGCCGATGTGGTGGCAGCACAGAGCCAGGAGAGTCCTTATACAAGAACCATTACAACAACAGCCGACGACGGAACGGAGACCACCACAACAGAATCGGTTGATGAGGGCGTATGTACCGACTTCGTATTTATCCCCGTGGCAACAACAAGCGAGGAGAAGAAGATAACCTTCACCGCAAACGAGCTTGTGAAGCGCAACACCACCTTCACATACAATGGCGAGGTGTATAAACTTCCTTTCTCAAAAGTCTTTGTTAGCACCGATGAAATGCCCACAATTACCATCAATTGCAACGACCGCCACGCATATATTGCAGGCCCGGATAACTTGAACTCCGGTATATTTGTCGATGGCGATAAAGACGATAAGAGAGCAACTTATGCTGAGGAGAATCAACAACTTACTTTCAGCTTTGAAAACATCAACGACAATGAAATTCTCGAATTAAAGCTCCAGATTGTTGCACCCTTTGAATATGGTAGCGGCAACCTCTATCTTATAAGAAACATGCGCAAGCAAGCAACCGCTATGCAGGCACCCGTGATGCGCAGGAGCGATACATCGGTACCTGTTTCTCCCAGCGACCAGGTGGAGACACAGGGTGCCAAGATGTATTATGCGAAGTTCGATACACGCGACACAAATATGACACTTATAGAGTCGGGAGAAACCGGTGAGACTGTAAGTGATTATACAGGTTTAGATGCAACATCGCTCTTCTACTTCACCAAAGTAGCCGATACAGAGATAACCGAATACTACAAGGCAGAAATTCAGAGTGCTATAACCACAAGAAAATGTGCAGCCCCCGATAAATGGGACGCTGCCGGTGATGTGTGGTATGTGCAGCCCAACCGTGTGGGGGATACAACCGGCTATGTTATTGGTCTCAACCAATTGAATGCCACAAATAACCCCTATGACGCATGGTGCAGCAACCACGAAACCGATGATATTATAGTATCGGACGATGCAAACGACCCCGGTGCACTCTGGGAGTTTGTATTGGTAGAAGACACTTATGCTATTCCTCTTCTCCGAACATATATTAGCGACAAAGTGACTGAAATAACAGAAACCATCATCCCCGGTGTCGCAAACAAGGACGAGGACAAGGCAAAGAAGTATTGGCTTTACGCTGAGAGCCTTGCCGCATCGGCAGATAATGAAACAGATGTTGCTACATTGGTGGGCCTCTCACAGAAGGCTCACATGCTGGAGCATGAGGTTACATATGCATTGCAGCCCCTGCCCGAATATACCGTGCGCGACGAAAAGGGTTCTGCCGGCAACTATGAGCAGCCCAACTGGTATTATCTCTATAATGTAAAGAGCATGGACAGTGGCGAAAAACATTACGCCAAGTTCAATACCAAAGATACCTATATGAACCTTGCCGTTGCCGATAAGGACCGGGAAGGCAACGATAGTTTGGGGCTTGCAAATATGTTCTTCTTCGAGGGTAAAAAAGTTTCTGCGGGTACCTTGAGCGACGATAAAACAACACTCAGCGGCGATTATAACACAATAGACGGTAATGCCCTCACATTCGACGAATACCTGCAGGTAGATGTTCACAATTTCCTCGCAGGCGAGGATACCACCCTCGTGAGCAAGAACGAGGAGGTGTATTCGGCAACAAATGTTGCTCCATCGGAATCTGAAGGTAAGCAAATAATCAAGACGTTCACCGGAGATGATATACTCCGTGGCGACGAGGCTTGGAGAATAACAACCGAGTTTTACTTAGATGACGTTTCGTACAACGCATACGGAACTTGCTTGCTTGCCGCCTCCATAGATCCACTGAAAAATAATTATGCAGGTGAGTTCCAAATGTATCTGAAAGACGATAGGAGTCTTGTTATAAAGGTAAATAACGAATTTGACACCTATCGCTTCTGGCACACACAGGATAACTACTCAGAAATAAAAGTGGTTATCACATATTCGGGGCAAAAAGTGCAGCTCGACGTTTATAATGCCAAGGGTGCAAAAGAGACAATAACTATTACCGGTGCCACGTTGAATGATGTAGAAATACTCACCTGTGCTTGGCCCGCAACAGGCGTTGACCTCTTCAATATTAATGTGGAGCGTGTGAAGGCGATGAACTGGAAGGTGCAGGATTTAAGTGGTGGCGATAATACAACAGACGAGACTGACACATGGTATGTTCTTCCCTCGTCCAATGAAACTTATCTCGGTCATGTCATTGTAGCAGGAGGTGCCAATGATACCAACTTCGGCTGGACAAACATAGAAGCACTGAACCAGACAATCTTCAGCGATGCCGGTACACACGACAACAGCACATGGCAGTTTGTGAAGGTTACTGAGTTTGATGACCATGTAGATCAGTTGCTCGAAAAGTATAGCACAGATAATTGTGTAATATATAATGAGCAGCTTGCAACTCTCTATAGGTCCATCAAGAAGAATGCTTCTTTCATAAAGGCACTAACAGGCGGTGCCACAAGCAGCGAAGGCAAGAGCGAGGAGGCATACTTTAACGAGATTTACGATGCAGTGAAGAGCTACACCGGTCCCATGCCCGATGAGTTGAAGGCTCCCAAGCCCGGCAAGTTCTACACCATGCGCCCCGCATACGAGCAGAGCTCTACACAACTTTATGCAAGCCAGCTCAACCGGATTGTGCAAAAGCCCGATACAATTAACGATGAGGGTGAGTATGATAGCAGTGGTGTATGGCTATTTGAGGGAACAGAGGCTGCCGATGGCTTCTATGAACTCGATGGTATAATGCTCAAGAGCTTGCACACACAGAGCTATACCAATGAATTTACAGCCGACAATGCTTTGCTCGACGATGCATCGGAAACTGCCGTAACGATTAACCCCGTGGGCGGTTGCGTGGTACGTTTCCAGGGCACCGATAATAACTATTTGCGTCGCAACGCTGTTGGTGACAGCATTATGGTGGGTAATGCCGATATCATAGGCAACAGCCACGCAAGCCTTGTGTTCACAAGAACCGGTACTGCTGCTAACACGGTTTCAGCTACAGTGCACAATGAGTTTAACGAGGTGATGACTGCCGATGGTTCTGATGTTACAGGAACGCTCGCTTCGGTTTCGGTAGAATCGAATGTGGATTTCAAAGCAACAGATATACATATAACAGATGGTATTCTTTGCCCCGATAGAAATGGAAATGAAATTGATACAAACGGCGATATAGTACTTACATTTACCTATAGCAATCTTCCCTCTACATTCACTTCATTCAATAATATCGGTCTCGATATTCATGCGTTGACTAAAGATAGCAAATATCAACAAAACAATGATAAAAAGAGTCGTAAATTCAATGTTGCAGTGGATGTCGGTGCAGATGTAAACAATCTTGTTTCTTTTGGCTCATTGACAGAGGCTGAGATTGCAGCCGGCATTGGTGTTTCATCGCAGAGCGTTCACAAAGTGTGGAACGTGGCAAGTGACAATGCGGTTACAGTAGAAAATAACAGTGTTGTAGTACGCCTCACAATATCAACTACCGATGCTCTATGTATTGGTTGCTTCTTCGGTCTTTCAAATATCATCCTCTCTGCCGAGGGCGATACATGGTACATCGAGGAGATGCCCGATACCGACAAAACAAAAATCTACCACAAGACAAAGACAAACAGCGTGGGTGTAGGTTCATTGATGCTGGGATACAACGCAATTATCCCCACCAATGAGGTAAATGCTTTCTATCCGGTAACAAATAACGATGTTACCGACAAGCATATCACAATGCGCTCTTATGATGGAATTTTGCCTGCTTGCACACCTGCTATCTTGCACAATGTTACAGCGAACACCTCAGGTACTTATAAATTCTATTATACCACGGATACCCCCGATGAGGTTAGTGACAAGGCAACAGAATCCGATGGTATTGTTATCGATGGCGCGCTTTATAAGAAACTTGTGAAGGTAGAACCCTACGAGACATTGATAGGTGAGCAGGGTAATGTTTATATGTATCTTACCACTAAGACACAGCCCAAGCTGTACCGTGTATATGAGAACTATAATGAAGATGGAACCAAAACAGGAAATAACCACGATGGTGGTTGGATTAACGTTAATGCCAACCGCGTGTTCCTTGTTGTAGGTGGCTCTAAATTTACCTCAAACGCTTCACCCACTTCAAACGCTTCATTGTCACTGGGCTTTGATGATGGTTTCACCACCGGCATCGAGGATATTGAAGATGATTACATGAGCGAGGGCGTTGATGAGAGTGTTAGAGGTATATTTGACCTCCAAGGTCGCCGCTTGAGCGAGATTACCGCTCCCGGTATTTACATTGTTGATGGTAATAAGGTGGTTGTAAAGTGATTTTATTAAACGATTTTGAATTATGAAGAAGAAATTATATAATACCCCCGAAGTTGAGTATATTGAGATACTTATCCCGCCCTGTATGTTGGAAATTTCTGCTCCAACAACTGAAGACGATGACGAGATGGGTGATTCAGACGATAGTGGTGCCGGTGAGTACATTGGCGGCTCCTGGGAGAATATCTGGAATTAATAATAATTTTCTATACTGCATTAATGGCGCACCCACGGTGCGCCATTAATGCATTTATACGGTGTGGGTGCCGGGGCCGGTGGCCGGGAGTTCGTTTGTCTCTCTGTTCTTCTGTCTAATACATATTTGTTGCTACCGAAAAAGGAAAACGCACCTTTTTACCCTCTTTTTCTCTTGTTTTAGGGAAATTCCCATCTGTTTATAGGATATTTCCCTTTTTTGTTTGTGGGGTGGGTGGTATTTTTGTTCCGTGAAAAGGGCTGTGTTGCAAGCATCGCCCATAACAAATAAATGAATCTATTATGAAAAGAGTAACTCTGTTTTTGTTGGTCGCATTGCCTGTGGCGTTGATGGCGCAGGTGAATGAGATGTTCTATGTCCCCAAGAAGGAGGTGAAGCAGGAGAATGTTGCTAAGATGCTCTCTGCCGGGGCTGCCGGTGGAGAGTGGGGGGTGGCAGATAATGGCAACACCCGTGATGTTGATGAGTATAACCGCCGCAGGAGCACAACAAGCGTGGCTGCCGGTGATGTGGAGACGCTTTTGCAACAGGAGAGTGCTGTGGAGTATGTGTATGAGGAGGATACCGATTATGATTACTCTACCCGCATTGTGCGTTTCCATAACCCCACGACGGTGATTGTGGGCAGCCCGTGGTATTATGATGTTTATCCCTCTTATGGTTGTTATGATTATTATGACAATGGTTGGTGGGACTGGTCCATTGGCTGGGGAAGCCATGGGTGGAGCATAAATGCCGGTTGGCATTGGCCTTTCTTCTCTTGGCACTGGGGTGGTGGGCAGCATCATCACCCGCATTATAACCCGCCGCATGTGGCTTCGTCGGCTCCGGGGCACAGGGTGCAGCAGCGTGTACCCACGGTATCTGTGGCAGGCAAGGGTGGCAGCGGTCGCCAGCCGGTTGCTACGGCTGCAGGTGACAAGAAACCTACGGTGCAGGTGGGCAATGGCAACGGCGGTCGCATAGATCGCGATGCAGTTGACGGTGGCAGCCGCGAGCGTGGAAGGGTTAATTCTTCTTCTACTTATAATCGCCGCAGCAGCACAAGCGTGCGCAAGGAGAATGCGGGCAACAGTAACCGCAACGACCGCACGGTTGTTGATAGCAAGCGTGGCGGCAGCAGTGATAACAACCGCAGCAGTGTGCGCAGCAGCAGTGGCAGCAGCAATAATAACCGCAGCAGTGTGCGCAGCAGCAGCGTGGGTGGTGCTTCGCGTGGTTCTTCGTCTCGCGGCTCGGCACCTTCGCGTGGGGGTACATCGCGTGGCGGCAGGCGTTGATTGGGGTTTTTAATGAATTGAATGTTACTATGAAAAAGTTTGTATATTTATTTGTGATTTTGTTTGTGGCGTTGCAGGGCGCCGTTGCCCAGAATAGTTACGATGTGATGCGCATTGCAGGTGATAACCTCAGCGGCACTGCTCGTTTCGTGGGTATGGGTGGCTCTATGAGTGCCTTAGGTGCTGATATCAGCGCAGCTTCTACCAACCCTGCGGGTATTGCGCTCTATCGTGCCAATGATGCTGTCGCTACTTTTGGGTTGCATAACATCGAGAACAGGAGTGCCTTTCATGGTACCGAGAGCAAGGAGAGCAAAAGCAGTTTCACCGTGGAGAATCTTGGATTGGTGTTTTCTACTCATCATGGTGGCTCTGATTTGAAGTATGTGAATTTTGCTTTCAACTATCGCCACAGCAATAATTTTCGCAATCACATGGAGATTGCGGGTTCTCTCTTCGATGCCGATGGTAATTATTTCTCGCAGCAATATTTGTTGAAGGAGATGTATAATATGAGTGGCAATTACATGGGTTATGAGGATTATTACGACCTTCAATATCCGTGGTTGGGCTTGCTCACCTCTACATCGGGGCTCATTGGCGATGATGGCGAGTTGCGTTATCTCCCGACGAATAATGTTCTCTATCCCAAGTATATGAGTTATCGTTCCGAGGAGAAGGGCGGGCTTGATGAGGTTGATGTAACTATTTCTGCCAATGTGAATGACAGGCTCTATTTGGGTCTCACTCTCACAGGTTCTAACATCGACTACACCCGCACGAGCAGTTACACCGAGCATTGCGATGTGTATGATTATTATACTATTGAGAATAGTTACAATACTTGCGGGCATGGCTTCGGAATGAAGTTCGGTGCCATAGTGCGCCCCATGGAGTATAGTCCTTTCAAGGTTGGTGTTGCGGTGCACACTCCCACTTGGTATAATCTCACCGACCGCTATCAGGCTGCGATGATTGGCGATGATGGCAGCGTGTTGGATACCCGCGATTATGATGCTTATGGTGACGACCTTTACATTGATTATGACTACACTACGCCGTGGCGTCTTAATCTCTCGGCTTCTTATACTTTTGGTGATTTTGCTGCTGTTAATGCGGAATATGAGATGGTTGATTATGGTACCTCCAAGCTCGAATATACCGATGGCTATAATATGGAAAGCTTGAATGAGGAGATTGAGTGTAATATGCGGAATCGTCATATCTTGCGCTTGGGTGCTGTGTTCAACGTTGATAAGAGTCTTTCGCTCCGTTGCGGTTATAATTATATGACTTCTCCCTATCGCTCCACGGCTGCAAAGACTACATTTAAGAATTTTGATACTTCTACCGAGTATATGAACCTTGGTTCCACTAATATCTTTACTATGGGACTTGGCTACACGGGTGATGTGTGTTATTTTGATGTTGCTTATAAGCTTTCGGTTCAGAATGCCGATTTCTATAATTATTACGACCCGGAGGTGGTTAATCCCTCTGCCGATGTGGATATTACCCGCCAGAGTCTTATAATGAGCTTTGGTGTGCGTTTCTGATTGAGGTTTTTTATCTATCAAGGGGGTGTGCAAAAAGAACCAGACTATCATTTTGTCATTTCGACAGAGCGTAGCGACGAGAAATCTATAATGAGACGCTGAGATTCCTCCCTTCGGTTCGGAATGACACTTTATAGCTTATTCTCATTTTGCACACCCTCTTGATAGATTAATGCCTGCTGTTTGCGGTATATTCCATTTTTTATTGCTATCTTCGCAGCGGAGATTATTTGTCGCATTATTGCGGCAGGCTATTGTGTGGGGGGTACCCACCGCTTAAAACAGGATAATACAAAACAAAAGAATATGACAGATGTAATAGCAGTGGCAAAAAAATGCCTTCAAGACGAGGCACAGGCTGTGCTAAACCTTATTCCCAACCTTGATGAGAACTTTACAAAGGCCGTTGAGCTCATTTATGAGAGCAAGGGAAGGCTTATTGTTACGGGTGTAGGAAAATCGGGGCATATTGGTGCAAAGATTGCATCTACGTTAGCAAGTACAGGTACTCCTGCCTTCTTTGTAAACCCGCTCGATGCTTTCCATGGCGATTTGGGTATGTTTGCCGAGGGTGATGTGGTGCTCGCTATCTCTAATTCGGGGCAGACCGACGAGTTGTTGCGTTTTATTCCCCTGCTTGCCGAGCGCAAGATTCCTATTGTGTCAATGTCGGGTAATCCTAAGTCGCTCCTTGCCGAGTATTCCGATTGTCACCTGAATATTGCTGTTGAGCGCGAGGCGTGTCCGCTGAATCTTGCTCCCACATCATCTACCACAGCTACTCTTGCCATGGGTGACGCCATTGCTTGTGCTTTGATGACTGTGCGCAAGTTCAAGGCTTCCGATTTTGCGCAGTTCCACCCGGGTGGCTCGCTTGGTCGTCGTCTGCTGGCGCGTGTGAAGGATTATATGATTACCACCGACCTGCCTGTGGTTACACGCGATTCAAAGATTAGTGATGCGTTGTTGAAGATTAGCTCTACCAAGATGGGTATTGCCATTGTGGTGGAGAACGATAAGATTTTGGGCGTGGTAACCGATGGTGATATTCGCCGTGCAATGCAGTTCCATCAGGATATTTTCTTCCAGCTCACAGTGAAGGAACTGATGAGCCACAATCCCAAGACTATACAGGAGAATGCCAAGCTTGCCACTGCCGAAAAGCTGTTGCGCCAGCACAATATTCACTCTCTGATTGTTGTTAATTCCGAGGGTCGCTTGGTTGGTGTTATTGATACTTTCAGCTGTATCTGATAGCTTTCTTTTTAACAATAGTATAAGATGAAGGTTGTTGCATTTGTCCCCATTCGCTTGAACAGCAAGCGCGTGGTTGGTAAAAACTTGAAGCTGTTGGGTGGCAAGCCTATGATGTGTTATCTGTTGGAGACCCTTACTCAGGTTCCCGGCATTGACGAGGTGTATGTCTATTGCAGTAGTGAGGAGGTACGTCCTTTGTTGCCTGCCGGTGTGAAGCTGCTGTTGCGCGACACTGCGCTCGACAGCGACACTGCGCTGGGGGAGGAGATTTACGATGCTTTTGTGCGTGATGTTGATGCCGATGTGTATATGCTTGCGCATACTACATCTCCTTTTATCAAGGCTTCCACTATCAGCAAGGCTGTCGAGGAGGTTGTTCAGGGGCGTCACGATTCGGCCTTTTCGGCACAGAAGATTCAAACGTTTGCTTGGTACGAGGGCAAGCCTCTCAATTATGCTCCCACCTCTATACCTCGCACGCAGACTATTGAGCCTGTGTATGTGGAGACGAGTGCTTTTTATATTTTTGGGCGCGATATGTGGGTGAAGCATCATCGCCGTGTGGGCGATTCTCCTTATATGGCTATTGTGGGACCTGTCGAGGGGGTCGATATTGATTATCCCGAGGATTTTGAGCTTGCCGAGATGATGATTGGTAAGATGTAAATATAAATTAAATGAGTATCGGCATGCGCCGATACTCATTTAATTTATATGCTCTTCATTTTGCCGTTACATACCAAAACTAATGGCACTTATCCCACTATAAACAAAACTGCATATACCTAACAGAATAATTCCCGCGAGGCAGAAAACAAGGCTTGCACGCGTGATGATACTGCACTTGAAACGGGGTACGGGGGTGTCGCTGCTCTCAATATACATAGCCTTTACAATGAGCAGGTAGTAATAGAGCGATATAACCGTGTTTACAAGCGCAATAAACACAAGTATCATGTAACCTGCGCTGAATGCACTCATAAAGACAAAGAATTTACTGAAGAAACCAGCAAACGGGGGAATACCGGCGAGTGAGAAGAGGGCAAGTGTCATGATGAAGGCAAGGCGTGGATTGGTGCCATATAGCCCTTTGAGGGTGCTGCGGCGCACTTCGTTCTTTGTGTGATGCTCCACCGCGCCTATTACACCGAACACGGCGAGGTTGGCAAGGATATACACCAGCACATAATATACCATCGCGCTCATTCCCTGTGCTGTGCCGCTTATGACGGCAAGCATTATGTATCCTGCCTGCGAGATGCTGCTGTATGCCATGAAACGTTTAAGGTGCTGTTGTTTTATGGCAAAGAGGTTGGCAATTGTGATGCTTGCCACTGTGGTTATATAAATGATTGTCTGCCACTGCTTAATCATGGGGGCAAAGACGGTGGTGAGCACAATGAAGAGGGTGAACACGGCTGCGCCTTTGGATATTACCGACAGGTAGGCGGTAACGGTGGTGGGGGCTCCTTCGTAACTGTCGGGGGTCCACATGTGGAACGGCACGAGTGATATTTTGAATCCCATGCCGGCAAAGAACATTACAAGAGCGTATATCTGCATGGGCGATGCTGTGATGCCGCTGCGCACTTCGTCGTAGTAGAGCGAGCCACAGGTGCCGTAGAGGAATGATATTCCGTAGAGCATTATTGCCGATGCGAACATCGAGGTGAGTACATATTTTATTCCTGCCTCGGCAGAGTGGTGGCGATATTTGTCAAACGCTACAAGGCATGCCATGGGGAGCGACGCGAGCTCAATGCCCACGAAGAGCAGCAGGAAGTGGCGTGCGCTTATCATAAAATACATTCCCACCAATGTGCTGAGCAACAGGGTGTAGAACTCCCCTTGCTTGTAGTATGTGTTGTTGGTGCGCAGCCAGCGGTGGGCTTGCATGATGGCTATCATGCTGCCGCATGCGAGCATTGCTTTCACAAATACTATCATGGCGTTGCTGTGGTACATTCCCTCGAAGAGTGTCTGCTCGCTTGTGTCGCGGAAACATACAACCGTGTGCAGCAGCATGGCTATGCACACAAGCGGGTGAAAATAGCGACGATAGCGACCTGTGGATATGAGGTCGTAGAGGAAGATGATGAGGAAGAAACCTAAAAGGCTCACCTCGGGGCGCATTAGAAAGAATTGTATGTAATTCATATTGTTGTGATGCTTCTGTTTCTTTATGGTTGTATGTTTGATATAATGTTTGCCACGCCGCCATCAATGAGGTTGCTCACCCACATTGGGGCTATGCCGAGCGCAGCCACGCATATTACAAGGCAGATGACGGTGAAACGCTCGTCCCACGTTGCATCGCTCAGTCTCTTGTGCTCTTCGTTGGTGGGCTCTCCGTAGAGTATGCGCCCCACAACACGCAGAATATACACTGCGGTTATAACAATACTTGTGCAGGCTATTATTGTTACCGTGCGGTGGAAGAGGTCGTTTGCCTCAAATGCTCCAACAAAGATTGTCATCTCTGCCACAAAGCCGCTGAAGCCCGGGAGTCCCAAATTGGCAAGACCGGCTATCACATATCCCACGGCGAGGAAGGGCATTATCTTCATGAGACCACGCATCTGGCGTATGTCGCGCGTGTGTGTGCGCCCGTATATCATACCTATTATGGCAAAGAAAAGGGCTGTCATAAGTCCGTGGGAGAGCATTTGCAGAATAGCTCCCGTGCAGGCGGTGCGGGTGGTCATGAGCAGTGCGAAAAGCACCAAGCCGCAGTGTGATACCGAGGAGTATGCGTTGATGTATTTAAGGTCGGTCTGGCTTATCGCGCTCAGTGCACCATAGACAACGCTCACTGTGGTGAGTATGATGAATATCCATGCAAGGTCGTGCGCGGCTTGTGGCAGCAGGTACATTGCGATGCGAAAACAGCCGTAGCCTCCGAGCTTCATGAGCACTCCCGCATGTAGCATTGATACCGCCGTGGGGGCACAAGCGTGTCCGTCGGGGCTCCATGTGTGGAAGGGGAAAAGTGCTCCCAAGATTCCGAACCCTATGAATGTGAGGGGGAAGAATATATATTGCACCTCGCGGGCAATGTTGCCCATGGCTGCAATCTCGTTAATGTTCATCGTGGTGGCTCCGCTGCCGAAGTATATTCCCAGAATACCCATCAGCAGGAACGCCGAGCCGCCCATGAGCATGAGTGTGAGTTTCATTGCAGAATACTCCTTGCGTCCGCTGCCCCACACGCCTATGAGCAGATACATCGGTATGAGGGCTGTCTCGTAGAACATGAACATTGCAAAGAGGTCGGTGGAGATGAAGAAACCATAGACACCGGTTGCCAGCAGGGTGTACCACAGGAAAAATTCTTTGGTCATGGGCTTCAGTCGCCACGATGCAAATGTGCCGGTGAACACTATTATTGATGATAGCAGGAGCATTGCAACTGATATTCCATCAACTCCTATCGAGTAGTTGATATTTAGTGGTGCATACCAGCTCCATGAGTCGCAATAGAGCATGGGGGCTGTGTTGCCGCCGTTGCGCTGGGCTATGAACTCCACGGTGAGGTATGCCGAGAGGAGAAGCAGCAGGGTGGAGCCTGTCACCATCACGGCGCGTGTCTGTCGCAGGTTGCGTGCTGCCCACAAGGCAAGCAGCATTGCCAACGGAATAATAACAAACAGATTAAGTATATTCATAGGGCTTTTTTATACAAAATATATAAGTATCAATATTAATATGAGCGCGCCGCTGAGGAACCACACGCTGTATGATTGCACGTTGCCGCTCTGCACGGGGCGTATGAAGCTCGCTATCTTCTGTGTGCCGCTTGCAAGCTTGTCGAGCGAGCCGTCTATTATCTTCTTGTCGAACCATGCTATGGGCTTGCTTATGCAGTTGAAGATAACTTTTTTTGTTATGAAGAGCCATACCTCGTCTATGTAGAAACGGTTGTATGCTGCCGACATGAGCCCGCGGAGGTTGCGGTTTATTCCGCGTGTGAGGCGGCTGTAGCCACTCTTGTACATTATTGTGGCTATGATGATTGCCACAACGGCAAGCGTTACACTTGTGGTTGCCACGGCTTTGTCTATGTGTATGCTGTATTCAGTGCCGTTGCTGCTCACAAAGTGCCCGAACGGTATGAAGCCTGCCACGCAGCTGACGACTGCAAGTATAACGAGGGGCACGGTCATTGTGGCGGGTGCTTCGTGGGGTTTGTGTGGCTGCTTGCTGCTCTTGCCTGCATCAAACAGTGCTTTCTGCTCCTCGTAGTAGCTTTTGCCCCAGAAAATGAGATAATAGAGGCGGAACATATAAAAGGCTGTCATTGCGGCAACAAAGCTCATGAACATTCCCATAGGCTTTGAGAATGCGTAACAGGCAACGAGTATCTCGTCTTTGCTGAAGAAACCGCTGAACGGCGGTATTCCGGCAATGGCAAGGCATGCGATGAGGAATGTTATGTGTGTTATGGGCATATATCGGCGCAGCCCTCCCATGTGCATCTTTTCGTTGCTGTGAACAGCGTGTATTATGGCACCTGCACCCAAGAAGAGCAGCCCCTTGAACATTGCGTGGGTAAAGAGGTGGAACATTGATGCCATATATCCGAGCCCTCCGTCGTGCGGGTCGCTCGATGTGCACACTCCGAGTGCCACCATCATAAATGCTATTTGTGAAATTGTGGAGAAAGCAAGCACGCGCTTGATATCGGTCTGCACGCACGCTACCACTGCCGCATACAGGGCGGTGAAGGCACCTGCGTAAGCCACAATGTGCAACACATCGGGGGCATATGTGATGAAGAGCGGGAACATGCGCGCAACAAGATATACACCTGCCACAACCATTGTTGCCGCGTGTATAAGTGCCGAAACGGGTGTGGGGCCCTCCATCGCATCGGGCAGCCATATATGCAGGGGAAACATTGCGCTCTTTCCTGCACCGCCGATAAACATCAGCCCTAATGCCGTGGGCAGCAGTGTGCTAGCAGCCGCAAGTGCTGTTTCGGTGGGGGTGAAAGAGAATGTTTGTGTGTAGTAGCCATAGATAAGTATGCCGATGAGGAAGAAGAGGTCGGCAAAGCGGGTAACGATGAACGCCTTTTTAGATGCAGCAATGGCGGCGGGCTTTGTGTAGTAGAATCCTATGAGCAGATACGACGACACACCCACAAGCTCCCAAAAGATGTACATCTGGAATATGTTTGTTGCAACCACCAGCCCCAGCATGGAGAATGTGAAGAGCGAGAGGAAGGCATAATAGCGCTGGAAGCCTTTTTCTCCCTTCATATAGCCCAGAGAGTATATGTGTACCATGAGGCTCACCGTGGATATGACAATGAGCATCATCACCGAGATGGGGTCGAGCAGTATGCCCATATCTATGCTGAGCGTGCCCAATGGCAGCCAGCTTATGTTCAGCGGGGTTATTGCGGGGAAGAGCCCGTCGGCACCGCGTCCTGCGCCAAAGTAGAGCGCGGCAGCTGTGTATGCGAGTAGTGTTACCGTTGCAAGCGAGGCTGTGCCTATTGCGCCAGCCACCTTGTGCGGCATCTGTTTCCCTGCAAGTGCAAGCACAAGAAAACTCAGCAGGGGAAGGGCAAGTATAAGTATTGTAAATTCCATAAGCATCAGTGTTTAAGTTCTCTCAATCTCTTGATGTGTATTGAGTGAATGTTGCGATACACGTTTATTATTATGGCTATGGCAACAGCTGTTTCGGCTGCGGCAATGCCAATACCGAATATTGCAAAGATATATCCTTCCAACAACCCCGGGTGGCAGTAGGCGTTGAACACTGCAAAATTTATATCCACGGCATTGAGCATGAGCTCGGTGCTGATGAGCAGCGATACAAGGTTGCGGCGGGTGAAGAAACCGAATACTCCGATAAAGAAGAGCACTGCCGACAGTATGAGATAGTATTGTGCTGGTATAATCATAAGGCTGTTATTTTTTGCGGGCGATGAGTATTGCTCCCACTGTGCAGGCGAGCAGCAGTATGCTCATAACCTCAAAGGGGAGTATGTAGTTATAACGGTCGGTTCCCATAATTGCAAGCCCCAGCGATTTCATGGGCACATCGGCACTCATAAAGTGGGTGGCTTCGAACGGGGTGATGTGTATGAGATAGAGTGTTATTGCCATGCCTGCCATGGCTGCAAGCACACCGGCAAGGTATCGCAGTTTTGAAGTGTGCGTGATATCAATGCTTCCCTTGCCTATGAGCAAGATGGCAAAAATGAAGAGCACCACAATGCCGCCGGCATAGACGGTAATCTGTACCGCCCCCAGGAATGTGTAGTGAAGCATAAAGTAGAGCCCTGCCGTGCCAAAGAGCACAAACAACAGCAGGGTGGCTGCACGCATAATCTTGCTCGATATAACGGCAAAGAGTGCTGCTATTATCATGAAGAGCGCGAGCCCCGAGAAGATGAATAGATTGGTGTGAAACTCCATATTGTATCTATTGTTTTATTTGTTCAGTTTAAGAATGAGCTTGCTGCGGTCAAACACCGCATTCTCGAATTTGTTGTTGAACTTTATTGCCTCTTTGGGGCATGCGTTCACGCACAGCTGACAGAAGGTGCAGCTGCCAAGGTCGTAGCTGTAATCCACAAGCACCTTGCGGCTCTTGCCCGTCTCGCTGTCGGTAACCGTTGTTGTGGTTATGCTTATGGTGCCGTTGGGGCATGCCTGCTGGCACAAGCCGCATGCGATACAGCGGTTGTTGCCCTCTTCGTCGGTGGGCATATAGAGCTGTGCACGGTGGCGTTCCGATATTTGCAGCGTGTTGCGGTTCTCGGGATATTGCTCGGTTACTTTGGGCGTGAAAAACTCTCGCATCGTAACCATCAAGCCGGCAAACAGCGACGACACTGTTCCAAACACCCTGCCTAAATATGTCTTTTTTCTTTCTTCCTTTTTCATTTTTTTCTGTTTTTAGAATGTCCATCCCATCACCACACATATAGTCATAATGAGCAGGTTCACTAAGCCTATCGGCACAAGATATTGCCACTCGAGCACAAGCACCTGGTCAATGCGCAGGCGCGGGAAGGTCCATCTTATCCACATGAGCAACCATATAACAAAGAAGGTCTTGCCAAGCATCCACACAATACCCGGAATGTAGCTCATTGCCGTGTTAAAGGCATCGAGCCCGGTAATGTAGAGTGGTGCCCAGCCGCCTAAAAAGAGGGTTGATGCTATGGCTGCAACAATAAACACGTTCATAAACTCGGCAACGTAGAAGAAACCGAAGTGCATTCCCGAATACTCGGTGTGGTAGCCCGCTGTGAGCTCCGACTCAGCCTCGGGGAGGTCGAAGGGGGCTCGGTTGGTTTCGGCATTGCCGGCTATAAGATATATGATGAACGCTATGCAGGCGGGTATGTGTCCCTTGAAAATGAACCACCCGTTTGTTTGGCTCTCCACAATGCTGCTTATCTGCATTGTGCCACTCAGCACCACCATGGTGAGCATGCACAAGCCCACAGATAGCTCGTAGCTTATCATCTGTCCGCCGCTGCGCATGGCTCCAATCATGGAGAATTTGTTGTTACTGCTCCAGCCGGCAAGCAGAATGCCCAATACGCCGAAGGACGATGCTGCCATCAGGAAAAACACTCCTATGTTGAAGTCGAGAGCATGCAGGTCTTTTGCGAACGGAAGGCAACTGAATGTGAGCACCGAGCTTATCACCACAATATATGGGGCAATGGAGTAGAGCACATGGTCGCTGCGCTTTATGCTTATAATCTCTTTGATGAGCATCTTGAACACATCGGCAAAGACCTGCAACAATCCCCAGAATCCCACACGCATGGGACCTAAACGGCACTGGAAGGCTGCACACACCTTGCGCTCCATGAATATCATGATTATTGCAAAAAGCACATAGGCGAGAATGAGGCATATTGCAATGAGCACGCACTCCACAATAACTACTGTCTGCTCGGGCAGGTGGTTGCTCAGCAGGTTGTCAATGGCTGTTGTTATTATACTGAAATCCATGTTTCTTTCTCTGCATTATCGGTCAATATCGGGTATCACATAGTCGAGTGTGGCACCAATGGTTATGAGGTCGGCTATTTTGCATCCTTTTAGAATCTTGTGCATGCAAGCGACAAGAGGCAGTCCCATGGGGCGGAACTTTACGCGATAAGGAGTCTTGTCGCCGTGGCTCTCGATGAACACGCCAAACTCGCCGCGGGAGCCCTCGACTGCTGCGCTGAAACGCCCTTCGGGCAGTTTTATTATGGGCTTTGTCTTTTGTTTGAACTCCCCTGCGGGTATATTGTCTATCAGTTGTCTTATTATGTGCACCGATTGCTCTATCTCCTCTAAACGCATGAGCACGCGGGCATAGCTGTCGCCTGTGGTGTGGAGTACCTCTTTGAAGTCCACCTCGCCGTAGAGAGCGTATGGGTGGCGTTTGCGCACGTCGCATGCCCAGCCTGCCGCACGTCCGCTGCAGCCTGTTGCTCCATAGGAGATGGCATCTTCGAGGGTGAGCACTCCCACACCCTGCATGCGCTCTTTTGTTATTATGCTATCAACAAAAAGGGTCTTGAACTCTGTTATCTTCTCTAATTGATATGTGCAGTAGTCTTTAACCTTCATCTCCCAGCCCGGGGTGATGTCGGCCTGCACTCCACCTATTATATTATAGTTCTGTATGAGACGCCCGCCGGTAACCTCTTCAAAAATGTCGAGCACCTTCTCGCGGTCGCGGAATCCGTAGATGAATGCAGTGAGCGCGCCCAGGTCCATAGCCGCGCAGGAGAGCATGAGCAGGTGCGAGTCTATGCGTTGCAGCTCGTCCATAATGGTGCGTATATACTGCACGCGAGGTGCAATCTCAAGCCCCAAGGCATTCTCAATGCACATGCAAAGGGCGTGGCGGTTTTGGTGTGCGCTCAGGTAGTCGAGGCGGTCGGTAAAGGCGAGAAGTTGCGGGTAGGTCTTGCTCTCGCACAGTTTCTCTATGCCACGGTGTATGTAGCCGCAGTGAATGTCAATCTTGCGTATCTCCTCGCCCGCAAGTGCCAGACGGAAACGGAGTACTCCGTGGGTGGCGGGGTGTTGCGGTCCGATGTTTATCACATATTCATCTACATGCATGAAGTTCTCGCGCTTGGCAATGGCTTCAAACTCTTTGTCCTCTTCAATTTCGTATGAGCGTTGCAGGTCTTCGGGCGGCTCGCTTGTGAGGCGAATGGGGTTGATGGCTTCGCTTGCATCGTAGTCCTTGCGCAGTGGGAATCCTTCCCAGTCGTTGCGCAGGAAGAGACGGCGCATATCGGGGTGCCCGGTGAAGCGTATTCCGTAAAAATCGTAAACCTCGCGCTCATAGAGCTCTGCAATCTTCCACATATCGCACACTGTGGGCAGGGTGGGCCTGTACCGTTCTGTGGTGCGCACAGCAAGGTGCGCAGTCTCGCGGGTGGCGGTATTCTCCAAAATGTATATTACGCCCATGCCTTCCTCGCCCCAGTCCATGCCAATGAGGTCGCGAAGAAAATCCATGCCTCTGTCGCGGTGCTCGCGCAATATCTTGCGCGCCTCCTCTTTCTCTATAAATGTAAGCTCCATCATCTGTCGGTTTTTTCGCACCCCTCAACAGGGGCATTGGTTACTGTTATGGGCTCGCGGCGCACATCGCGCGGGTCTTGTTGCTTGTTCTTGTCGCCAAAGAATTTCTCCACCTTAACTTTGCGTTGCAGCTGCATCATTCCATAGAGAATAGCTTCGGGGCGTGGCGGGCAACCGGGGATATATACATCAACCGGCAATATCTTATCGACGCCGTTCACCACATGATAAGAGCCCTTGAACGGACCGCCGCTTATGGCACAGCCGCCAACAGCCACCACATATTTGGGCTCTGCCATTTGGTCGTAGAGGCGTTTGAGCACGGGTGCCATTTTGTGTGTTATAGTGCCGGCAACCATTATGAGGTCGGCCTGGCGGGGCGAGTTACGGGTTACCTCGAACCCGAAGCGTGCAAAATCATAACGTGCCGCGCCCACCGACATAAATTCAATGCCGCAGCAGCTGGTGGCAAAGGTGAGCGACCATAGAGAGTTGCTGCGCCCCCAGTTTATGAGGTCGTCGAGCGCGCCCACCACCACGTTTGTGCGCTCTTTGTTAAGTTCTTTTATAAGCGATTCAAGCGTCTCGTTGTCCTTGAACTCTTCGTAGGGGATAGATTTTATTACCGGTTTTTTCATTTCCATTCAAGAGCTTTTTTGCGCCAAGCATAAGCCAAGCCCAGGATTAGTATGAACATAAAAAAAAGAACACCCACAAGGGCTTTTATTCCAAGCTCCTGCACCACGGTTGCCCATGGGAAAAGGAAGATTGCTTCAATGTCGAACATGAGGAAGAGGATAGCAAAAAGGTAGTAACCCGCCTTGAAGTGTACCCATGTTTCTCCCTGCGTGGGTATTCCGCACTCATACGATTCGCTCTTTTGCTTGTTGTAGCTGCGTGGGGATATCCATCTTGCTATAAGCATTCCGGCGGCAACAAGCAACACCGATGCGATAATCATTGTGAAAAGAAGGACGAAATTCATATATCTTTTTTGTTGTAAAATTTCTAATTTTTGATACGGCAGCGATTAATAAGCTTTTTATCTCCTATAACCGCACAGACGTGGCAAATGTAGTAAAAATATTCTTTGGGGTGGTTACCTTTTTTAGTGTATTTATTTTATTTTTTTGTCCTTTTTAACCAATGGTTGCATCGAACACCATCATAAGTGCAAAACCGCATGCAAATCCTATGGTACCGATGTTGCTGTGTTTGCCACTCTGCGATGATGGAATGAGCTCCTCGATAACAACATAGAGCATGGCTCCCGCTGCAAATGCAAGCAACGGCGGCATGGCACCTGCGGTCTCTTCCAGGAAAAGTATAGTGGCAACGGCTGCAAGCGGTTCCACAAGTCCCGATAGCGAGCCTAATAGGAAAGCCTTTGTGCGGCTTTTGCCCTCGCTGCGCAGGGGCATGGATATTATTGCACCCTCGGGAATATTCTGCACCGCCATGCCAATGGATAGAGCTATGGCACCGGCAGTGGTCAGCGTGCTGCTTCCCCCGCTTAATCCGGCAAGAACCACGCCCACCGCCATTCCCTCGGGTATGTTGTGCAGTGCCACGGCAAGCATCATCTTAGTAGAGCGGGGCAGTGCCGAGCGTAACCCCTCGGGTTGCCGGTTGTCGATGTGCTGGTGTGGAATAAATGTGTCAAGTGCAAGCAGAAACCCCATTCCCACGATGAAACCTGCAATTACAGGCAACGCCTGTGCAAGGCTGCTGTTGCCGCTCTGTTCCAGAGCCGGTTGCAACAGAGACCAAAAAGCTGCAGCCACCATCACGCCCGACGCAAAGCCCAGCATGGCTTTGTTCACCTTGTCCCCCATGCGGTCGCGTACAAGAAATACCGTAGCTGCGCCCAAAGACGTTCCGGTGAGAGGCAATAAAAGTCCTATTAAATATTCCATATCCTTATTTCTACTATTAGACTACTGCAAAAATACTCTTTTTTTATAACGGGCATCTCTGTTTGGCATTTTTTATTGTTAATGAAGTTTAACGCATTAGCGCATTTATTTTCCTTTCTTTGAAAAAGAGTGTGCAAAGATTTCTGTAAATTGGTTTTTTGTGGTATCTTCGCACTGGTTTACAAATGCAAGTAATAAAACATTATAGAATCTCTTATGATTTATTTTTTCAGTACCCCGGGCCACACGGTTGTTGCAACCGAGGCAAATGGTGCCTTGCAGGCACACGACATTGAAAAACTTTGTTGGTTATATGGCGAGGCTTCGCTCATTGAGAGCGATGCCGTGGAGGGCTGTTTCGTGGGCCCCCGTCGCGAGATGATTACTCCGTGGAGTACAAATGCTGTTGAGATTACCCAGAATATGGGACTCACCGGCATTCTTCGTATCGAGGAGTATTTTGCGGTGAAAGATGAGAACGCCGATTATGACCCCATGTTACAGCGCATGTACAAGGGGCTCGACCAAAATATCTTCAAGGTGGATATCGAGCCGCGTCCCATTGAGTTTATAGAGGACCTCGACAGTTACAACGAGCAGGAGGGTCTTGCTCTTTCAAAGGAGGAGATAGAGTATCTGCACCGTGTAGAGGGCGAGCTCGGTCGCAAGCTCACCGATAGCGAGGTGTTTGGCTTTGCGCAGATTAACTCGGAGCACTGCCGTCACAAGATTTTCGGTGGTACGTTCATCATAGACGGCGAGGAGATGCCTTCGTCGCTCTTTGCAATGATTAAGCGCACCACAAACGAGAACCCCAACAGCATAATATCTGCCTACAAGGACAATGTTGCATTTGCCGCAGGTCCCGTTGTTGAGCAGTTTGCACCCGCCGACCACTCAATCCCCGATTATTTTGTGATTAAGGATATTGAAACCGTCATATCGCTGAAAGCCGAAACACACAACTTCCCCACAACCGTGGAGCCTTTCAATGGTGCTTCCACAGGTACCGGTGGCGAGATTCGCGACCGTATGGGTGGCGGTAAAGGTTCATGGCCCATCGCAGGTACTGCGGTTTATATGACCTCATATCCCCGCACATACGACGACCGCAAGTGGGAGGATATTCTCCCCGTGCGCAAGTGGCTCTATCAAACACCCGAACAGATACTTATAAAGGCATCGAACGGAGCATCGGATTTCGGTAACAAGTTCGGTCAGCCGCTCATCTGCGGTTCGGTACTCACATTCGAGCACAAGGAGAACAACGAGGTCTATGGTTACGACAAGGTTATCATGCTTGCCGGCGGTGTGGGCTACGGTACACGTCGCGACTGCCTCAAAGGTGCTCCCGAGAAGGGCAACAAGGTAATTGTGATGGGTGGCGACAACTATCGCATCGGCTTGGGTGGCGGTTCGGTGTCGTCGGTTGATACAGGTCGTTACTCGTCGGGTATCGAGCTCAATGCCGTGCAACGTGCCAATGCCGAGATGCAGAAACGTGCCTACAATGTGGTGCGTGCGCTGTGCGAGGACGATACCAACCCCGTGGTTTCTATCCACGATCACGGCTCGGCAGGTCATGTAAACTGCCTCTCTGAGCTTGTTGAGGAGTGCGGCGGTCTCATAGATATGTCGGCTCTCCCCGTGGGCGACAAAACCTTGTCGGCAAAAGAGATTATTGCCAACGAGTCGCAGGAGCGCATGGGATTGCTCATCAAAGAAGATGCCATTGAGTATGTGAAACGTGTTGCCGACCGCGAGCGTGCCCCCATGTATGTGGTGGGCGAGACAACAGGCGATGCCCGCTTTGCCTTTGAGCAGGCCGATGGCAAGCGTCCTTTCGACCTCTCGGTGAGCCAGATGTTCGGTTCGTCGCCCAAGACTTATATGGTTGATAAAACCGTGGAGCGTCACTACAAAGATGTAACATACGATGAAAATAATATAGAGGAGTACCTCACAGATGTGCTTCGTTTGGAGGCTGTTGCCTGCAAAGACTGGCTCACAAACAAGGTCGATCGCTCTGTAACAGGCAAGATTGCCCGCCAGCAGTGTCAGGGTGAGATTCAGCTGCCTTTGAGCGATTGCGGCGTGGTTACTCTCGACTATCGTGGTCGCAAGGGTATTGCCACCTCAATAGGTCATGCACCACAAGCGGCTCTTGCCGATTCGGCAAAGGGTTCGGTGCTTGCAGTGTCCGAGGCTCTCACAAACATTGTGCTTGCACCGCTTTCCAACGGTCTTAAAAGCATCTCTCTCAGTGCCAACTGGATGTGGCCTTGTCGTTCACAGGAGGGTGAGGATACCCGTCTCTATCGTGGTGTTGAGGCTTTGTCGGGCTTCTGCTGCGACCTCAAGATAAATGTTCCCACAGGAAAGGACTCTCTGTCAATGACACAGAAGTACCCCGACGGTACAAAGGTCATCAGCCCGGGTACTGTGATTGTGAGCGCAGGCGGCGAGGTTTCCGATGTGCGCAAGGTTGTCTCTCCCGTGATGGTGAATGAGCCTAAGAGTGCTTTCTATCATATCGACTTCAGCTTCGACAACCTGCGTCTGGGTGGTTCGGCTTTTGCACAGACACAGGGCTGTGTGGGTGATGATGTTCCCACCGTGCAGAACCCCGAATATTTTGCCGAGGTGTTTGATGCAGTTCAGAAACTGGTGAACGAGGGGCTCATTCTTGCCGGTCATGATGTTTCGGCAGGTGGTCTCATCACCACATTGCTCGAGATGTGTTTCGCCAACACAACAGGAGGTATGGAAATAGACCTCAACAGCATTGCCGAGAAGGATATCGTGAAGCTGCTCTTTGCCGAGAACCCCGCTCTTGTTATTCAGGTGGCAGACAAGGATAAGTGCCGCATGCAACAGCTTCTCGACGATGCAGGTATCTGCTTTGTTAAGATAGGTGTTCCCACAACAAAACGCCATATAGCCGTTGTCAAGGATAAACGCACCCGCTTGTTCGACATCGACCACTACCGCGATGTGTGGTACGACAGCTCATACCTCATGGACCGCAAGCAGAGCTTCAACGGCTGTGCCGACGAGCGTCTGCGCAACTACAAGAACCAGCCTTTGCGCTACCGCCTTCCTGCGCAGTTCAAGGGCATGCTTGCCAATTATGGAATGTCGGCAGACCGTCGCGAGAAGTCGGGTGTTCGTGCTGCCATTATCCGCGAGAAGGGTACAAACGGCGAGCGCGAGATGGCATACGCAATGTATCTTGCAGGCTTCGATGTGAAAGATGTTACAATGACCGACCTCATCAGCGGTCGCGAGACTCTCGACGAGGTTAATTTTATAGTATTCTGCGGTGGTTTCTCCAACTCCGATGTTCTTGGTTCTGCCAAGGGCTGGGCAGGCGGTTTCCTCTATAATCCCGCAGCAAAAGCAGCTCTCGACCGTTTCTATGCCCGCGAGGATACTCTCTCACTCGGTATCTGCAACGGTTGCCAGCTGATGATGGAGCTTAACCTCATCAACCCGCAGCACGAACAGCGCGGTTACATGCGCCACAACAACTCGCACAAGTTCGAGTCGTCGTTCGTTGGTGTTAATGTACCCCAGAACAACAGCGTGCTCTTCGGTTCATTGTCAAACAGCCGTCTTGGTGTGTGGGTAGCTCACGGCGAGGGTAAGTTCGACCTTCCCTATGCCGAGGAGAAATATAACATTGTTGCACGCTATGCTTATAGCGGCTATCCCGGCAACCCCAACGGTTCGTCATACGATGTCGCAGCACTTGCAAGTGCCGATGGGCGTCATGTGGCAATGATGCCTCACCCCGAGCGCGCCATCTTCCCCTGGCAGTGTGCAACCTATCCGGCAGCAAATATTGCCGACGATGTTACTCCGTGGATAGAGATTTTCCGCAACGCATACAACTGGGTTGTCGAAAAAGTAAAATAAACAGATAATTAGAATCTCAAAATATGAGGCTGCGGGCTTTTGCCGGCAGCCTCTGTGATATATAAAATTATGGGTGTAGAGTTATTAAAATTGTTTACCACATTCTTCAAACTCGGGCTCTTTACCATTGGTGGCGGCTATGTGATGATTCCGCTCATAGAGCGCGAGGTTGTTGATAAATATCGCTGGATAGATAAGCGCGATTTTGTCGATTTGCTTGCCATTGCACAATCCTCCCCGGGAGTGCTTGCCGTGAATATGTCCATATTCATAGGCTATAAGTTGCGTGGTGTGCGTGGTTCGGTGGCGGCAGCCGTGGGCAATGTGTTGCCCTCGGTGGCTATTATACTGCTCATTGCCCTGTTTTTCAATAAGTTCCGCGAATATGAAGTGGTGAACAACGTGTTTATGGGAATACGCCCTGCGGTGGTGGCTCTCATAGCATCGCCGGTGTTCTCGGTGGCTAAGAGTGCGAAGATTGGGTGGACAAATGTGTGGATTCCCGTGTTGTCGGCACTGCTCATTGTGACATTCGGCGTTTCTCCCATCTATATAATACTTGCAGCAGGCGTAGGTGGCTATCTGTGGGGGTGTGTGAAAGGAGGTAGAGCATGATGGTTTTGTTGGAACTTTTTTACACCTTTTTGAAGGTGGGGCTTTTCTCCTTTGGTGGCGGTTACGGAATGCTCTCCGTTATTCAAGGCGAGGTGGTTACGCGCCACGCCTGGCTCACAAGTACCGAGTTTACCGATATTGTAGCCATAAGCCAAATGACACCCGGCCCCATTGGAATAAACTCTGCAACCTATGTTGGCTACACCGCTGCGATGAATGCCACAGGCTCGCCTGCCGTGGCGGTATGTGGCTCTCTGCTTGCCTCATTTGCGGTGATGCTCCCCTCGTTTGTTATTATGCTCACCATAAGCCGCTATTTTATGAAATATAGCAAGAGCACCTCTGTGGAGGCTGTCTTTAAGGCTCTGCGCCCCGCAGTGGTGGGTCTCATTGCATCGGCAGCCCTGTTGCTTATGACAAAGGAGAATTTTGGTTCTCTCGCAGAATCTCCCATGCAATTTGCGGTGAGCGTGTTACTGTTTGCCGGTGCTTTTGTAGCTACCAAATTTTACAAGGTAAGTCCTATTGTTATAGTTATTGCTGCCGGTGCTTTTGGCGGCGTATTTTATGGATTGTTACAGTAACAATTTCTCTTTCAAGAACTGCCCAGTGTAGGAGCCTTTGCAGGCGGCAACCTCCTCGGGGGTGCCTGTTGCAACAAGTGTTCCTCCATTTTCGCCTCCTTCGGGGCCCAGGTCTATGATGTGGTCGGCACATTTTATTATGTCCATATTGTGCTCTATTATCACAAGGGAGTGCCCGCGGGCTATGAGCCGTTCAAATGAGTTGAGCAGCTTTTTAATGTCGTGGAAATGGAGTCCCGTGGTGGGCTCGTCGAATATGAAGAGGGTGGGGCGGTCGGTCTGGCGGCTCAGGTAGTAAGCGAGCTTCACGCGCTGGTTCTCGCCGCCCGATAGAGTAGATGACGATTGCCCCAGTTTTATGTATGCGAGCCCCACATCTTGCAGCGGTTGCAGGTTCTCGGCAATGCGTTTCTCGCCGTGCTCCTGGAAAAAGTTAATGGCATCGCCCACAGTCATCTCCAGTATATCGTGAATGTTCTTGTCGTGGAACTTAATATCCAATACCTCCTTCTTGAATCTCTTGCCGTGGCACGCCTCGCACACTAATTGCAGGTCTGCCATGAACTGCATCGATACGGTTATGGTGCCTTCGCCCTTGCACTCCTCGCAACGGCCTCCCTCGGCGTTAAAGGAGAAATGCCCTGCACCGAATCCTAATTGCTTGGCAAGCGGTTGTTGTGCAAACAGGTGGCGAATATCGTCATACACCTTCAAATAGGTTACAGGGTTGGAGCGTGAGGATTTTCCTATTGGGTTCTGATCTACGAATTCCACACCTGCAATTTGCGAGAGAGAGCCCTCTACAGCCTCGCACTGCCCGGGCGCGTCGGTTACCTCGCCAAAGTGGCGTTTGAGCGAGCGATAAAGAATGTCGCGCACAAGTGTCGATTTTCCCGAACCGCTCACACCGCTCACCACGGTGAACACGTTAAGCGGGAACTTAACATCTATCCCTTTGAGGTTATTTTCCCTCGCGCCCTTTATTAGAATGCTGTTGTTCCATTTGCGGCGGTGGGTGGGAGTGTCGATAGCCTCCTCGCCCAGCAGATATTTTACCGTGTAGCTGTTGCTGCCTGGTGCAAGGTCGTTCATATTGCCTTTATAAACAATATTCCCACCGTATGAGCCGGCCTTGGGGCCCACATCTATAATGTAGTCGGCAGCGCGTATAATCTCTTCGTCATGCTCCACAACAACCACCGTGTTGCCCAGGTCGCGCAGGCGATACAGCACTTTTATCAGCTTTTCGGTGTCGCGGCTGTGCAAGCCTATGCTTGGCTCGTCGAGAATATACAGCGAACCTACAAGGGCACTGCCAAGCGAGGTTACAAGGTTTATACGCTGGCTCTCGCCACCCGAAAGGGTGTTGCTCAATCTGTTGAGCGTGAGGTAGCTGAGCCCCACGTCCATGAGACACTCTATGCGGCTTTTTATCTCGGTGAGTATGCGGCAGGCAATGGCTGTCTCTTGCTCGTCGAGTTGCAGGTTGTCAAAAAAAATCTTTAAGCGGTCTATTGGCATCTCAATAAGCTCGGTGATGCTCGCACCGCCCACTTTAACGTATGTTGCCTCCTTCTTCAGGCGCGTGCCGTGGCAGGTGGGGCAGATGGGCTTTCCGCGGTAGCGTGCAAGCATCACCCGGTATTGTATCTTGTATTGGTTTGCCTGCACCATCTTAAAGAAATTGTCAATACAGATGCTCTCTTGATACTCCTCAATCCACGGTCCTTTGTGCCACAGGTAATCCTTTTGTTCCTGTGTGAGGTTGTAGTATGGTTCAAAGATGGGGAAATCGTCCTTTGTGGCGTGCTTGCAGAACTCCTTTCTCCACTCTCCCATCTTCTCACCTCTCCAGCAGAAAACTGCACCGTCGTAAATGCTCAGTGTTTTGTTGGGCACCACAAGGTTCTCGTCTATTCCCACTATGCGCCCGAATCCCTCGCAGTCGGGGCAGGCACCTATGGGCGAGTTGAACGAGAAGAGCTGCTCTGTGGGCTCCTCAAATTCAATGCCGTCAGCCTCAAAGCGAGTGCAGAATGTATGTTGCTCCTCCTCGCCCACAAATTGCAGCAGACAGGTGCCGCCTCCCTCGTAGAAGGCTGTTTCGGCAGAGTCGAGCAGGCGGGCAGTGGTCTCCTGTGAATTTGAAACAGAGAGGCGGTCTATGAGCAGCGTGGGCTTGTCGCCCTTTTTATAGGTGTATTCCTCTATGCGTACAACCTCCCCATTTAGGAATATGCGCGTGAATCCCTGTTGCAGATATATCGACAACTGCTCCTGCATATCGCGCCCCTTGCGTTTGGCTATTGGGGCAAGCAACATAAAACGTGTACCCTCGGGGTGGCTTTTCATGCAGGCGACAAGGTCCTCGGGGTTGTCCTTTTTCACCTGCTTGCCGCTGATGGGGGATATGGTCTTTCCAATGCGGGCGTATAGCAACTTTAGATATTCGTAAATCTCAGTGCTTGTGCCCACTGTGGAACGCGGGTTACGGTTGTTTACCTTCTGCTCAATGGCAATGGCAGGGGGAATTCCCTTGATAAAATCACACTCGGGTTTGTTCATCTGCCCAAGGAACTGCCGTGCGTATGAACTGAGCGATTCCACATAACGCCTTTGCCCTTCGGCATAAAGAGTGTCAAAGGCAAGGGAGGATTTTCCCGAGCCCGAAAGACCTGTTATCACCACCAATTTTCCGCGTGGTATCTCCACATCAACATTTTTCAGGTTGTTTACGCGAGCACCGTGTATGATTATCTTTTTCTCCTCCATTGCATTTTCTTCGATAATATCTTGCGAAAATACATAAAAAACAGGAAAAACAGAAAACTAAAGAGAAAAAGAGAACTAAGGGGGATTAAAGAAAACTAAATCAAGCAACATTAATAACCCTTAGTAGCCCTTAGCAACCTTTAACTCCCTTCTTTCTTGCAAAAAAAACTCCGGGCAACGATAAACGCCACCCGGAGACACATAAAAAGTTCCCTTATTTTAATTAACTTTCTATTGATTGTAGTGAGGCTGTAATGTTATTTTACCAGCATCTTCTTACCGTTTACAATGTAAATACCCTTCTCTGTAATTACATCTATCTTGCGACCTTGGAGGTCATAAATCTTGGCAGTTCCCTGCTCGCTCATAATCTCCTCTATGCCGGTGGTGTTGCTTATGGTGCCGGCGTAGTTGGCGGGAGTGAGAGAGGTGATGCCGTCGGGGAGAGCAAGAACTATGTTGCTGAGGCTGAACTCGGCACTTGCTGCGGTGAAGGCGTCGGTGGCTCTCACGGTGATTACAAGCACGTCGCCGCTATAATTCTTGAACAGTGCATTGGTCTGTGAGGTACACATTATCTTGGTGGTGTTCTCGCTTATCTTGTTCGATGCGACAGAGTGTTTCTTATAGTTGGTGCGGCTGCCAAAGTCTATCATGTCGCACTCGTTCTCCTCGTCATAAACTATCTCTATGCCGGTGGGGAGGGTGAGCTCGAACTCTATCTGGCAGATATCGGTATCGGGGTTCTCCATGAGTACCTCTATCTCTTTCTCCTCACCTGCACCTATAGAGAAGGGTTCGATGGTGAGAGAGGATTGTGCAAAACTTGTTGCTGCCATTAGCAGCATTGTTGTAGCCAATAGGACTTTAGTGTAGATTTTTTCATACGCTTTTTGTTTTTAGGTTATTGTTTTGTGTTATTTGCTGTTTTGTCTATGCAAAGATAGAACAACAAATGAAATGTAGCATTGTATTTTGTGTTTTTTATGTGGGGCTGTCACTACTGTCCACTAAAAAAGTGGGCGATTAAAAATTAAATAAACTTGGTTCAC
>CAYRFX010000019.1:0-33193 GCA_964423665.1 uncultured Bacteroidaceae bacterium | reverse complement strand
CAAATATCAGGTAGTAAAACAAAGCCGGACCAAAAATGCTTTTGACCCGGCCTCTCGGCAAATTTAATAATAAGGTGTTTATTTACCCCCCCGAGTGGTTAATTTGTGTTAAAAAAAGAGCGCGTCAATTAATGATGCGCTCTCTTTTGAAAATGTCTCTGTAAGGATTGTTCTACTTGATTTCGGTTTCCTCCTTCATATCAACCTCCTTGCCTTTTTTGTCATAGAAATGATATTCAAGATAGGCAAGTTTTTGGTTGGGTATGACGCGTATTCCAAAACTATATTTCATCTGCCACTTGCGATACATTGATATTATACCTTGTTTTATATATGCGGCGACAAAGGGGTGAACGTGTAGCTTGAACGATTTTATTCCCAGTGTCTTTACCAATGTTTGTATTTTACTCTCCAAAGTGTCTGTAAACAGAATAGATGATTGTACCTTGCCTTTGCCGAAGCATACGGGGCAGCTCTCCTCCACAGGCATGTCAATGGCGGGGCGCACACGTTGGCGGGTAATCTGCATGAGTCCGAATTTGCTCAGTGGCAAAATGTTGTGTTTTGCTCTGTCGCGGCTCATGTTCTCTGTCATTCGTTCATAAAGAGCCTGGCGGTGTTCGGCTTTGTCCATGTCTATAAAATCGACAACAATAATTCCGCCCATGTCTCGCAGGCGCAGCTGGCGTGCCAGCTCGTCGGCGGCTCCTAAATTCACCTCCAGTGCATTTTCCTCTTGGTTGCTTGCGTTGTTACGGGCTCTGTTCCCGCTGTTCACATCTACAACGTGCAACGCCTCGGTGTGTTCTATCACAAGGTAGGCTCCGCCTTTGAACGATACTATCCTGCCAAACGAGGATTTTATCTGTTTCGTTATCCCGAAGTGGTCGAATATCGGCAATTCCCCACGGTATAATTTAATTATGTCGATGCTTTCGGGTGCTATCACCGAGACATAATTTCTAATCTTTTTATATACCTCAATGTCGTTCACATGTATGCTCTCGTACGATGGGTTGAAGAGATCGCGTAGCAGAGCAAGTGTTCTGTCCGACTCGGCGTGAACTATTGTGGGTGGCTTGGTGCTCTTTTGCACTTTGCCGACAAGCGACTCCCAGTTATTGACAAGGCTGCGTAACTCTGCGTCAAGCTCGGCTACTTTTTTGCCCTCTGCCACTGTGCGCACAATTATTCCAAAATTTTTAGGCTTTATGCTTTGCAGCAGCTGTTTAAGCCTTGTGCGCTCCTCGGGAGACTTTATCTTTGATGATACCGATACTTTATCCTCAAAAGGAATGAGTATCAGGAATCTGCCTGCAAAAGATAACTCGCAAGTAAGGCGTGGTCCCTTTGTGTTTATGGGCTCTTTTGTTACCTGCACAAGTATCTCTTGCCCTGTTTGCAATGCTTCTGCAATGTTTCCCTCTTTTTTCTTTTCGGGCATTATGCTTGCCTTTGCCATGGGGAAACTCTTCTTGCGGTCGCTGGTAATCTGTTTAAGATACCTTTGCAAAGAGTAAAATTGTGGGCCTAAATCTAAATAGTGAAGGAATGCTTCTTTTTCGGAACCTACATCAACAAAGCAGGCATTCAGCCCGGGCATTATTTTCTTTACGCGCCCAAGGTAGATGTTGCCCACCGAAAATGTTTCTGTCTGTTCCTCCTTTTGAAATTCCACAAGCTGTTTTTCTTCGGTGATGGCTATGGATACTTCATTGGAGTGAACATCTACAATAAGTTCGCTTGTCACAATTCTTTCTTTTTTTTTGATTTAGTGAGCCTCTTGCTATTAAAGGTGAGCCTCTTTACCTTTCTAAAGGATTTGTTTCTTAAAACAAAAAACAAACTTGAAGCATTGTGTTTCCTATCCTTGCAAGTTTGTTTTTTGTGTTTGCGCAGACGAGCTTACTTGCTCTTATGTCTGTTCTTTCTCAATCTTTTTTTACGCTTGTGCGTTGACATCTTATGTCTTTTTTTCTTTTTTCCGCTTGGCATAATTAATAAATTTATAAATTAATAACTATTATTTTTTTACTTCGTTTACGAATGTTTTTGCGGGTTTGAATGCGGGAATATCGTGTGCGGGGATTTTGATTGTCATCTCCTTGTGGATGTCGCGGGCTGTTTTTTCAGCTCTCTGCTTGATAATGAAGCTACCAAAACCTCGTAGATACACCGGCTCGTGATTTGCCAAAGATGTCTTCACTACTTCCATAAATGATTCTACCGATGCAAGAACCACTGCTTTCTCAATACCTGTCTTCTTTGCAATCTCGTTTACAATGTCTGCTTTTGTCATTTTATTTATATATTTTATGTTATAAATGGTCTATAACCAAATTTCGGAAGGCAAATATATAGCTTTTTTTGTTCACACCGAAATATAATTGACTTTTTTTGCACAAAAATCGTTGTTGGTGGCTTGTTTGAAGGGCTGTTGTGTTCTTTTTTCTCTGTTTTTACTTATTTATAGGGCTTTTTGGTATCTGTATTAATTAAAATTGTTAATTTTGCACCGTCTAATTAATTAAACATTAAATTTTATAATATAAGATTTTGATAACCGCTTTTCCTTGTGCTATATTTGCAAGCCGAAGTTGCGGATTTTATGTTTTATATTCACCGGATAAATTTTTATAGATATGTCAGTAAATAAGGTTATTTTAATTGGTAACGTGGGTAAAAACCCCGATGTTCGTCATTTGGATCGTAATGTGGCTGTTGCAAATATGGTACTTGCCACTACAGAACGTGCATATACACTGCAAAACGGTACGCAGGTGCCCGAAAGAACAGAGTGGCACAATATTGTTCTGTGGGGTGGTCTTGCCGAGGTTGCCGAGAAATATGTTCACAAGGGCGACCGCATTTACATTGAGGGCAAGATTAGAACAAACACCTATGAAGACCAGAATGGTATTCGCCGTTATCGTACAGAGATTCTTGCCGAGACAATGGAGATGCTCTCTTCTCGTGGCGCGGCACCTGCTGCAATAGATGGTCCGGCTACTGATAGTTCTGTATATTAATTGAATGGTTTTGATGATACCTGCTTTTTTGCAGCTTTTTGCTTTTACTCTCCCCGAGGTTAGCGTGACGGCTCCCTCGCTGGGAGCTATGACTGCATTGTTTCTTGCAGTAGTGCTGTTGTGTTTCTCGGCATTTGCATCGGGGTCGGAGATAGCATTCTTCTCGCTCACCCGTGCCGAGCTTGACGAGGCTGCCGCGGATAAATCTTTGTCGGCGCAACGTATTATCGCCCTGCTCAAAGAGCCCGAACGCCTGCTTGCCACCATTCTCATTGTAAACGACTTCGTGAATGTGGGTATAGTGATGTTGCTGAACTTCTTTTTCATGTCTATCCTCTCGTTTGGCGAGGGTGCTGAGTGGCTTGAATTTCTCCTTCTCACGGTTATTCTCACGTTCTTGTTGTTGCTCTTTGGCGAGGTGATGCCCAAGATTTATTCAAAAAACAATGTTCACCGTTTCGCCTATTTTGCGGCGAATGGTCTCTATCTGATATTCCGTCTTGTGGCGCCGTTCTCCAAGCTCCTGGTGCGCTCCACTGCCTTTACCGAGCGTTTGGTGTCGCGGAAAAATTATTCATTGTCGGTAGATGAGCTTGAGCATGCTCTTGAACTCACCGATAACAAGGAGATTGGCGAGCAGAAGAATATGCTGGAGGGTATAATACGCTTTGGCGATGAAACGGTGCGCAGTATAATGACCTCGCGCATGGATATGGTGATGCTTGATATACGCGCCCCCTACAACGAGGTGTTGGATTGTGCTGCCGATAACGCCTATTCGCGTATCCCTGTGTATGCCGGTACCCAAGATGATATTCGCGGCGTGCTTTATATAAAAGACCTGTTGCCTTATCTCAACCGCGGTGCGAATTTCCGTTGGCAGTCGCTCATTCGTCAGCCCTATTTTGTTCCCGAGACAAAAAAGATTGACGATTTGTTGTGCGATTTTCAAACTTCAAGAATACACATGGCAATAGTTGTCGATGAGTTTGGCGGAGTTTCGGGTCTGATTACTTTAGAAGATATTATAGAAGAGATTGTGGGCGAGATTAACGATGAGTTTGATGAGCCCGATTCTTCATATGAGCGCATCGATGATAACACCATAATCTTTGAAGGCAAAACGATGCTTGCCGATTTCTTCAGGATAATGTCGCTTGATGATGAACTCTTTGATAGTGTTGCCGGTGAGGCCGATACTCTTGCCGGGCTTTTGTTGGAGATAAAGGGTGAGTTCCCTCGTCTTCACGAGAAGATTGTTTGCTGTGGTGTGGAGTTTGAAGTTATGAACAAGGACAAGCATCGTCTTATAAAGATTAAGGCTACTTTATTGCAGCCCGAAGCCGAAGAGAAAAATGCCGATTAGTAGAACATATCTCTGTGGCGATGCGAAAATTGTCGTTTGGGCGATAAGCGAGACTTCGGAACAGTTGGGGGCGATGCTCGGCGATGATGCATTGTTGTGCAGGGCACGCTCTTTCGGTAGCGAAAAACGCCGCGCAGAGTGGCTTGCCGTGCGCCTGTTGTTGCGTGAGATGCTTGGCAGTGATGCCCGTTTGGAATATACTGCCGAGGGTAAGCCTTTCCTTGTTGGTGTGAGCGGGTATATAAGTATCTCTCATACCCGTGGCTTTGCGGCATTGGCATTTTCGGATAAATATCCTTTGGGGTTCGATATTGAACTCACGGGGCGCAAGGTCGGGGTTGCATGCTCATATATAATGAAAGAGTGTGAGCTCGCAGCCGTGCCTGCCGAATGGCGCGATGCTTATCTCCTTCTCCGCTGGACAGCTGCAGAAGCTGTGTATAAGCTTGCCGGCGGTACGGGGTATAAGGAAAATCTTGGAATGCCTCTTTTCTCTCCTGCTCCCGCAGGGGTGTTTGCACTCTCTTTGTGGCAAGAGAAAGAGCGGGGCTTTTCTGTCGCTTATCTGTTCGATGATGGTCTGCTGCTCTCTTTATGTGTGGCAGGGAGTGATGCGCGGCAAATTTCAAGGCTCTGATTTCTTTTTCTCCATATTGAGCAAATTGCATGGTTTTGTTGTTAATAAAATATGCTGTTTGTCCGGTTTGTTTGTAAGAAGATGTAATTGTCAAAAAAAATAAATATGGTTAATGTTGTTGTACGCAGTATCTGCGTGATTCTGATAGGTGTGCTGATGGTGGTTCTGCGCGAGGCTTTTATGCCCGTGATTGTTCAGTTTATAGGAGCTACGTTTATTGTGTCGGGGATAATATCCTTGTTCAATGTGTATGTGTTACGCAAGCGTGGATTGTCAAGAAATTTTGACACCTTTGTCCTTGTTGTAGCCGGTGCTGCCGGTGTCGCCTTGGGAGCATGGCTTTTGCTCTCGCCCGGCTTTTTCCTTTCGCTGCTCATGCTCATATTGGGAGTGTTGTTGCTGGCTATGGGTTTGTATCAGATGATAATGCTGCTTATGGTGCAGAGACGCCTGCATCTGAGTTTTTATATGTATATCGTTCCTCTGCTGCTGTTGGCAATAGGGGTGCTTGTCATTGTCAATCCTTTTGAGGCGGCCGGTTTGCCGTTTCTAATTGTTGGTGCAGGAGCTGTTCTTGCCGGTCTCTCCGACCTTGTGAGCTCTCTCTATCTTATGCATCGTTCAAGAGCTATTAAATGATTGCAGGGCATGGATAGTCGTGCCTGTTGTGTTTTTTTACAAAAAACTAAAAGCAGGTGTGCCTTTCAAGGTTTTTCGCCTGCTTTTCTGTGTGCATTCTGTGTGCAAATAGTATATTGACGAAAAAAAGTGCTCTATTTAGTATGATTTTTCATAAAAAAATGCCAACTTTGCAAATAGTGAATTTTTAAGTGATAAAATGGGCGAATTTAACGACTTTTTTCTGCAACTGGTGTCGCAGGTGTCATTGGTGGAGATTATTTTGAAAGGTGCCGTTATTGGCATCGTCGCTTCTGCACCAATGGGTCCGGTTGGTATCCTTTGTGTGCAGAGAGCGTTGAATAAAGGTCGTGTCTATGGTCTTATAACAGGTTTGGGTGCAGCTATGAGTGATATTATCTACGCCCTTATTACCGGTTACGGCTTGTCGTTCATTTACGATTTTATACACAACCGTACAGCTCTTTTCTGGTTGCAGCTCATAGGTGCCGTACTGATGTTTATTTTTGGTGTCCACACCTTTCGTAGCAACCCCGTACAGAGCACTCACAAGGTGAGTCGTAACAAAAGCAGTTTGGTGCAGAATTGTGTAACAGGCTTTTTCCTTGCTTTTTCCAACCCGTTGCTCATTCTGCTTTTCCTTGCCCTTTTCACTCCGCTTAATTTCATGCTGCCCGAGCAACCGCTCTATAATCAATTCATAGGTTATGCATCTATCTTTGGCGGCGCCATGCTGTGGTGGCTATTTATAACATATGCCGTGAGCAAGCTGAGAGCTCGTTTTAATGAACGCGGTGTGTGGATAATAAACCGCATTATAGGAACGCTTGTGATGATTGGTGCGTTCATAGGTGCGGTGCTCATAATTACAGGTATTTACTCTTTTCATTATTAAGAAGTTTTGTTAGTATCAAGAGAACTACGGAAGAAAAATATAGCAGAATATCTGCTGTATATGTGGCAGGTCGAGGACCTGCTTCGTGCATATGAACTATCAGCCGACAGGGTGCAGGAATCCCTTGTCGCACCCTATAAGTTGCCTGCTGAGGGCGAGGCAGAGCTGCTGGCATGGTACAAAAACCTCATAGAGATGATGTGTACCGAGGGTGTTAAAGAGAACGGTCATTTGCAGATAAACAAGAATGTTATAATAAACCTCACCGACCTGCATCTGCGTCTCCTTAAATCGCCCAAAACCCCGTTCTATTCGGCAGCCTATTATAAGGCTCTCCCTTTCATAGTGGAGTTTCGCAACAAAAGCAACGGGCGCGAAAAGAATGAAATTGAGAACTGTTTCGATGCTCTTTATATGCTGTGGCTCATGAAGGCACAAAAACGCGAAATTAACAGCGAGACAGCAAAGGCAGGTGCCGAAATTGGAAAATTAATATCCATGCTTGCACTTTATTTTAAGGAAGAAGAGGAGGGCAAGCTCAATTTGGAGAGTGAAGAACAATGATTAACAGCGATAAAACTACATAGTTTATGATGAACGTGAACGAGGAGATTGGAAGAAGAAGAACTTTTGCGATTATTTCGCACCCCGACGCAGGAAAAACAACCCTCACCGAGAAACTTCTGCTTTTCGGTGGTCAGATTCAGGTGGCAGGTGCAGTAAAGTCGAATAAGATTAAAAAGACTGCAACATCGGACTGGATGGAGATTGAGAAGCAACGCGGAATCTCTGTAACAACATCGGTGATGGAGTTCGATTATGAAGGATACAAAATAAACATTCTTGATACCCCGGGACACCAGGATTTTGCCGAGGATACCTTTCGCACACTTACTGCGGTTGATAGTGTAATTATTGTGGTTGATAGTGCAAAGGGTGTAGAAACGCAGACACGCAAGCTGATGGCTGTGTGCCGCATGCGTAACACTCCGGTTATTGTCTATGTGAACAAGATGGACCGCGAGGGGCGCGACCCCTTTGAACTGCTCGACGAGCTTGAACAGGAGTTGCAGATATCTGTGCGCCCTCTCAGCTGGCCCATCGACCAGGGAGCTCGTTTCAAAGGTGTATATAATATCTTTGAGCAGAAACTAGATCTCTTTACCCCCAACAAGCAACGTGTAACCGAGAAGGTGGAGATTGATATAAACAGCGACGAACTCGATGCAAACATAGGCGAGGACCTTGCCGAAAAATTGCGTTCCGACCTTGAACTTGTTGATGGCGTCTATCCCGAATTTAATGTAGAGGATTATCTCAACGCAAAGGTGGCACCGGTATTCTTCGGTTCGGCACTCAATAACTTTGGTGTGGAAGAGTTGCTCAACTGCTTTGTGAAGATAGCTCCCAGCCCCCGCCCGGTGCAGGCAGTGGAGCGTGAGGTGCGTCCCGAGGATCCCAAATTCACAGGTTTCATTTTTAAGATAACAGCCAATATCGACCCTAACCACCGTTCTTGTGTGGCTTTCTGCAAAATATGTTCGGGTAAATTCGTGCGCAATACTCCTTATCGCCACATACGCTTGGGTAAGGATTTGCGTTTCTCATCGCCCACGCAGTTTATGGCACAGCGCAAGAGCACCATTGAAGAGGCGTACCCGGGCGACATCATCGGCTTGCCCGATACCGGTAACTTCAAGATTGGAGACACGCTCACCGAGGGCGAAAATCTCCACTTCAAGGGCTTGCCCAGTTTCTCGCCCGAGATGTTCAAATACATTGAGAATGCCGACCCTATGAAGACCAAACAGCTTGCTAAAGGTATAGACCAGCTTATGGGCGAGGGCGTTGCACAACTCTTTGTCAATCAACACAATGGTCGCAAGCTCATAGGTACGGTGGGGCAGTTGCAGTTCGAGGTTATTCAGTATCGCTTGGAGAACGAGTATAACGCAAAATGTCGATGGGAGCCCGTGAACCTCTATAAGGCTTGCTGGATAGAGAGCGATGATGCGACCGAGCTCGAGAATTTCAAGAAACGCAAATATCAATATATGGCAAAGGATATTGAAGGGCGCGATGTGTTCCTCGCCGATAGTAACTATGTGTTGCAGATGGCACAGAACGACTTCAAAGGTATCCGTTTCCATTTTACAAGTGAATTTTAACAGGCAAAAGCTATGGGTACAATAGCCGATGAAGCAAAAAAGGCCGTAGAGGTAATGCGCAAGGGTGGAGTGATTCTCTATCCCACAGATACCGTATGGGGAATAGGGTGTGATGCCACCAACCCCGACGCTGTGAGACGCGTGTATGAGATAAAGCGCCGTGCCGATAGCAAGGCGTTGCTGTTGCTCGTTGATAGTGCCGATCGCCTATCGCGCTATGTTGGCAACGTGCCGGCAGTGGCATGGGATTTGGTGGAGCTTGCCGATAAGCCTTTGACAATAATATATGACGGGGCACGCAACCTTGCTCCCAACCTCATAGCCGAGGACGGCAGCGTGGGCATTCGTGTGACCTCGGAGCTTTTTTCCAAGGAGTTGTGTTACCGTTTCCAGAAGGCGGTGGTGTCCACCTCGGCAAACATAAGCGGCGAGCCCACTCCCGCAAATTACAGCGAGATAAGCCCCGAGATTATAGAGGCGGTTGATTATGTGGTAAATTATAAGCATCTCGATAAGGGACGTCCCAAGTCCTCGAGTATAATAAAACTTGCAGCAGATGGCACGGTTGCCATAATAAGAGAATGAACACGCAGACAGAAAATAAGAAAAGCATGCTCGACCGCTTTATCGAGTGGCGCGAGAAGCATATCTCCCAGAACCAGTTTATTCTGATTCTGAGTTTTGTGGTAGGTATTCTCTCTGCCCTTGCCGCTTATCTGCTCAAGCATCTTATACACCTCATTCAACATCTGCTCACAGGTGGTTTCGACAAAGATACCTTCAACTGGCTCTATCTGGTTTATCCCGTTATTGGTATCTTCATCACCGGGCTGTTGATACGCAAGGTGGTGCGCGACGATATAAGCCATGGTGTAACAAAGGTGCTCTATGCAATTTCCTGCCGTCAGGGCAAGATACGCAGGCACAATACATGGTCGTCCCTGCTTGCAAGTGCCATCACTATCGGATTTGGCGGTTCGGTGGGTGCCGAGTCGCCCATTGTGATGACAGGCTCTGCCATAGGTTCCAACCTTGGCTCTTTCTTTAAGATGGAGAAGAAGGTGATGATGCTGCTCATAGGCTGTGGTGCTGCGGGTGCGGTGTCGGGTATTTTCAAGGCTCCGATAGCGGGTCTTGTGTTCACCCTCGAGGTGCTGATGCTCGACCTCACAATGTCATCACTCCTGCCTCTGCTCATATCGAGCGTAACGGCTGCCACGCTATCCTATCTGATGATGGGCACCGATGCAATGTTTGAGTTTCATTTGGAGGATACCTTTGACCTTGCGCGTGTGCCATATGTTATTCTTCTTGGTATCGTGTGCGGGCTTGTGTCGCTCTATTTTACAAAGGTGACAACTGGTATAGAGCGTTTCTTCAAGCGTTTCACAAACCCGTATGTGCGCCTTGCGATAGGCGGCAGTGTGCTCAGTGTTCTCATTTTCCTTTTCCCGCCACTCTATGGCGAGGGTTACGAGCTCATTCACCAACTTATAAACAGCTCTTCGGCCGATGAAATTCTCAACAATTCGCTATTCTATGGGCATGCAAGATTTCTTTTCCTTTACATATTTCTTATAATATTATTTAAGGCTTTTGCCTCCACGGTAACAAACTGCGGTGGCGGTTGTGGTGGAATCTTTGCACCCAGCCTCTTTTTGGGCTGTTTGTCGGGTTATCTCTTTGCAGGCTTGTGCAATCTCACAGGCTGGGGCGTATATGTGTCAGACCGCAACTTTGCCCTTTTTGGAATGGCTGCACTCATGTCGGGCGTCTTTCATGCACCTCTCACAGGTGTTTTTCTTATTGCGGAGCTCACCGGTGGTTATGCTCTTTTCCTGCCGTTGATGATTGTGTCGGTCTGCTCATATCTCACGGTGAAAATAGTGGATAAGAATAATATATATGCCGTGCGTCTTGCACAACGTGGCGAGCTCATCACTCATCATAAGGACCAGGCTGTGCTAACTATTTTGAAAGTCGAAGATGTTATTGAAAAGAATTTCATGCGCCTCACGCCCGATATGGATTTGGGAGCGCTCACAGCAGTGGTGGCAAAGACCAAACGTAACATCTTTCCGGTGGTAGATGCAAGCGACCATCTTGTGGGAATTCTTTTCCTCGACGATGTGCGCCATATAATGTTCCGCCAGGAGCTCTATCACCGTTACACGGTGGCTACACTTATGCGAGAGGCACCTGTGCGTTTGAGCATCGAAGAGCCTATGGAGGCTGTTATGCGTAAGTTCGAAGAGACAAATGCTTGGAACCTCCCTGTTGAGGGTATCAGCGGTGAATATATAGGCTTTATATCAAAATCGGCAATATTTACCGCATACAGAAAAACATTGTTGGAATTTACTTCGGATTAATATGGAAAAATTAAGAATAGTATATTTGGGAACACCCGACTTTGCGGTGGAGCCTCTCAAACGCCTTTTGGAACAGCAGCGTGCCTGCGAGAATTGCGGTTACGAGGTGGTGGGCGTTGTAACAATGCCCGATAAGGTGATAAGCAAGCGTGGTAATCAGTTGCTTATGAGCCCGGTGAAGCAGTATGCAGTGCAGGAGGGGCTGCCCGTGTTGCAGCCCGAGTCTCTTAAAAGCGAGGAGTTTCTCACAGCCCTTGCCTCTTGGCATGCCGACCTGCAAATTGTGGTAGCTTTCCGCATGTTGCCCGAGAGTGTGTGGAAGATGCCTCGTCTGGGCACATTCAATCTGCATGCTTCGCTTCTGCCACAATATCGTGGTGCGGCACCCATTAACTGGGCTATCATAAACGGCAACAAAGAGACGGGTGTAACCACATTCTTCCTTAAACACGAGATAGACACCGGTGATGTTATTTTCCGCGACAAAGTGGCAATAGAGGAGTGCGACACCGCCGGCACGCTGCACGACAAGCTCATGTTACAGGGTGGTGAAACAGTGTTGCGCACAGTGCAGGCGATAGTAAACGGCACTGCAACAGCGCAGCCCCAGCAAGAGATGTTTGTGCAGGAGAGCGATCTGCGCCCCGCTCCCAAAATATTCCGCGACACATGCCGCATAGATTGGGAAAAAAGCTGCTCGGGAATATACGATTTTGTGCGTGGAATGTCGCCCTATCCAGCAGCGTGGTTCGAACTGAGTGATGCCACAGGCGCTCCTCTTTCAATAAAGGTATATGAGGTTGCAAAGGAGATGGCTTCTCATGATAAGGAGCCGGGCACCTTGCTCACCGATGGTAAGAGTTATGCAAAGGTTGCCGTGAAAGATGGCTATATCTCGTTGTTGTCTGTGCAGATTCCGGGTAAAAAACGTATGCCCATCGGCGACCTCTTGCGCGGTTTCTCCATGCAGGGCTATAGTGTTAATAAGTGATGCTGCAGCAAGGCATGCTTAATGTGAAATCCTAGCGCATTAAATAATTTACATAACGCAAATAAGCGCTTGATATTGTTAAAATCCAAACATTTTTTTTTCAAATGTTTGGATTTTATGCTTAAAATGGTTTACTTTGCATCGTTAATTCATTATAAATAACCTAAAACCAATTGCCTATAGACCAAATTTACTCCAAACAACAAAATAGATAATAATGGAGAAAATGAAACAGATGACCGACGATATGTTGGTGTCTCTGTATATTGGGGGCAATAGTTTGGCATTCGATATTTTGCTGAATCGTCACAAGGACAGGTTATATTACTACATATATTTTATAGTACGCAGTAAAGAGGTTGCCGAGGATATCTTCCAGGAGACCTTTGTGAAAGCTATCATCAAATTGCAGGAGGGACGCTATCAGCCCGACGGCAAGTTTGGTGCATGGATAACCCGCATAGCGCACAATCTTGTTATAGACCAGTTTCGCCAGGAACGCAATGAAAATCTTGTGTCAAATGATGAAACCGAGGTCGATTTGCTGAATAATGCCTCACTCTCCGAGGGCACAATAGAGAATAAGATTGTGAATGAGCAGGTATTGCGTGATGTGCGCGCTCTTGTGAACGAGCTGCCCGACTGCCAGCGCGAGGTGGTGTATATGCGTTACTACCAACAACTCTCTTTCAAAGAAATCTCCGATATTACCGGCGTGAGTATAAATACCGCACTCGGGCGTATGCGTTACGCCATTCTTAATATGCGTCGCATAGCGGCTGAAAAGAATATCAGCCTTGTGCTCGAATAAAGAAGCAACTAATCATAAACTTTTTTTATACAACCTCTCAGCCGCAGCAAAAAAATGTTGCGGCTGAGATACTATATGCTCTGTTTGTGCGTTATAATAACAGAATGAGAAAAAACTTTGCCTATGGATAAAAATTCTACTCACGATTTTAATTTGCAGAATACTGTTATTTCAAGAGCCTTACAGGGTGAAAAAATACCCTCGCCCTCTGTTGCTTCGTTGGATTTTATAAGAAACTTTGCACGCAACTTCAGGGTTTGCAGGAGCAATAGCGGAATTATTTGCGATTTTGTACTTAACTGATTGTATTCTGCGTTATGTAAAGGAGGGTAACCCAAGGTAAAAAAGGTTACCCTCTTGCTTTTTTATACGCTCCACGCTTTCATGGCGTAGATAATAAAAAAAATATGAGGTCGGAACAAAAATACTTTTGACCTCATATTTCTATTTTATAAAAAGATGTATAATTAACAGAAATTAACAATATTGTTTCGATAAAAAAAAGTACATTTGAAAATTATTGCATAAGCAGCTAAGATTAAAGGAAAAATGGAAGGAAAAAAGAATAAGACAGCTGTGGTTGTGGGAGCCGGTCCTGCCGGTCTCACGGCGGCATACGAACTGCTCAAAAGCAGCCCTGTTCTTCCTGTGGTAGTGGAAGAGAGTGATACTGTGGGCGGCATATCGCAAACAGTGAACTTCTCGGGTAACCGCATGGACATAGGCGGGCATCGTTTTTTCTCAAAAAACGAGAAGGTAATGGAGTGGTGGTGCAAAATGATGCCTATGCAGTCCTCTCCTTCACTCGATGAACTGTTGTTGGGCGCATGCGATAGCGGCAGCCAGCCTTCACCACAGACAAGCGACAGAGTGATGCTGCGCCGTCGCAGAGTCTCCCGCATATTTTTCTTGCGCAAATTCTTCCCCTACCCAATATCGCTGAGCATTGCAACCCTCGCAAAATTGGGGCTGTGGCGCACAGTGAAAGCTGCATGTGGTTATATTGCAGCAAAGATACACCGCTTGCCCGAAACCTCTTTGGAGAATTTCTATATAAATCGTTTCGGTCGTCCTCTCTATAATCTTTTCTTCGAAGGTTACACTGAAAAAGTATGGGGCGTACACCCCTCCCGCCTGGGTGCCGATTGGGGTAGCCAGCGTGTAAAGGGGCTCTCGGTGTCGGCTGTGATAAAAGATGCGTTGATGCGTCCTTTCCGCAGCAAAGACGTAGCACAAAAGAAGGTGGAAACCTCGCTGATAGAAGAATTCTACTATCCAAAGTATGGTCCCGGGCAACTGTGGGAATATGTGGCTGCCGATATGCAGCAGATGGGTGGAGTTTTGTTGAAAGAGAGCCGGGTGGAGCGGGTAAATGTAGAAAACTGCAGGGTGGTATCGGTTGTATATCGTACCGCTGATGGTTCTCCGGAATCCCGTGATTGCGATTATTTGCTCTCATCGATGCCGTTAAAAGACCTTGTGGCTGCATTGCGCGGGATAGATATTCCGCCTCGTGTGGCACAGGTGGCAGAAACGCTCCCTTACCGGGATTTTATCACCGTGGGGCTGTTGGTCGATAAAATGAAAATAAAGAATCGCACCAAGCTGCGCACATATGCATCCCGTGTACCCGACACATGGATATACATTCAGGAGCGCGATGTGAAGGTGGGGCGTTTGCAGGTGTTCAACAACTGGTCGCCATACATGGTTGCTGATTATGAGAATACAATCTTTTTGGGGCTCGAATATTTCTGTAACGAAGGTGATGTCTTGTGGCAGATGGGCGAAGAAGAGTTTGTGAAAATGGCAGTCGGCGAGCTCGAAAAGATTGATATTATAGATGCCGATGCTGTGCTGCGTTCTCATGTGGTGAAGATGAAAAAAGCTTATCCCGCATATTATGGCAGTTATTACAGCCTTCCCGTGGTGCGCGAGTTCCTCGATGGCATTGAAAATCTCTATTGTATAGGGCGCAACGGGCAACACCGATACAATAATATGGACCACTCCATGCTCACGGCATTTGCCGCGGTTGATAGCATCTGCAAAGGCGCGCCCAAGAGTGCTCTGTGGGAGGTGAACAGCGAGAGCGATTATCACGAGGAAAAATAGCCCTTTGCTGCGGTTGTAACATTTTCAAATTCAATAAAATGAAACAAGATAACAGTGCCGAGATTTTTCCAATAGTAGATGAAACCGGGGAGGTAGTGGGGAGTGCTACACGAGGCGAGTGTCATAATGGCAGCAAATTGTTGCACCCCGTTGTGCATCTTCATCTGTTCAACGAGCGCGGTGAGCTCTATTTGCAGCAGCGCCCATTGTGGAAAGATATTCAGCCGGGCAAGTGGGATACAGCCGTGGGAGGGCACATTGATTATGGCGAGGAGGTTTCTGCTGCATTATGCCGCGAGGCGCGTGAGGAGCTCGGCATAGTGGGTTTTGAACCACGTTTTTTACTTAAATATGTTTTTGAAAGCGAGCGCGAGAAGGAACTCGTTTATGTATTCAGCACAGTGTATGATGGCGCAGTGTGCCCCAGCGATGAGCTTGAGAGCGGGCGTTTCTGGTCGCTGTCCGAGATTGAGGCTGCTGTCGGGCAAGGGGTGCTCACTCCTAATTTTGAACAAGAATATATAAAATTGAAGAGTTTTGTGTAGAATTATTCTACAATAAGGAATCTCTTTCGTCCTAGCACTCAATCGTTTGCGTGTTATATCTTTTTTTACTACCTTCGCACGCGAAAACAAAAATTATAAATATGATATTATCTGCAGTTGAATTAATAGCAGGCTTGGTGCTTGTTATTCTTGGTGCCGATTGGCTCACAAAGGGAGCCTCAGCCTTGGCACGCCGTTTTAACATGAGTGAGCTCATGATTGGTCTCACTATTGTTGCCATGGGTACTTCGTTGCCCGAATTTGTTATCAGTTTAGGTTCTGCCGTGAGGGGAATTTCGGGAATTGCGCTTGGAAATATTATCGGCAGTAACATCTTCAATGGCTTGTTTATTTTGGGTGTGGCAGCTATTATTGCTCCCATAACATTCAGCCCTAAAATGCAGTCGCGTGAGATTCCATTCAACTTGCTTGCAGCGGTAGCACTCACCCTTGTATCGGGCAGCATGCTTATGGGCGGTGCCGAGGGTGAATATATCACACGTTACGGTGGTTTGTTGTTGCTCTGTTTCCTTGCTGTCTTCCTGCGTTACACCTTCACCATAACCAACGACGATGCAACAGAGGAGCAACACCAACCTATGGGCGTGGGCAAGATTCTGCTGTTTATCGCAGGTGGTCTTGCTGCATTGATTTTTGGCGGCAATATATTTGTGGAGGGAGCAACAGCTCTTGCCCGTGTGCTTGGTCTTTCCGAGGCTGTCATCGGTATTACAATTGTGTCGGCAGGAAGCTCTTTGCCCGAGCTTGCAGTGTCTGTTAATGCAGCCCGCAAAGGAAATGTGGGTATTGCTCTCGGTAATGTGCTTGGCAGCAACATTCTTAATATATTCTTCATTTTGGGCTGTTGTGCCACAATTACACCTATTTCACTTGAAGGCTTCAGCTATATCGATTACTATGTGCTCATTGGTTCGTCGCTGCTCATCTATGCGGTAACACGTTTTGGTGGGAAGAGTGTTATTACCCGTTGGGAGGGTGTGTTGCTCGTTGTTGCCTATGTTGCATACACTGCATATTTGATATGCTGTGCATAATCAGAAGCATATTTTCATATTCTGTGAGGACATAAATACAATTCATTAACTCATCAATGTGAGCGGTTAAACCATATATAATGGAATTACCGCTCACATTTTGTGTTGCTTGGCTGCTCGCTGTGTGTACCACGCCGATGGTACTGTTAAAATGAGCTAAAAAAATGTTTATAGATACTCTGTCTCTGTTTTATTCACTATATTTGAGGTGAAACTCGAATATACTTTCACTTGTTGTGAAAATATTCAAGCAGGCTCGATGCTTCTTGCTTGCAGGAATGAATTTTATTGCCATCAATATTACTATGAAAAAAAATATAAGCATATCCCTATTAGTAGTAGTTTCTGTGTTTCTGGCTTTTTGCCGTTGCACCCAGCCCAAGTCCGGCTCTGCAGTCCCTGTAACAGATACTGTTCCGCCTCGGGCACAGGTGTTGAAATATGGCTTGCCCATTGAGCAGTATAATGTAAAATATGATACCCTGCGTCCTCGTCAAACACTTGCCGAGGTGTTATTCTCTTTTGGTTTCACTGCGCAACAGATTCATACTCTTGTGCAGTGCCCCGATTCTGTCTTTGATGCCCGCAAGTTGCGTCCCGGGCAGGTGTGTGCTCTCGTGTGCGAAAAAGACACAACGGCTACTCCCCGTTATTTCGTTTACGAAGAGAGCTTGAAGAGTTATGTGGTTTTTGACCTCCTCAATAACTATAAAGCCGTGCGTGGCGAGAATGTTGCCGAGTGGCGCGAAGCCGAGGTTTCCGGCGTTGTAAACTCTTCGCTGTGGGTTGCAATGCAGGAGAGTGGTGCATCGCCGCAGCTGGCAGTGCTGCTGTCGCATATTTTTGGCTGGTCGGTCGATTTTTTCGGTATTCAAAAAGGTGATGAGTTCCGTTTGATATATTCACAGGAATATGTGGGCGACAGCCCATTGAACAGCTATCGTATAGAGGCCGCGTCATTCCGTGCATCAGACAGCACCGTGTATGCGATACCTTTTATACAAGAGGGTGAAGAACTCTTCTATAATGCCGATGGAAACAGCCTCGAAGGGGCCTTCCTGAAAGCCCCGCTCGATTATTATCGCATCTCGTCGCGCTTTTCAAACAGCCGTTTCCACCCTGTGCTTAAAAGATATCGTGCTCATCACGGTGTAGATTATGCTGCCCCTGTGGGTACTCCCGTTTATGCCATCGGCAATGGCAAGGTTATTGCAAAGGCCTATCAGGCAGGCGGTGGTGGAAACTATGTGAAGATACGCCATAACAGCGCATATGTAACCACCTATATGCATCTGTCGCGCTTTGCAAAAGGATTGAAAGTGGGCGACACCGTGAAGCAGAAACAGGTTATAGGTTATGTGGGCTCTACGGGAATATCCACCGGTCCTCATCTCGATTTCCGTGTGCATGAGAATGGGAAACCCATTAACCCGTTCACCATAAAGTCCCAGCCAAAGAAACCTATAAGCGAGGCTAACAGGGCGGCATTTAATGTGGTGTGCGATTCTCTTGTAACACGTTTGAAAGCCATTGGATCAGCACCGGCACCTGTTGATACTTTAGGAAATAACAGTGCCTTGTGATAATTCTTTTATAAATTTTACCAACAAATTGTTGTTTCGTGTTTCTATTTTACTAACAAATAGTGATTGTGCCATCGTGTAGCGTAATTTAATTTTGCACCGGTTATCAAAGAGACAAATCTCCTTAAATCGGTGATGAAAAGATATATATTATTAACATTTGCGGTAGCACTTTGTTGTGTGTCTGCTTTCTCTCAAAAATACAATTTTGCAGGAAAAGTTGTTGATGAGAAAGATAAAACAGCAATAGCATATGCAGCGGTATATTTGCCCGCCATTGAGTTGTGGGCAATAACCGATGCAGATGGGATTTTTTCCATTGAACAGGTGCCGGCGGGCTCTGTTTCCGTGAATGTGCGCAGTCTGGGATATGTAACTTATGAACAGGATATTGTTTTTGACAAGGATATCCGGGGAGTGGTTATACCGTTGCAAAAAAGCAACCTCACAATAGAGGGTGTGGTGGTTACCGCACAGAAGAAAAAGAATGGTGAAACAACATCATATATTATAGATCGAACAACTCTTGAACATGCCCAGATTATAAATATATCGAGCCTGAATACCTTGTTGCCGGGTGGCAAGACCGTGGGCGACCAGAACCTTGCGTCATCTGATACCCGTATAGCATTGCGAAGCGGGAGTGGAGAGATGGGCAATGCATCATTCGGCACTGCGATAGATGTTGATGGTGTCCGTTTGCAGAATAACTCGGCGATGGACGAGATAAAGGGTGTCGATGTGCGCAATATCAGTTCTGCAAATATCGAGTCTGTGGAGATTGTTACCGGTATCCCCTCTGTGGAATACGGCGACCTTTCAAACGGCATTGTAAAAATAAACACAATAAAAGGAAAGACTCCTTTTAATGTGAGTTTTGCCACAGAGCCAAAGACCAAGCAAATAGCTCTAAGCAAGGGCTGGGAGCTTGGAAAACGGTTCGGAACATTGAACACATCTTTTGAACGTACAAAATCTGTTTCAAATATCTTGTCGCCTTATACGGCATACGACCGCAATTCGCTCTCGCTCATCTATACAAACACGTTTAACGAAAAGAACGGGCAGCCTTTATCCTTTACTGCCAACGTTACAGGAAATATTGGCGGTTATAACTCAAAAGCCGACCCCGATGCTTTCAGTGAAACTTTTACCGATACCCGGGACTATACTTTTCGTGGAAATATCAAGCTCGATTGGCTGTTGAACAAATCCTGGATTACTAATGTGAGTCTGATGGCTTCTGTGGTATATTCAGATAAACTTTCCAAAGTAAAATCCAATGAGAACAGCGCATCTACCCGTCCCTATATTCACACAACCGAAGAGGGGTATTTTGTGGCGTCGAAATATGATGATAATCCCAATGCAAATATTATTCTCAGCCCCACGGGTTATTGGTTTCGTATGAACTACACCGATAGCAAGCCCATCGATTATAGCATGAAAATAAAAGCCGACTGGGCACGACAGTGGAACGATGTACATAACCGTGTTATGGTGGGTGCAGAATGGAGTTGCAGCGGGAACAACGGGCGTGGCACATACTATGATGATATGCGCTATGCTCCCACATGGCGTGAATATCGTTACGATGAGCTTCCATTTATGCACAATTATGCATTGTATATAGAAGACCGCATGCATCTTCCAATGGGGAAAGAGTCCTTCTTGCAGATTACTGCCGGCTTGCGTTCCGATGTAACAAGCATCGAAAAATCGGAGTATGGGACGGCTGCATCGTTCTCACCGCGAATGAATGCGAAATACACCTTCTGGGAGGATAAGGAGCAGTGGATTAGCGATTTAAGCATCTATGGCGGTGTCGGGAAATCTGTGAAGTTGCCCTCCTTCGAGGTCCTCTATCCCTCTCCCACATATAGCGATAAGCTGGCATTCTCCTCGGCATCTACAGATGACAACACTTCTTATTATGCATATTACACCATGCCTGCAAAAGCTATCTACAACCCCGATTTGAAGTGGCAATATACACGCCAGATGGAATTAGGGCTTGAGACCAAAGTGAAAGGAACGAAAATCTCTGTATCGGCGTTTTACAATAAGACGATGAATCCCTACATGTCGGTATATGAATATACACCATACAGTTACAAGCAAACAACACAAGAGCATCTTAATGTATGCACCATTCCTGTGGAGAACCGTCTCTACAAAATAGACCAAGTAACGGGGATTGTTACCGTACACGACAAAACAGGAGTGCTTCCTGCCCGGCAACTTGCCTATAATACCCGCAACACATTCAAGAGCAATGTGCGTTATACCAACGGCTCGCCTGTGAGAAGATACGGCATAGATTGGGTGATTGATTTTGCCCGCATCAACTCATTGTCAACATCTGTTCGCCTGGACGGTAAATATTACAGTTATAAAGGGCTCGATGAGACAATATGTGCCTCTGTTCCCTCGTCGGCCTCCACAATGGCAGATGGCAACCCTTATAAATATGTGGGTTATTATAAAGGAACCACTTCCGGCTCGGTGAGTGTGTCGAACGGGAGTTTGTCGAGGCAGTTGGATATGAATTTAACCATCACAACACATATCCCCAAGGTGCGTATGATTCTTTCCGTGAGGGTAGAGGGCAACTTCTATAATTACAAACAAGCTTTGAATGAGTTTGACGATGGTGCCCGTGGCTTTGTCCTCGAAAATGCGGGCGACTATTTCGGTTCCGATACCGATATCTACGACAGAAACAAATATGTGGCAGTCTATCCTTTATACTACACCACATGGGAAGACCCTGCAACCAAAATACCATTTGCCGAGAAATTTGCTTGGGCAAAAGAGCACGACAAGGCTTTGTACAATGAGCTTGCCAAGATGGTTATAAAGACAAATACCGCCTATTATTTTAATGCGAACCGCATATCCTCTTCATTTGCGGCGAACATCAACCTCACAAAAGAGATAGGCGATATTGCATCTGTAACATTCTTTGCAAAGAATTTTTTTCACCATACCGGCAAAATCAAAGCATCGCAGACCGGCATGGAATCCTCGCTCTTCAACAGCTCGCATGTACCTAAATTCTATTACGGAATATCATTAAAACTAAAATTATAACTAATAAAAAAAGGACTATGAAAAAGTATTCATTATTGTGGATTTTGGCACTTATAATAGGTGTCGCCCCCGTGTTTGTCTCTTGTAGTGATGATGATGGTAATTCTTATCCCACATACACCGTTAAGGTGCAGCTTGCATATCCTGCCGGCAGCGATATTCTCCCGGCCGAGGGTGTTGCAGTAACCCTCACCGGTAACGGGCAGATATACAGTACGGTTACAGATAATACGGGTACTTGCGTGTTTATAGTGCCAAATGGCATCTATGAGGCATCGGCAAGCGAACAACGCGCTTTAGACGGCTTTACCTATCTGTTGAACGGGGTAAAAAGCGGAATCACTGTTACAGAGCAATGGACAGGAGCCGATGTGGTAACTCTTGAATTGACCGAGTCAAAATCGGGGCAGATTGTTATTAAGGAACTCTATTGCGGCGGCTGTCCCAAGGACGATGGCTCGGGTTTCTACCAGTTCGACAAATATGCCGTGCTATATAATAACTCAAGCTCTGAGGCTGCTTTGGAGAATCTCTGCTTAGGAATTGTGGACCCTTATAATGCAAATGCAACTATAAACAACTATGTAAATGGCGAGCTTTCATATGCAGGTGCCGGCTATACTCCCGCGATAAACGGTATATGGTACACACAGAATCCTGTAACACTCGCTCCCGGCGAGCAGATTGTGATAGCCTTGACTGGTGCAATAGACCACACCCGGACATACAGCCTTTCGGTTGATTTGAGCAATGCCGATTATTGCACATATGATATGGATGATTATGGGAATACAAGCTACTATCCCACTCCCTCCGATAAGATTTCAACCGATAACTGGTTGCTGGCTTATAAATACGGCCAAGCTAATGCTTGGCCCTTGAGTATAGTATCTCCCGCATTCTACATATTCACCACCAAAGGCATCACTCCCGCCGAGTTTGCAAGCAACCCCGATTATCACTACACCGCAGGCAAAGAGGGTAATGTGGTATATTGCTGTGCAAAAGTGCCCAACGAGTGGATTCTCGATGGTATCGAGGTGTTCTCGACAGCATATTTGGATACCAACAAAAAACGCTTTACCGATGATATCGATGCCGGTTCTGTGCTGCTTACCAATAAGTTGGGGCACTCTCTCTACCGCAATGTAGATAAAGAGGCTACCGAAGCTTTGCCCGAGAACGAAGGCAAGTTGGTGTATGGCTATGCGTTGGGCGTAGATGGTGTAACTGATGCAAGCGATATCGATGCAGAGGCTTCAATGAAGAATGGTGCACGCATCATATACAAAGATACCAATAATTCAACCAACGACTTCCATGAGCGTGCACAGGCATCTCTGAAAGACTAACATCTCTCCTGTATATGTATAATCATTCGAAAACAATAGCTATGAGTCTGGTAGCCGGGGCATTGAGCCTCGGCTTGCCTGCTCAGCAGCCTGCCGGCATCGGCTGGAAGACCATAGAGCAGGTTGAGAACAATCATGCATGGCTATCGAGTGAGAATGCTGCAGGTTTGTGTAAACTACCCTCCATTCATCTTTCTTTTGTCGAGGGATATGCCAATAAGATTAACGGCGATTTTGTCAATTATGGCGGTTCCGATAACGCTCTCACTCTTGGTGCCTTGACAGAGTCGTATTATCGCCTGAACGAGAGAGTTGTTCTCTATGGCTTGCTCGACTATTATTGGTTTGCCGGGAAGCACATGGCAGGCTCATATTTTATCAACCCCGATGATGCGCCTTTCAATATAGTTGAATATACCGATGACAACAGGGGAGAAAAGGAAATGGAACATTATCATCTGGCAGGTGCTGTAAGCATGGAGCTGTCCGATAAGATTGTTTTAGGCGGGAAGCTTGATTATGTGGTTGCCAACTATGGTAAGATGAAGGATTTGCGCCACAAGAACGAACTTATGGACCTGAATGCAAGTTTGGGAGTGATTCTGCATTTGAATCCCCATCTGGATTTGGGAACCAACCTCAAATACAATCGCAGGGTAGAGGGCATCTATCTTGATATGTATGGCAAAACAGACAAAACATATAACTCGCTGGTGGATTATGGTGTCTTTTGGGGTAAAAAGGAGCAGTTCGGCGAGAACGGATATACAAGCGACGGGGAAGAGAAACCATTGACCGATTCCTATTATGGCGGTTCCTTTCAGGCAAACTGGAAGGTAAACACTGAATGGAATCTGTTCAATGAAGTTTCTGCATCGGTGAGAGATGGTTATTATGGCAAGAAATCTCCCTCCACTGTGGTCTTTAGCAATCATAGCGGCAATGAGTATGCCTATAAAGGTTCTCTATCGTTCAAGAGCAAAAAGAGCTATCATATCTTCCAATGGGCAGCACAGCACAAGGCAGTGAAGAACAACGAAAATATCTATCGCTACGACAATGCCGGCGGTGGGCTTACCAATGTGAATTATTATGGCGAGCTCGAGACCTCAGACAGAAAGCAATTTCAGGCACAGGTTGGTTATGTAGGATATTGGGGAATGAAAGAGGAGATGCCACTGTGGATAACAAAAGGTAATATCTCTTATTCGGGCAGGGATATAAAATCTGTCGTCTATCCCTATTGCAGAAAACAGCAACTCTGCCATTATCAGATAAACATTATTGCCGAGCGTTTGATATTCCACAAAGATAATGCATGTACATTGCATATAGGTGGCATGTATCAGAAAGGAAACGGGGAACCATATGAGGATAAAATGTATGCGGCAACGGTAACAGGTGGTAACACACCACAGAGTATGCAACTCTATCTGATGCAGGAGTATGAATACTTTACTGCTGCCCGCATGAAAGGAGAAGTCGGCATCAGGTATGCGCATCGCATAAATAGTTCAGGTCTTAGAGTTCATGCATCGTTCATGTATGGCTATACAAAGGCTTTTGATACAAAATTTATTCCTGGTGATGCCCTTCACGAACTGTCGTTTGCGATAGGGTGCACATTTTAATTAAAATAAAAGAAAACGAATAATTGAATAACATTAAAAAATTAAACGATGAAAGCATTTAGAATTACAATCGCAGCAATGGCTTTTGTGTGCCTTGCAGTATCTTGTGGAAACAAACAGCAAACCGCGGCTCAAGCAACGGAGCAAGCAGAAGTTGCATCGGTAATGGATATTGACAATCTCCTTGCCAATGCCGAATCTCTTGTTAATAAAGAAGTGGTTTTTGACGGCGTGTGTACACACGCTTGCAAGCATGGTGCAACAAAAATCTTCATGATGGGCAGCGATGATACAAAAACCATTCGTGTGGAGGCTGCAAAACTGGGCTCATTCGATACAAAATGCATAAACAATATTGTAAAAGTGAATGGAGTGCTTAAAGAAGAGCGCATAGATGAGGCTTATTTGCAACAATGGGAGGCAAAGACCAAGGCATTAGGCGGTGATAAGCATGGCGACGGAGAAGGTGGTTGCAGCACCGAGAAAAATGCTCGCGGCGAAACTGCCAACACCGTTGAAGGGCGCATTGCCGATTTTCGTGCCAAGATTGCCAAGCGTCAGGAGGAGTGTGGAAAGGCTTATTTGTCGTTCTATTTTGTAGAGGCTGTTTCATATGAAATTCAATAATGCAACAACAAAAATCCGCAAGTGGAGCCGCACCATACACCGCGACCTCTCTTTCTTCTTCTCGGGAATGATATTGATATATGCAATTTCCGGTATTGTGATGAATCATCGCAATACAATAAACCCCGATTATTCCATTGAGGTGAAGGAGTTTGCTCTGCAGGAGGCTCTGCCTGTGAAAAGTGCAATTAAAAAAGATGATGTGTTGCGCTTGCTTGAAACTCTGGACGAGGAGAAAAACTATACAAAACACTATTTTCCAAAGGAGAATACAATGAAAGTGTTTCTCAAAAGCGGCTCTAATCTGTGGGTTAATTTAAGCACGCAACAAGCTGTTTATGAGAAACTCACCCGTCGTCCGCTAATTTCGGCAATGACAAAATTGCATTATAATCCCGGGCGTTGGTGGACACACTTTTCCGATATTTTTGCCGTCTCGCTTATACTTATAACCATCACGGGACTGATAATGAACAAAGGCTCCAAAGGTCTGTGGGGCAGGGGAGGCATAGAGTTGATTTTGGGTATTGCGGTACCTTTGTTGTTTATATTTTTATAACACATGGAGAATATAATTGAGTGTAAAGAACTTACGCATTATTATGGCAAGAGACTCATCTATGAGAACTTGAGTTTTAATGTGCCCAAAGGAAGGATATTGGGTCTTCTGGGAAAGAACGGAACAGGAAAGACTACAACGATAAATATTCTTAGCGGCTATTTGAAGCCCCGTTCAGGTGAATGTCGCATCTTCGGGCAAAATATTCAGGAGATGGACCCTGCTTTGCGCCGTAACATAGGTCTGCTCATCGAAGGTCATGTACAATACCAGTTTATGACCATTCGCGAGATAGAAAAGTTCTATGCAGCCTTCTATCCCGGGCAGTGGCGCAAGGATGCATACTACGAACTGATGAACAAACTGAAGGTGGCTCCCGGGCAACGTATATCAAGAATGTCATGCGGGCAGCGTTCACAGGTTGCATTGGGGCTTATACTTGCCCAAAACCCCGAGTTGCTGGTGCTCGATGATTTTTCATTGGGACTCGACCCCGGTTATCGTCGTCTCTTTGTTGATTATCTGAAGGATTATGCGCGTTCCGAGAATAAAACCGTCTTTTTGACATCACATATCATTCAGGATATGGAACGCCTTATAGACGATTGCATAATAATGGATTATGGGAAAATCCTCTTCCAGAAACCAGTGACCGAGTTGCTCTCAGGTATTAAACGTTATACCTGTCTGTTGCCTGACGGGTGCGCACTGCAAGGGCTTGAGAGTGAATCTTTCTATCACCCTTCTGTTATTAGAAACAGGCTCGAGACACACTCTTTCCTCTCTATACGGGAGGTGGAAGCAAAGTTCAAGGAGGCAGGTGTCCCATATAGTGAACTTAAGTGTGAGTCGGTTAATCTGGAAGATGCGTTTATTGGTTTAACAGGAAAATATTAATAAAATGGTAGCGATATTTTATAAAGAGTGGATAAAAACCCGTTGGTATTTGCTATTAGCCACGCTCACCATGTTTGGTTTTGTGATATATTCAATGTTGCGCATCAACCGTGTGGCAAATCTCAAAGGTATTGAGCATGTGTGGGAGGTGATGCTGGCAAAGGATGTTGTTTTTGTCGATTTGCTCGAATTTATTCCGCTGCTTGTGGGTGTTTTGCTTGCGGTGGTGCAGTTTGTACCCGAAATGCACCGCAAATGTCTTAAACTCACGCTGCATTTGCCCATACCGCAGCTTAGAATGATAAATCAGATGCTGTTATATGGCCTTTTGGCGTTGATTCTCTGCTTTGCAATATGCTGGCTCATCATGTGGCTTTACATGCAGACAGTTTTTGCACCGGAGTTGTACAGCCGTGTGTTACTCACTTCTGCACCATGGTTCATCGCAGGTGTGGCTGCCTATCTGTTGGTGGCATGGGTGTGCCTTGAACCAACATGGAAACGCCGTGTGCTGTACATGCTCATAAGTGTATTGCTGTTGCGAGTGTTTTTTCTCGCATCAGCTCCCGAGGCTTATAATGGTTTTCTTCCTCTATTAGTTATATATACAATCCTTTTAACAACACTCTCGTGGTTGTCTATTGCGCGTTTCAAGGAGGGTAAACAGGATTAATCTCAAATACAGGAAAATATGATACGATTCAGTAAGATATTTTTATTTATAACCATTGTGTTGCTGTTGTTGTGGCAGTTACCGTGGTGTTATACATTCTTCACAGCCAAAGGGGTGCGCTCACCGTTTGTTTTATACAGCACCATTACCGGTGATTTTATATCCACAACCTATTCCGAGGCGAAGGGTGGTGCTGTGAGGGTGTCGCAAGATGGTACGGAATATACACAGGAAGAGGTGGACAGCCTGCTGCCCTTCTTTTATATGCGCCAGCTCATGGCAGACGAGCGTTTCCCCGATACGCTCCATGGTGTGGGGTTCACCCCTCGTGAAGCTCAGTTGGCTAATTTCTCTTTTCGCAGCAACCCCATGGATATAAATGTGGTGAAAATTCCACTTTACCCATTGCTCGAGAGCAAATCGGGGCGTGTTGATTTGGTGATGCCCGACGATGTTTTTCGTGGTACCGACAAAGGGGTGGAATTTATAAACTCCAAAACAAATACTATTGACGGGAAGAAGAGCCGCAGTTTTACCGAAATGATGCATAGAAAAGGTTTTTCATTCCCCATTCGTTATATCGCAGGCAATCCCAATGCTCGCAAGGAGTATGACGAGGGATATTTGTTGTTGGATAATGATGGCAAGCTCTTCCATCTTAAACAGATGGTTGGTCGTCCTTATGTGCGTCATATAGAACTCCCTGCCGGATTCAAAGCAAAATATCTCTTCATCACAGAGTTCAAGGATAAGAAAACCCTGGGATTTGTCACCGACGAAGAGAATCGCTTGTATGTGCTCAATAGCGGTACATATGAGCTGGTGCAGACGGGTGTGGAGAGTTTCAATCCGCAAACCGATGCTTTGAGTATCTTTGGCAATCTATTCGATTGGACCGTTTGTGTTAAAAAGAGCTGTGGAACATTCTATTATGCACTAAATGCGAAGGATTATTCATTGATAAAATCAATGTATTATCCCAATGAGGGGGGTGGTGTTCCCGGGCTTCATTTTACATCTTCAAATGATAAGTATGTGAAACCGCGTTTTTGAACAAGAAACTTATAGATTTGCGCTCCTGCCTTGTTGTTGTAATATAACAATGACACAGGCGGGAGCCTCTTTTATGCTCTTGCACTATCTCAATGTCTTGTAGTGCAGAATATGAACGGTGATGCCCGTTGCAAGCAGCAGAAACAATATTTGCAACCACCATTGTTGTGCTATCCCAAACGCGCAGTAAAGCAAGGTGCCCCATACAAGAGTAACAGAAACAACCTTCACTCTCAGAGGTATAGCTCTGTTCTCGCGGAAATTGCGAATATATGTGCCCAGCTGCGGGTGGTTCATAAGCCATTCATACAGCTTGGGCGAGCTTCTAAAGTATAATGCTGCGGTGAGTAAAAGGAACGGGGTGGTGGGCAGCATAGGCACAAAAATACCTATGATGCCTAAAACCAACGAAAGGCTTCCAAGAAATGTGAAAATATATTTCATACTGTTATTTACTGCTCGTAATGCCGCGCGAAAATACTAAATTTATTCTTATAAACAGATAAAACTACCTTTGAGTGCTAAAAAAATGCTCTTTTTTTTTATTTGTTCGAAAAAAGTCGTACATTGCAAAAGAAAACTAATATTAACCATAAAATAATACTCATATGAAACGAATGATGCTACTTTTTGCAGCTCTTTTAATTGGGGGTGCAGCTTATGTGAATGCGCAGCAGGTAGTTGATAAAAACCTCTGTGGCTTGTGGCAATATGTTGAGGAACGTGAGGCTCCCGATGGTTCTATTCAATACATTGGCAAGCCCATATTTAAGAGTATAAATCAGGATAATACCTACTTCGCAATGGTGTGTGTAACAATTGATGTTACAGGTAGTGAGAAAGAGAAACCATACTCGGTAACAGAGACTTATGTTACCCAGCGTGGCGAGATAGAGGTTAAGGCTGGCGGCAACTATTTGGAGTATATTGCCGACCATTATACAAATCCCGGGCTCACCAACACTATAACAAGTTTGAAATATGAGTTCAAGGATGCCGAGAAGAATATAATGTATATTGAGTATCTCACAGCCAATAATAATGATACATGGTTTGGCGAGATTTGGAGAAAGGTGCAGCCGTTCGGCAGTAAATGATATGAAAATACAAAAAACTCCGAGGAAATTCCTCGGAGTTTTTTGTATATATTTAGTTGAAGTCGGACATATCCACCAACTTGTTCATGATTGCATAGACAGTGAGACCCGATATACTGTTTATACCAAGCTTCTGTGATATGTTGCGACGATGCGAAATTACGGTGTATATCGAAATATTAAACTCATCGGCAATCTCCTTGTTGGTCTTTCCCTTTGCCACCGCTGTCAAAATATCGCGTTCGCGAGTAGATAGCTCATTAATATCGTTCTTTGGTGCCTGCGTGGCATCTTCCATCGCGCTTTTCAGCTTTTGTATAATGCGTTGCGCATTATCATAAATGCCTATGCAACCATTATATTGGCGTATCACGCTCTCCTCGTAACTCACCTGTGTGAGTGCCACGATAGTAAGATTCTCTTTGCCAAAGTATGAACGAATATCGAATCGTTCGTTGTAGTCTATGACAGCGGGGTTAATGATTATAATATCAATATCGCTGTTCTGTGCATTGTAGAACCCCGGGTTGCTCAATGTCTGAACAATGGTAAATTCGGGGTTACGGGCAATGATTGCCGATATGCCGGCCGATACAATCTCCGATGGCTCTATCAGCAGTATTTTGTATTTGTTACTCTTTTCCATGCTCTTTTTCCATTATTTCCACCAAGGGGATAAGCAATTTGTTTTCAATTAATGAGTGCTTGCGCAGGTCGCTTTCCACGGCATAAATGTCGTTGAGCAGGTTGAAACGCAGTGCTGAGGAGTGCTCCTCGGGGAGGTATTTTATAATGATGTTCTTCAGGTCGTTCAGCTTTTCGTTGATATTGCTGTGGTTATCCTCGAATTTGCTGATGTGGTATGCGTTGTCGGCAGGCTTCTCCCCGGCTTGCATGCTTTCAATATAGGGGAACACAACCTCCTCTTCATATCTGAAGTGGTTGTTCACCTCGTTGTCATAGTCATCGTAGAATTTGTCGATAAGGCGTCGGTTCACATCGTCAAGTTCCTTCACAAGCTTGTGAACGCTGTCGTGTATGGCAGGGAAACATACCTCTGTATAGAACTTGTGCGATGCACGCAGATATGTGGTGATGCTGGCAATATCGCTGTTGCCAAGAGCCTCAATCTGTGGCTGGTGGTGGCGGAACGAATAGATATTGCATATCTCCAAGAAGAGCCCTGTGGAAATATTGTAGCGCGTGCATATATCCTCAATAGTTGCCTCGCCAAAGCCCAAGCGAATGTTCAAACGTTGCAATATCGATAGCAGGCTCTTGTCGGCTGCAATGAGCTCGGCAAGCTTCATATTTTTCTTGTAAGTTGTCTCTATTGTCATATTTATATAGTTTTTCTGTAATTAAAATAGTCCTCCAATAATGTAAACAAGGTAACCTGCAATCCAAGCAACAGCAGTGTTATATACCACCGAGAAGAGCGCCCACAGGCGGCTGCCTGTCTCTGTGGCGATGGTGGCAATGGTGGCAATGCAGGGAAAGAAAAGCAGAATGAACACAAGGAACGCTGCTGCCGAGCGTGGCGTGAAGTCGCCCGATTCTTTCAAATCCTCCTCAATGCCCTCTTCCGTGTCGCTGCTGTACAGCACACCGAATGTACTCACCACAAGTTCCTTTGCCGGTATGCTTGTGAGAATGGCAACGCTCGATCTCCAATTTTGTCCTAATGGTGCCAGCAAAGGCTCAATAGTGTGCCCAATCATACCGATGTACGACGATTCGTAGTTTCCGACGGCTATTTGTTCTGTGCCGGCAGGTACTCCTTGCTCGTTCACCTCGGGGCGTGGAAAATAGCTGAGGAACCATATAATTATTGTTGCCACAAGAATGGTACTTCCAATCTTTCTGATGTACTGCTCACACTTCTCCCACATGTGCCGCAGGGTGGCGCGCAGGGTGGGTATGCGATAGGGCGGCAGCTCCATAACAAACGGTGTCTCGTCTTTTTTGAAACGTGTGCAACGCAACAGGCGCGCTGTGAGTACCGCAACAACAATCCCCAGCAGATAGAGTGAGATTAGTACCGTGGGTGCGTGCTCGGGGAAGAATGCTCCTGCAAAAAGCACCAACACCGGCAGGCGTGCGCTGCACGACATAAACGGGGTTACTAAAATTGTTATAATGCGGCTGCTACGGCTTTCAATAGTGCGTGTAGCCATAATAGCCGGCACGTTGCAACCAAATCCCATGAGCATGGGGATAAAGGATTTCCCATGCAACCCCATTTTGTGCATAAGCCTGTCCATAATGAATGCGGCACGCGCCATATATCCCGAATCCTCCATTAGCGAGATAAAGAGATACAATATAAGTATCTGCGGGATAAATACAGCCACGCTGCCCACTCCGCCGATAATTCCGTTTACAATCAAATCCTGCACGGCTCCCTTGGGAATAAATTTTGTTACAAAATCCCCGAATAGTGAGAAAAGGGCATCAATCCAATCTTGTGGGTATGCTCCCAAGAGGAATACGGTGTAGAACATCACCCACATCACCAGAATGAAAATGGGGAATCCCAGCCAGCGGTTTGCCACAAGGCGGTCTATGCGGCGGGTATGTTTCTGTGTGTCCTTGTTTCCTGGGGTGTATGTCTCCTGCAAAGCACCATTTATAAAACCATATTTTGCATCGCTAATGGCGGTTTCTACATCAATATTAAGGCTCGATTGTATCTTTTTTGCTGCGTGGTCGGCAATCTCTTCCCATTTTTTCAGATTGGTACAGTTTTGCAACTGTGCCACAGCCTCCTTGTCCTGCTCTAATAATTTAAGAGCCCAGTAACGCACGGGGAACTGGTATGGTAGGTCGCTCGCCTTGTGCATCTCCTCCGATAGGGGAGCGAGCTCACTCTCAAGTGTGTTGCCGTAGTTTATATGTATGTGTCTTATTGTGCTGTTTCTGCCCTCGAACAACTCAATTACAATGTCAAGCAACTTGTCGAGCCCCTTTCCGGTTTTTGCAATCACTGGAACCATTGGGATACCCATCATACCGCCCAAATGGTCATAATCAATCTTTGCTCCGCTGGCGAGCAGTTCGTCATACATGTTTAGTGCAACCACTGTACGCAGGTTCATATCGATGAGCTCGGTGGTGAGGTAGAGGTTACGCTCAATGTTCGATGCCACAACCGAGTTTATTATAATATCGGGCATCTGCTCAAAAAGGTGGCGACGCACATATATCTCCTCGGGCGAATAGGCAGCAATGGAGTAAGTACCCGGCAGGTCGGTGATGTTTATGCGGTATCCCTTGTAGTTGAAACTGCCTGTTTTTGCATCAATGGTAACACCGCTATAGTTACCCACATGCTCATTCTCGCCTGCCAAGGCATTGAAAATAGATGTTTTTCCACTATTGGGGTTGCCCACAAGAGCAACATTTATCACATTATTCTTTTTTGTGGATACCTTGCGCTGAGTGCAGTTCCTGCAAGCACATCCGTTGCACTCCTCACAAGCCGAAAAGCAACTGAACGACGGGGCCGGGGTTAGCTCTTTCTTCGCCTCCTCCTCTGGCAGAACCTCAATCATATCTGCCTCGCCACGGCGCAAGGATACATCGTAGCCCATAATATGGTATTTCACAGGGTCGTGCATAGGCGAATCGAGCACCGATTTCACCTTCTCGCCCCTTATGAACCCCATCTCCATTATTCGCTTGCGGAATCCTCCATGCCCCGACAAACGCACAATGACCGCGGTTTCTCCGTTTTTAAGCTCCGAAAGTTTCATATATTATAGTATTCTTTTTTCTTAAATATGTATTGTTTTATTGCAAAAACAGCATCGGTTATTTTTGCTTTGCAAAAATACTCCTCTTTTACAACTCTCGCAATAGTTGTTTTTGGCAAAAAATGTAGTTTATTGGTTATTTATGACTATAATTCATATTATGCCCGCTTGTAATAGTTTAGAAACCGTTATATAAAATATGTGAAAATCGTGTAAATGTTATAATAACACGGGCGGCATGGCGTTAAGA